>JAMOQI010000045.1 GCA_027064095.1 Bacteroidales bacterium | reverse complement strand
AAATGCCATGTTGAAACTCGGATGCTTTTCGTATTCTATAATTTTATTAACAGTATTAAAAGCCGAAGCTAAACTGTGTACTGAAATTCTTCCAATAGCTACATCCGGAAATACATCATTACTATCACCAAAGCAAGCATAGTAATTATCTGTATAAACGTCTTTTCCATTTACAAAAACACTTTTGGATGGGACTTGCTCATAATCACCCAGAATTAATACATATTCTAAATTGGATAAAGAATCATTATAAATCATGCGAAGCTTATTCTTTAAACTGACAGTTGATATATTTATATCTTGCAATATTTTTACTTTATAACCCAATTGTGACTTCCATTTTGCAAGAGTGTCTGCTGCTTTTATAAATTCTTGAGGACACACAATAACATAATTGGTATTTCCAATTTGCATATCCGGCTTATTATTCATAATATAACTATTAATTGAATTCTGTAGTTTAGGTTTATTAATAACCATATTAGGAATATGCTTTAAGAAATTATAGCTATAATTTGAGTAATTAATAAATCTTGGCACACTACTGAAACTAACACTATATTCAATAGTTGAATGTAAACTTAACTGCTCTTGAAAAGGATTTATCTGCATGGGATATACCTCCACAACTGCAAAGTGCTGACCTCTTATTTCTAATATTTTCTTTAGTTGAACGGCTTCTGAAGGGAAAAGCGAATTGCTATAATATAGCACACTGTCGTAATATGATGTTTTATTATTATTACTACTTAAGTCAGTTGCTTCAGTTTGAGCTGGTAGAATATTAAAATTATTATATATAGTTGATGTTAACTTACTAATAGTTATATTTATACTTGCTCCTTCAGGAATAAAAATCAAATCAGTATGTACAGGCAACATGGGTTTACCAAGTTCTTGCAATTGAGAGAAACCTTTAATATAAAAATAGTTATAAAAAGAGCTACGCCACAATTGATTATGAACAATAGCGCTGCTAAAATCATACCTGACTTTTAATCCATCAGTACCAAAATCATTTACTATTCTATTAACATTGATAGAATTTGAATTGCTACCATCATTAACAAAATTGATATATTGATTTTGCCCAAACAAAAAAGGACTAAAAAAAACAAACGATATAAAAAGTATTAGCCTCATGATTCAATGAATAATACAATATTTATATCATAAATTGGAAATTCCAATACACCAGATAGTTAAAGTTAAAACAAATTTACTTAATACTTCCGTTATGATTATTAGATTTTAGTAAAATTCCACAGTCTATATAGTAATAAATATTGTAGGGTGCTAATATATAAATAATTAAGCTTCAAAAAAATATTTTTTAATCATAAACTAAGAGCTAAAAAAATGATTACTTTCGTATTTGAAACTAAATAGACAACAGATGTATATTTTGAAAATAAAGGGTGGACACAAAATCCCTGATTATGTACAATTTAGAGATGACAATTTCACACTTATAGCATATTTTAGAGCTGACAAACCTCGTGAAGGCTTAGAAAAATTTAACTTAATTCAATATGCTGATTTAGTGGAAAAGACTTTACCTGTTTTGGCTTTTGGTGAATTAAAGAAGATTTAAACAATTTAATAATAGTTATAGATGGATATTTTAGTAGAGTTAAAAGATATTTCTGTTTACCAAAGAGATTTATTAGTATTACAAGATGTTAATATTGAAGTTAATAAAGGTGAGTTTATTTATTTTGTTGGCAGAACCGGTACAGGAAAAAGTAGCCTAATGAAAGTTCTATATGCCGATTTACCTATTGAAAAAGGAATAGCAAATGTAGTAGGCTATGATCTAACTAAAATAAAAAACAAACAAATACCTCTATTAAGACGTAAACTAGGAATTGTTTTTCAAGACTTTCAACTACTGATGGATAGGTCTGTTCGTGATAACCTGATTTTTGTAATGAAGGCTACAAAATGGAATGACAAAAAGAAAATCGAACAACGACTCGAAGAAGTGCTAAAAAAAGTAGGCATGGAACTTAAAGGACATAAAATGCCGCATCAGCTTTCGGGTGGGGAACAACAAAGAATAGTAATTGCCAGAGCTCTAATAAATGAGCCATATTTAATCCTTGCTGACGAGCCTACCGGTAATCTTGATCCTGAAACTTCCAAAGGAATCATGGAACTATTGCATAGTATTGCCAGAAGTGGTAGTGCCGTAATCATGGCAACACATGACTATACTCTTATTGAAAAATTCCCTGGAAGAGTGATAAATTTTGAAGATTCTAGAATCAAAGAAGAAACTAAAACTGAAATATCATAAATATTAACTAAAATATTAGCTTTATCATTTGTTCTACTTTAAATTTATTCTCAAACTCTGTAGGAATTAAGGATTTACGCTTTGAATATAGACTTTCTGTAAAATCTATCTGCATTAACTCTTCTATCTTAGAAAGTATTTCGCTACTAGTATTGGCAATATCAACACAAGATTCCAAACCTGTTCCCACTAACATATTATAATTTACAATACAAAACTTACCCTGATATAATGAATTTAAAAGCTTTAGTTTTAATCCTGTGGTTTGTTTTGTCAACAAAAGATTTATTTGTGCTTGTGAGATTTGCCTATTCATTTCCTTTTCAGTAAGGTCCGATAAAATTGTAACATTACTTTGCTTTTCGGCTAAAGATATAAGCTTTCTGTCCGGACTTTTACCTGCTATAATAAAATTATAATTTGATTTTATGGCTATCTCGCTGATAATATATTGAGCTGTCTCTATATTTTCTTGTACGCTCAAATTACCATGAAAAAGTATGTTTTTTGTTTTTATATTAAAATCTGGCAATAAATTTATTTTTTGATTATAAAATGAATAAATATTCTCAATCTTAATTCCCTTAAACCGTTTATTATAATAATCTCTCTCACTTTTATTTACTGTTAAGAACAAACTTGACTTCCGTAAGTTTCTCTCCCATAATTTTAACCTTAATGCCTCTGCTACAAAAAATATTTTCTTATAAAATAAGCCTTCTTTTTTTGCCAACTCATAATAATATACATGCTCCACATTAGAAGAACGATAAATAATCTTTCGATTTTCGAAATAACCTAAAATACCACAAGTATGCATTCCTTCGCACAAAATTGGGTAGTTATCTTTTTTGAGATTATGTATTAACTTTGATGAAATTCTACTTTTAATGATATAAGGTGTAATACTAAAATGTTGAAGTAAAGCTGTATTTCTTTTATAATAAATTACTTCATTACATAATTTATCAAGCTCAGCAGAGTGCTTGCGACCATATTCAAAACAATGCAAATGAATCTCAACACCTACTTTATTTAATTCTTCCAGCTTATAATAAACATCTATAACTCCTCCATAATCAGCAGGAAACGGAACATCAAAAGAGATTATATGTAAGTGTTTATTACTCATAAGAACTTTCTATAAACTTTTAAAAGTATATCTTCTTGGTTCTCCCAGCAAAATATGGAAGACGCTTTTTTGATGTTATCTTTTAATTCTTCTTTGGCATTACTTTCCAACATATTATTTATACATTTCGATATCTCCATTGGCTTATGATTTTTACAAATAACTCCTACATTATAACCCAAAACTACTTTTTTTATTTCGGGCAAATCAGAAGCTAAAATTGGAATCCCTACCTGCAAATAATCAAAAATCTTATTTGGCAAACTATATTTATAATTCAAATTGGTATTCTTATCAAGGCTTATACCTATTTCTGCATAAAAAGTATAAGACTTTAACCTGGCCGGACTCTGTTTATCAATAAATATCACTTTTTGCTTTAAGTCCAAATCCTCTACTAAGGTTTTTAATTTTGGCAAAACATCACCACTCCCAACAATTAACAATGATGCGGCATCAACATATTTCATAGCTTCTACAAGTTCCTCTGCTCCCCTGTCTATATTAATCCCCGCTCCTTGCAATATTATATATTTACCTATTTTATCAAGTCCTAAATCAGATTTTGTTTCAGGAACAAAAGCCTCAGATCGAGTTGGAATATTTTTAATAACATTAATTTCAACACCATATTTTTTATTATATATATTTGCTATTGAGTCATTTACAGTAAATACATTTTTCAACTTTGGAAATATCAGCACCTCTATCCATTCCCATACTTTTTTAGAATACCTATCTTCTAATTCCGGAACCTCAGTAAACAACTCATGAGTATCGTAAACCAAAGGAATTCCTTTAATTTTAGACACTAAATAATTTGGCAACAGTGTGTCCAAATCATTTGCCAAAAGCACATCAGCTTTATGAAATAATAAATATAAAAACAGTCTTATATTTAAAGAAGTATAAAATAGAGCTCCTGACTTAAAAGTAAGTTTAAATCTACGAATAGAATAAGGTCTATCAGTTACTTCTTTAGAATCTGGAAGTTTTCTACCAAGAAGAACAATTTCAAAGCCGGAATTATAAAGACTATTACAAACCTTCCTAACTCTTTGATCGCTGTACAAATCGTTACTAACCGATACTATGATTCTTTTCTTCAAATCTAAAAAATATATTTATTAGGCAAAGATATGTAAATACAACCAATATATTTTTGAAATATTAGATACATTTATTTCATAAAATTCACGTGGATATTTAATTAACTACAATTATTCATAAATAAGATTGAAAAATAAATTGGAACAATGGATAAGATTTTTCCTTGCTGGTGTAATTGAACCTTCAAAATCATCAATACAAATGAAAATTATTTAACAAATAAAGAAAATATTTGTAAATTTGGCCGCAAACAACAAAAGATGTTGGTTTTGTAATAATTTGTTAAGAGGTAACTCTATTTGATATTAGTTGGAACAAATGAAAAACAAATTACAAATATTAATAGTCTTTGCCTTTATAGTTATTCTTACATCATGCACCCATTCTGATTTTATGGTATCATCCATAAAAAACTCATACGATGCGGTTTGGAATAAGGATAGCACAACTTTTGCTTTTGTCAGTATTGAAAGCTTTTTCAGACCGGCTACCGGATTGGCAAAGTTTCCTGATGGAGGAATATCAAAAACCGTGTTCCACAGAATAGCTGTTTATCATTACAATATAAAAAACAATACCCTTACGCAAATCGGAGAATATCAAAACATAGGTTTTATGGGAGAAATCTCTATTAGAGCCTTAAGATTTATTGTAAACGATACCGGCGTTCTCTACAAATTACCGACAATCAGAAATTATCAGATATACAAAGCTTATCGCCTTGCTGTTAATCAAAAAGATAGTATAAAGATCAGTAAAAATATTGAACAGGCAAAACACGCCTATCAATATAATTTTAAAACAAAAACAAATTCCATTTTTGATACCACATTATTTAATAGATTAGATACATTACAACAAATAATACATGGTAATAATGCTGAAGACAAATACATTAAAACCATAACTCTCACTAAAAGAGGCATTTTCTTAAAGAACATTTATCCTCAATCAATGAGAATGTATAAAAAGTATATTTTAAAAGGAAGGGGGAGTAAAGATATTAGAGATGCAATAGTAGAACAAGAATTTCCAAAACTTTCAAATAAAGAAATTAAAAATTTAATGGATGAAATGACTGAATTTAAACAGGAGTTAGAAAAAAAATCAAAAAACACGGTTAATTATAAAATAGATTTTTATAGCGACAGATATGATGAATATTATAGCTATATGATTAAAAAATTGCAAAATTTAATAAAATCAAATAATATCAAAAACAATTAAAATTGGAGGATTTGAAAATGAAAAAAGTAAACTTATTTTTTGTAATTGTATTAATTAGTACTGTATTATTTTCTTGTGGTGGAGATAATAATAGTAATGAAAAAACAAACAGCACTGAACAACAAGAAACATTAACACCAAAAGAAAAAGCATTAAAATCTTTGGAAAAAGACGGGATAGTTATACCTAATATGTTAAAATCATTTGAAATAACTGAGGGTAGCGGAAAAATCAAGTTTAAAGCAGAAAACCTTGATTCGGTAACAGTGGTAAATATTTTCAATTGGCTGAGAAAACAAGTAAAAGATTTGCAGGATAAAGGATGGGAACAGTGGAAACCAATATCATACAACATATTAGACAACAAAGATGCAGATGGTTTCTTCTACAGTATATCAGATGAATTTAAGACAAAGAATGATAATATAGCTTTAAAAATAAAACCAAAAAGCATTACCAAAGCTGTTATGTTTAATCTTTATTATACTTATCCTATTCAAAAAACCAACAATCAAGTATCTCTTACTATTACAAGGGAGTCTAGTGACTTGTAACAATATTTTATAATTCTTAAAACAATAATATTTAAAATGAAAAAAGTAACATTAATTTTAGCAGTGATTATAATAGTAATTTCTACAAATCTTTTAGCACAGGATTTTAAAGATTTCAAAGAAATCAAAAACGTGAAAGATTATTCTTTAGTTTCAAGATTTAAAGGATCTAAATTAGTTTATTTCAAAGAAACAAAGTGGGATACGTATAAGTTGCCTGTTTATAGCGATAATACTAAAGAACCTAATTATAAAGACCCTTTAATACTTGAAGGGAAAGTTAAACGTTATCAATATATTACTACTCCTGATAATAATCCGGCATATGTATTAAAGAATTTTGAAACAGCATTTAAAACGAATGCTTATAAGATTTTATTAAAAGGAAAACCCGGTGAAGATTTTGATGAAGGACCAGCTAGTTTCTATGGAGATTATTATGGTTCACAAGAAAATTTAAATCTTGACAAATTTGGTTTTGGGTTTGATGCTATTGGTAACAATAAAGCGATAATTATTGCTGTTACTAAAAAAGATGATAATAATATTTATGTTGTTGAAGTAATTAGTGATTTTTCTAATGTGACAGTTATCACACAAGATATAATTGAGGTAGAAGCTGCAGAGACAGGTATGGTTACTGTTAAAAATATGGAAGAAGGAATTTCTATAAATGGACACATTGCTATTTATGATATTCATTTTGACACCGGGAAATCAAATATTAAACCTGAATCGGCCGATGCATTAAAAAATATTGCAGATTACTTTAATACACATTCCGATAAAAAGTTTTTTATAGTAGGACATACTGACAATATAGGCGATTTTGCTTCAAATATGACTTTATCCGAAAATAGAGCAAAAGCTGTTATGAATGAGTTAATAACAAAATATGGAGTAAATGCAGGACAATTAAAGGCATATGGTGTTGCAAATCTTTTGCCTGTTGCTTCAAATTCAACAAAAGAAGGAAAAACAAGAAATAGACGAGTTGAAATAGTAGAACAGTAATTACTAACACTAAAAAATATAGCACATGCCACAATTAGTTGTACATATTAACGATAGAGACAAACCATTTATTAAATATTATTAGCGAACCATTTTAAATGTGGCACACACCATATTCAATCCATTGACAATAATAGGGAAAGAATATACAATATGAAATTTTATTTATCAACTAAAAATAAGGAGAAATTTAAATGAAAAACCTAAATTCAATTTTACTAATTCTGTCTATATTGCTTTTACCCGGAATGAGATTAAAAGCTCAGACTAATAAAGACTTAGAAATACAGGCTAATGAAACTGCGATAAAAACATTGAAGGCATTCAAAGACAGAGACCCCGATGCACTGGTTAAATATGCTTCAGGCATATTGAAACCTACTATTTCTAAATCATTCTTCGAGGATGAATCCTTAGAAGATGGACTAAAAGCAGTGGATGACTGGGATGGTACCATTAAATCCATCCGCTATAAAACCTTGCCCATACCAGGCCACCCCATTATTATGGCAACTGTTCATTATTCGGACGTTACAGGATCAGATGAAATTAATGTATTGAATATGAGCAAACAAGGAACCTCTCCTTGGGTATTTTTCAGTATGGGTCTCGATCGTATAAAAAGAAGTAAGTTTGAAGAAATGGATGCCCATATTGCGGGAGGTAATAAAACTATCCCAAAAGCTACAGCACCAAAACATAAGAAATTTTCAGCAGAGCCGGCAGTCGGTGAAACCATTGAAGATGCAAGCGTGGAGCAGGCTGTGAATGTACTGAAGTCGCTAAATAAAAACAATGATTATATCAGCGTAAGTAGTGGTAACGAATTTATTCAGTTTGCTTGGTCAAAAAAAGGATATACTGTTCAATATCGTAATGAAGAAGGAATGTTTGAAGCAGATGATTTGGTTGATTTAGAAACCGCAACCCGGTTACTAAAAAACTATATGAACGAAAAATTGGATTGGAAAGAGAATATCAAGTGGCATAATTTCTAATAATCATTTTCGTTGTTAAAAAACACTGACTTCATTAATAATTTATATGAAATTTATAGAAGTCGCAAATAGTCAGGAATGGCATGTCGCTATAAGAAGGATAATTATTACATAGAGAAATAATTATTTAGGAAAATGTAACATTGATTTTCGCAGTAATTACATTAATAATTTCTACAAATATTTTTACACAAATAATAATCAGAACTTATTCCAATAGATGCGAAAATTGAATATTTTTCTCTTTTGAAAATATTTCTTTTGCCAACAAGATAATATCCTGAAATAGTGGTAATTCTACACCATAGGCAAAAGACAAAGACCAAAAAAAGCACATGACATTCCTGATTATGATGAAGAAAAAAAAGATATCAACTTTATCTCATTTGTAAATGATTAGGACCGTAATTGTAAAATTTATTAATAATATACTTTACGATATTACCTGAAATAATTTATTTATAATTTAATTTGGCGAAGACAAACAGCCTGAAGTTTATATTTCAAAAAAAACAGAACCAATTGGATTTATATAAAGCAAGATACCGGTGTTACAAAAATTGACATTGAACCTTTTGTCAAGCCAACATATATTTTCGGATATGTCAACCCGGATTATTCACAAATAATCATAACGATTAAGTAAAACTAATAAATTTGCAAATCGTAAAGATACATTTACTGATTGAATCTATGCTTTAAGTAAATATAAATTGTATATTTGCGGCATGCACTTCTAGCAGGGGAACTGTTATCAGAAAACATTAAGAAATTAAAGTTTTTTTTATAAAAAGAGCAGAAAGCAAAGTAGATGTAATTACTGATGGTGCATTGTCTTATTATTGGCAAAAGAAGGTGACAAAGTAGCAAAAACCGATATACTTGATAAACAAGAGTTGGCGTTAAAAAAGAAAATTAACAAAACCTATTAATCTGCCAGGTTCTAGCATTTAATGTTACCGATGGTGGCAAAACTTGTACTTAAGCATTTATAAATATGATAAAAACAACAGGCAAAATAACCCCATTGATTTTCACAATAATCCTTTGTGTTTCTTTCCACTCAATTTCTGCGCAAGAATTAACCACAGGTTTTAATGAGCATGAATATAGAGAACTTCTATATATTTCTGCAAAAACAAACACTCCTGACAGTATTGTTTTTAAAATTCCCGCACCTGAATATCACTCTCTAATATATCGTTCAAAAATTATCGGGCTCGACAACCGTTGGGATTTATGGATAAATGACAGCCACACAATAGCCGTAGTCAGCATTAGAGGAACGACGGGAAAACCTACAAGTTCTTTGGAAAATTTATATGCAGCCATGGTTCCCGCCAAAGGAGAACTCGTCATATCGAGAACAGACACCTTTAAATACAATTTGACCCCTGACAACAAAGCAGCTGTCCATATCGGTTGGTTATTAAATATGGCACTACTGTCAAAAGATATTATACCCAAAATCGATTCCCTCTATAATACTGGCATAAAAAATTTCCTACTTATGGGACATAGCCAGGGAGGGGCAATCAACTACCTGTTAACCGCATATCTTTACAATCTTCAGCAAAACGACGTTTTACCCAAAGATATTCGTTTTAAAACCTATTGCAGCGCCGCACCAAAGCCCGGCAATTTATTTTTTGCCTATTACTATGAGAGTGTAACAAAAGATTGGGCATTTACCGTAATCAATTCGGCCGACTGGGTACCGGAAACACCCATTTCTATCCAAACTTTAGATGATTTTAATGAAACTAACTTATTTAAAAATGCTAAGAATGAGATCAAAAAACTAAAGTTTCCTAAAAATCTTATTTTAAAAAGAATTTATAATCAATTAGATAAGCCGACAAAAAAAGCGCAACACAGATACGAAAGATATTTGGGCGATCTCACTTCAAAAGCTATTCGTAAAAACATGCCCGATTTTTCACCACCCGAATATGTAAAAAGTAACAACTATGTAAGAACAGGCCATACAATAGTTTTATATGCTGATAAAAAATACTACGAGAAATTTCCTAAGTATAGTAAAGATATATCTACACACCACAATTTTAATGCATATTTATATTTGCTTGAAAAACGCTAATTGAGAAGATCCTACTACTATCAACATATAATATTGAAAAGAAATAACATTTATTTTATTTAAAAAAATATGTCAAATTTCCCTTTACTACTATATAATTACACATTGATTTATCATACAATAGTTTAATCTTAAAAATAAGGTTTAAAAGGCTTATGGTCATTTTATAAAATGAGATTCGTCAATTGCTAAAAGATGTTAAAAATTAATGTAAATCAATAGAGTAGCTTTACTATTTTTGTGCCCATTATTAACTTTTAAAAACAAAGACAATGTTTATATTAATGGTAATTATTTTTGTTCTTGGCTATACTGCGATAGCACTTGAACATCCCTTGAAGCTAGAAAAAGCAGCTTCTGCTCTAATTATTGGCGCGCTTACATGGACTGTTTATGCACTAAATAGTGTTGACATCCTAAGCCTAGGCCACAGTAATACATGGAATGAGCTAATAAATGGATACTCTATGAGTCCTGAGCATCTACAAGAAATGGCAAGTCATTTTGTAAAACATGAATTAGGGGAACATTTAGTTGAAACTTCAGAGATATTATTCTTTCTTATTGGAGCTATGACAATTGTTGAAACTGTTGACCATCATCAAGGTTTTAGACTAATTACTGATAAAATAAAGACCACTAATAAAGTAAAATTATTATGGGTACTTAGTATTCTAACATTCTTCATGTCAGCTGCTTTAGACAACCTTACAACTACAATTGTAATGATTACTTTATTACGTAAATTGGTTAGTGACAAACAAACTCGCTGGTTCTTTGCAAGTATTATTGTTATTGCAGCTAATGCCGGTGGAGCATGGTCTCCAATTGGTGACGTAACAACTATTATGCTTTGGATAGGTGGTCAAATTACTGCTGCTAATGTAATTCTAATGGTATTCGTACCTAGTTTAATTGCAATGATAGTTCCTTTAATTATTATTTCATTCTCAATGAAAGGTAATGTTGAAACCCCTAAAGTGAATAAAGAAGCACCTGAATATACTACACCAAGTGAGCAAGCATTATTTTTAGCTGTAGGTGTAGGTGCATTATTATTTGTTCCTGTATTTAAAACAATTACACATCTCCCTCCATATTTAGGTATGTTATTAGGATTGAGTGTAATATGGATTTTAAGTGAGATTAAAAACAAGAAAAGAGACGAAGATGCAAAAAACCACTTAATGGTTTCAAATATTCTTAAGAAAGTTGATATTCCAACAATTATGTTCTTCTTAGGTATTCTTACTGCTGTATCTGCTTTACAATCAGCAGGTCACTTAAATTTAGTATCTCAATGGTTGGACCGAGTAACAAATCAAAATATATTTATTATCGATAGTGCTATAGGTATTCTTTCATCAATAGTTGATAATGTACCTTTAGTTGCAGGTACAATGGGTATGTATGATATTGCTCATGCCGGAACTTTTGCTACTGATGGAGTATTTTGGGAACTATTAGCATATACTGCTGGTACCGGTGGAAGTATCCTTATTATTGGATCAGCTGCCGGTGTTGCTGCTATGGGTATGGAGAAAATTGATTTTATTTGGTATATGAAGAAAATTAGTTTACTCGCTCTTGTTGGTTATTTCGCTGGTATTGGAACATATTATGTTCAAGAATTATTAGTTGGTGCTGACGAACATGTTGAAGAAATAAAACATGAAATTGCTCCTGCTTCTAAAATTATTACTATTAACCCTAAAGATCATGCTGATTTAGATACTAAATTATATATTGATATAAGAAAAGCTCATACTAAAGCTGCTACTTCTGAAGAAGATAGTGAGTAGTTTGACTTAAAAATATAACGATTTGATAGGCTCAATAAATTGAGCCTATCTTTTTTTATAATACTTTTATAATTTAAATCATCTTAATAACCACATATACAGCGAAATATAATATTATTAAAAATTACATTTTTCTTTGTAATTAAATAAAAAATTGCTGTATATTTGCAAACCTTTTTAGAGATAAGAATTTTTTAAATATAGATAATAATGGGTAAAGCAGATATTATTAGTTTCGTAGAAAACGAATTCGTTGAGCGTAAAGAATTTCCAGCCTTTAAAGCAGGAGATACAATCAAAGTAACCTATAAAATTAAGGAAGGTGATAAAGAACGTCTTCAAAGTTTTCAAGGTGTTGTTATTCAACGTAAGAACTCAAGTAGTCGTGAAACTTTTACCGTTAGAAAAATAAGTAATGGTGTTGGTGTAGAGCGTATTTTTCCTTTTACCTCTCCTTTTATTGAATCTATAGAAGTTCAAAAGTATGGTGTTGTTCGTCGTGCTAGAATTTTCTATCTAAGAGGTTTAACTGGTAAAAAAGCAAGAATCAAAGAAAGATTACAAAAGTAATTTTTTTATAAGATATTTATTGAAAGCCGTTTCACATTGTGTTACGGCTTTTTTATTGTAAAAATTTAACCCTTTATTCTCCGTATTAAGTAAATTTACAAGCATATTAATAATTTTCACAACAGCATAATTTGAGTGTTATTTAGTTTTAATTTATGCCTCTACGGTATTGCAAATCCTTTGAAATTTAACCCAATCTCAACATTAGATAAATCTTATATCAAGCTTAGATTATCAAGAATATTTGTGAATAATCCTGATTAACAATCTTTCTAAATATTTTATCATTTTGCTGTAAATCTTTTTTATATTTTTGCTTTATGGAGAACGCTATTTTAATTTTAGATTTCGGTTCACAATACACCCAACTAATTGCTCGAAGAGTTAGAGAGCTAAATGTTTATTGTGAGATCCACCCTTATAATCATATTCCCGAAGACCTCTCTATTTTTAAGGGAGTTATACTCTCTGGAAGCCCATTTTCTGTACGTGACAAAGAAGCACCAATTCCAAATTTAAGTAATATCCGTAGATTTAAACCTTTATTAGGAGTTTGCTATGGAGCTCAATATTTGGCACAAGTCGAAGGAGGAAATGTTTTACCATCAGCAACTAGAGAATATGGCCGCGCCAATTTAGCTTATGCTGATCAAAATAGTAAATTGATAAAGGGAATGTCTGACGGCAGCCAAGTATGGATGTCACATGGAGATACTATCACTAAAGTTCCTGAATCTTTTGAAATAATTTCTAGTACTTCCGACGTCGAAGTTGCAGGTTTTAAAATCAAAGGAGAAACAACCTACGGCATTCAATTTCACCCGGAAGTATATCATTCTAAAGAAGGATCAACTCTACTCAAAAATTATGTCGTTGATATATGTGGTTGTCAGCAAGACTGGACACCGGATTCATTTGTTGAATCAACTGTTACGGAATTGAAATCTACCCTAAAAAACGATAAAGTTGTTCTTGGTCTTTCAGGAGGTGTTGATTCAACCGTTGCTGCTGTACTTCTTCACAAAGCCATAGAGACAAATTTATATTGTATCTTCGTTGATAATGGCCTTCTTCGTAAAAATGAATTTGAAGAAGTTCTGGAATCATATAAAAATATGGGACTAAACGTTAAAGGTGTTGATGCTAAAGAAAGATTTTATAAAGCTCTCGAAGGTATTACCGACCCAGAGCTAAAACGAAAAGCTATTGGTAAAACATTTATTGATATTTTCGATGATGAAAGCCATAAAATAACAAATGTAAAATGGCTGGCACAAGGCACTATATACCCTGACGTAATTGAGTCTATTTCGGTAAAGGGACCCTCTGCAACAATAAAATCACATCATAATGTGGGAGGACTTCCTGATTATATGAAGCTAAAAGTAGTTGAACCACTAAAGACTTTATTTAAAGATGAAGTTAGGAGAGTTGGAAGAGTAATGGGGATAAAAGAGGAATTATTAGGACGCCACCCTTTTCCCGGCCCTGGTCTTGGCATTAGAATACTCGGTGATATCACAGCTGAAAAAGTACGTATATTGCAAGATGTTGATTATATCTTTATTAAAGGTCTTAAAGAAAGTAACCTATACGACAAAGTCTGGCAAGCCGGATCAATATTATTACCAATTCATTCTGTTGGAGTAATGGGAGACGAAAGAACATACGAACAGGTTGTTGCTCTTAGAGCAGTTGAATCTACTGATGGTATGACTGCGGATTGGGTACATCTTCCTTACGATTTTTTAGCAAAAGTATCAAATGACATTATTAATAAAGTAAAAGGAGTAAATAGAGTTGTATATGATATCAGTTCAAAACCTCCTGCGACAATAGAATGGGAATAATCTCTTTTATTCGCAATTTAATCATATAAATATAACTATGCGAAAATTAATAAGTATCTTTTTTCTTACCTTTATTATAAGTTTGAGTAACAATATAGTTGCTCAAGTAAAAGTAGAAATATCCAATAAAATAATTCAGGATAATAATGGAAACAATTTCTATTTGCACCATGTAAGTAAAGGCCAAACACTATACGCTATCTCTAAAGCTTATAATGTAAAAGTTGATAAGATTATTGCTATTAACAAAGGCATTGAAAGTGGTTTAAAAGAAGGACAGGATATTAAGATCCCTAAAATTACTAAACCAACTACACCAGAAATATCTGCTGACAAAATAGCCCCGGAAGGATTTGTATATCATAGAGTTAAAAAAGGAGAAACCCTCTATAGGATAATGTATGACTTTCAGGTTACCCTACAAGAACTTCAAAAATTTAACAAAAATTTAAATGCAAATATTCAACCTGACCAGCAAATTTTAATTCCAAAATTAGAAACTAGGATAGCACTTCAAGCCGAAAGTAAATACGACAGCTTAATAAATTACACATTAAAAAGACGTGATAACTACTATCGGTTAAGTAAAAAATTCAAAATAAACCAACAACAAATTGAACAACTAAATCCTTCTCTTAAGACTACAGGTTTACAGAAAGGATTAGTAATAAAAGTCCCATATGTTCATGATGAGTTCCAAGCACCTAAATATGAAAAAATTGTATTAGACTCCATAATTGCTAAAGACGATATGATTAACGTTCCGGAACAAGAATTAGTTGATTGTGGTAAAATATCTCATAACAGACATATTTATAAAATCGGATTTATGCTTCCTATTTATGCTAATTTAGATAAGGAAATAGATGTTGATAATGAATATAAAATTAAAAAACAATCCTATTATAAATCATTCCGTTTTTTACAATTTATTCAAGGAGCCAAATTAGCTCTTGATTCACTACAAAAACTTGGCTTTAAGGCTGAGATTTATATTTGGGACACACAAGCAAATGAAAGAAAAACAGATTCGATATGCAATTTAGAAGATTTTAATCAGCTTGATATGTTAATAGGTCCTTTTTATAGAAAGAATACTAAAATAGCAAGAAAATATGCTTTTGCTAAAAATATAGAAATGGTAGATATTTTTGGATCTTTATCCACTGATAATGACACAGTTAAAAGTCCTGGGTATTACTTAATAAAAGCTAATGAGCAAAGTAATTATAATTCCTTGGTAAAATATATTTCAGATAGTATTCCTCAATATAGAATCTATATTATTCATCAAGGACATACTGATGAAATTCAAAGATTGACATATTTAACTAAAGCTCTTCATTCCAATTATTTAAACATTGACACAAATCGCATATTTATTTACAAATATCAGGATGGCGGAATGAGTAAAATAATTAATTCCCTTAGTCCTACTAAAGAAAATATCATCTTTAATCTTGTTAACGATGAAGCAAGAATAAGTAATTTCCTCCGCCAACTTAACCTCAAGAAAGAAGATAAAAATATTATGGTAATGGCATTGGATAAATATTGGTCAAAGTATAAAACACTTGAGATAAGATATTTAAGCAACCTAAATTACACATATTCAACAGACTACTTTATTAATCATACCGATAGCAATTTAGTTATACCGTTCCAAAATAAATTTTATAATACATATAAAAGAATGCCTGAGGAATTAGGCTACTTAGGTTATGATTTAAGTTGGTATTTTGGCAACGCATTATATTATTATGGTGACAATTTCTTTACTTGTTTGAATAAATTTAAGCCAAAAACTATGCATAATAAAATTTTATTCGTAGAAGTTAAAGAAGGTGTTTACTTAAATACAAGATTGAATATTATACAATATGATAATTATCAGCAATTAATAAAAAATTAATTTTAAAAAATGCGCGAAGGAAATACAGTACTATATATCGTTGTAGCAGTGGTAATTGCTCATTTTATTTTCGGAATTGGATATTTGATATATAAAATTTACCGAGGAAAATAGTCTATACATTATATTTTGAATGATTTTTACTTCTATAAATATCTTTTAATATAGTATATAGTTTATCTTTGCATATTATTAATATAATATTTTTAGCTATGTATCTAAATACTATTTTATTAGGCATGCTTGGTGGTAATGAATTCATTATCATATTAATTGTTGTAGTACTTCTATTTGGAGGTCGTAAAATTCCTGAATTAATGCGAGGGTTGGGAAAAGGCATGAAAGAATTTAAAAATGCTACTAAAGATCTTGAGGATGAAATAAATAGTATCGATCCAACAAAGGAATTACGAAAATAAACATCGATGTCAGAGACAGAAATTGAGAAGAAAAAGTCAGGTGAAATAGTTGAAATGACCTTTTGGGATCATCTTGACGTTTTACGTTTTGCCCTAATGAGATCATTTGCTGCGGTATTTATTTTAGCAATAGTGGCATTTTACTTCACTGATTTTGTGTATTCTGATATAATATTAGGCCCCAAGAACCCTGACTTTATTAGCAATAAACTTTTTTGCCGTTTTGGTCATTTATTAAATATTGAGAGCTTGTGCATCAATAAAATTGATTTTAAGCTTAACAATCTTGAAATGGCAGGACAGTTTAGAAACAATTTATTGATTTCACTTATCACCGGTTTAGTGGTAGCAATGCCTTATATTATTACAGAAATATGGCTATTTATTAAACCTGCTCTTACTCCAAAAGAACGTAAAGGAGTTAGTGGTTTTGTTTTTGTTACTTCCAGCCTGTTTATGATTGGTGTCGCTTTTGGGTATTTTATCATTGCACCTTTAGCTGTTAATTTTCTCGCCGCTTGGACTATTAGCGCTGATATACAAAACACATTTCGACTAGGATCATATATAAATATGGTTGTAATGTTAGCACTTTCTACTGGATTAGTATTCCAATTACCGGTATTAATATATTTTCTAGCCCGTATGGGAATTGTTTCTGTAGAATCCTTAAAAACATATAGAAAACACGCAATAGTTGCCATTTTTATTCTCTCTGCTATGATAACGCCCCCTGATGTTTTTAGTCAGATATTAGTAGCATTTCCTTTGATATTGTTATATGAAATAAGTATTAATATTGCTAAAAGAGTGGAAAGAAAAAGAGTAGAAGAATTATAACCTATTATCATGGAGCAAGAACGAACAATTTTTTCAACCAAGCAAAAGGCTGTTAAAATTAATATTGAAGATAATGTGTTTGGAACATTAGCAGAAATTGGCGGCGGACAAGAAGTTGCAAGGGCTTTTTTTCAAGCAGGCGGAGCTTCCGGAACTGTAGCTAAAAGTATATCAGCTTACGATAAGACTTTCTCCGATTATTATTACAATAATAATAAACCCGGCAGATATGTAAGTGATGACAGGCTTATTAAAATGCTCAATAAAGAATATGAAGATTTACAAAATGTAATTACAAATAACATTGCTAATAACACTCTATTTTTCTCTTTTGCAGATACCGTCGAAACTTTAAATTATCACAAAACAAATAATTCTCATGGCTGGATGGGTGTTAGATTCCAAATTAGTGAAAGAAGCAAACCTAATGAAGTTAAGATCCATTTTAATCTAAAGGAAAATGACTCCACATTACAACAATATACTTTAGGTACTCTTGGTGTAAATCTTATTTATGCCTGCTTCCACTACAATCAAAGACCTAATACTTTCTTACAATCATTAATGGACAATCTGGATAATTATAGAATAGAGATTGATACTGCCAGCATGATTGGTCCTGATCTTGAATATGTTGACAATAGATTACTTGGTGTACAATTGGTTAAAAATGGAATGACACACGCAGTAATGTTTGACAAACAAGGTAATATCGCTCGTCCTGCTGATATGATTTACAAAAAAAATGTAATTGCCATTAGAGGAAGTTTTAGGCCAATTACTTATGTTGGCTTTGATATGATAAAGTCAAGTATTCACATGCTAAAGCGCGAGTGTGAAGAATATGACAAAACAAAAACTGTAGTTCTGTGTGAAATTACCATGCGTAATCTGATGGCTAGTGGCGAATTAGATGAGCGGGATTTCCTTGCTCGTGTAGACATTCTTAATGGCATGAACCAAAATGTAATGGTCTCAAATTATACATATTTCTATCGCCTTACAGAATTCTTCAACAGATACACTATAAACAAACTTCGTGTTGTTATAGGAGTGCCAACTCTTAAAAACCTTGTTCAACCAAAATTCTATAATGATCTAAAAGGCGGAATAATGGAAGCATTCGGTAAATTATTTGCCCAAAATGTAAAGCTATATGTATATCCACTGATAGAAAATAAAAGACTACAAACAGGCAAGCTCCTAAATGTAAGCGAAGATCTATTCTACTTATATCAACACCTAATTAATAATAATAAAATTGTTGACTTAGAGAATGTAAATAGAGCTTGGCAGGGTATTTTTGCTAAAGATGCATTAAGAATGATACAAAATGGAGAAAGTGGTTGGGAAAATATGATGCCTGTTTTTATAAGTAAACAAATTAAGGAACAAAATCTTTTTGGTTATAAAGATCCTAATGCCATTGATGAAACCAAATAATATTCACTAATAATATATACTTAATTTTCTATCCATATTTTTTTACTAAGAATACAAAACTAACCTTTCTTATAAATTATCAAAGGTCTTAACTCCTTCGATATACCTGATTTTTACCTATAAAAAAGTATTGTATTAACCCACACTATTCATACAAAAGCTAAGAGAATTGTATGAATAAACAATAGATGACGTGGTGCAATGCGGGAAAATCTTCCCGAAACAAGTTCGGCTATTGATTTATTGCAATTTCAACATTTACAACAAAGTTCTTTTCCATAATTCAGGTATAAGATATTGAATTAGATATTAAAAAACATATAAACAAAATTTCCTCACTTGTAATAGATTGTATTTTAACTATTTTAAACAATGTAATATTATTCTAAACCAACCTTCTAAGTATATTATTTTTTGAATATTAGCTATAATAATACCTAATAAATCCCTAATGTTAGGTATATGCAGGCTATTAAAATAACTTACTTTTGTTATCAATAAAAAAAGACTATCATATAACCCATAATTACTAGAGCTCATTTATAATGGGCTCTTTTTTTTGCAGTATCAATACTCTTAACAAAATCTAATGTATAATTCAGATAATAATGATTAATATTAAGAATTAAACTTAGCATATATAGACGTTTTAATACTAAACATTAAAAACACTCCTCTTGCAAGCATAAATAATAAGAAAGCTATCCATAGTCTTGTTATCGGTGTATAAAATTCCGAATATACTATTGGTACAAAAACCAACACTGTTGCCATTACCATAGTGTTTCTCATAGCTTTTGAGGCAGCAGCACCAATAAAAATCCCATCCAAAATAAATGCAGGAAAAGAAATTAATGGAACAGCTATAACCCAATACAATAAGGGCCTTGCTGCTTGCAATATCACCTCATTATCAGTAAGGATTTCTAAAATTTTCCCTCCTGCAACATAATAAGAAATAGTAAAAATTAAACTAAAAACAAAACCAATGAGAAATGTTCTATAAATAATAGATTTTAATAATCTTTTATTATTTAAACCTATAGCCTCTGAACTCAAAGCCTCTCCCGCATTTGCAAAACCATCAAGCATATAAGAGAAGAATATAAAGAACTGAAATAAAACTGTATTTACCGATAAAGTCGTATCATCAATATTAGCAGATTTAATTGTAAAAAAAGATAATACAAATATTATCCCCAATGTTCTAATAAAAATATCTTTATTTACATGCAATAAATCTTTAAGTTTGGAATTAAAGATCTCATTCCAAACTACTTTTACCATATACCGCTTATATTTATATAAATATAATGATATTGCTATTAAAAGTGCCAGATATTGGGCCAACACAGTACCATAAGCTACGCCATCAGCATTCATATTAAACTTAAATACAAATATATAAGACAAAATAATATTAACAATGTTAGAAAATATTGAGACTACCATAGGATAAATAGTGTTTTGCATTCCAATAAACCAGCCACTCATACTCAGTATTATCAAACTTGCCGGCAATGCCCAAATACGTATCATAAAATAATTTCGTGCTTCTATCTTTATCGCTTCACTTGATGTTGTAAAACCAAGACCTATATCAATAATATAAGGATGGATAAAAATTATAACACTTGCTCCAATTAGTGCTAGTATAACAGAACGATAAAGTATGTTACTAATTTCTTTTTGGTTATTTGCTCCCTTAGCTTGCCCGGTAAATCCCACTGTTCCCATTCGCAGGAATCCAAAACCCCAATACAAGAAATTAAATATCATACTTCCTAAAGCAATTGCGCCAACATATATCAAACTATCCATATGCCCCATTAATGCGGTATCTACCATTCCCAACAAAGGAATAGTGATATTACTAATAATGTTAGGAATTGCAAGTTTAAAAATACGCTTATTCATTGCAAGAAGAGATTATCAGAACCTTATATAAACAAAGAAAACGTAAAACTCTCTATTTAATCCGAGATGTTAAACGCTTTCTTCGTTTCAATAATAATTAATTTGTGTAATATTAATTATTTAATATAAGAGGTAAGCCATCCTTACCACCTCCTATAATTATAGTCTTAGAATTTTGAGATTCGGAAAGTTCAATAGTTGCCTCTATACCCCTCATCTTCAATAAATTATCTGTAAGTGAACTATTAATAATTTTATTAGCAGCAGCTTCACCTTCAGCAGCAATTCTCTGTCTTTCAGCCTCTTTCTTAGCTCTGGCTAACTTGAACTCATACTCCAAAGCCAACTGCTCCTGCTTTAGTTTACTTTCAATAGCATCTTTGAGTTTCTGAGGTAAAACAATTGACCGTATCAACATTCTATCAAGATATACAAATTTTGTATCCAGAATCTTTTTAGTTTCAGCATACATCTCATCCTGAATTGCATCACGCTTAGATGAATAAATTTCTTCTGGCGTATATCTACCAATTACACTTCTTGCCGCAGCTCGAACAGCTGGCACTACTATCTGATTTTCGTAGTCTTTACCAATTGTTTTATGTAGATTTGGAAGTTTACTTTGAACCGGCCTAAACCAAGCAGATACATCAATATATATCTCTAAACCATTTGACGACAACATCTTCATTTCTTCTGCTTTTTCTTTCTGTCTAACACTATAGATATATACTTTATTCCATGGAGCAATAAAATGAAAACCTTCTCCCAAAGGCTGCTCTTCCAAATCTATTCCTTTTCCAAAAGTATTAAACATTACACCTGCCTGACCGGCACCAATAGTAACAGTCATTTTACTCCAAAAAACAATTAATATTATTATTCCTCCAACAATTACAGCTATTGGTAAAACTTTCTTCATATTTAGCTCATTATGAACTTGACTATTTTGATTCATATATTTCTATTTTAAATATTAATATTAAAAAACAATGACAAATAAATTACATTTTCATTAAGTGCAGTTCAGTTTAAGTGTAATAAATTTATCTACAGAGCGAAAGTAATTATTTTTTCAATGAAAAGTAAATAAATATAACTTCTAAAGTATGTTTTTAAATCTACAAAAATGAATTACTTTTTTCTTATAACAATTACATGGTGCAATCCAAATATTCTGTTTAATGGTGAAATAATAAACTCCATAAATTTTATAACAGGGCTCATAAAAGATGGCAATAAAGACCTGAAATTCAAGCCTCCTGAGATCAAATATCGAAGATAGTTATTCATTACCTTCATCCTAACAATCTCCAATTCTGGATACTCCTTTTCAAATTTATCCTTATCTCTAACAAACACTATATAAGAAAGAGCTTGGTTTGCACCTAACATATAACCGGATTTAGATTCCCATTCAAGCTGACTTTTATCAAATATCTCTGTATCAAATAGATTTTTATACATTTTAGAAGCCACAGGGCCATAATATGGTTCAATTAACACACAGCCTCCTCCTTTTATTAATGTTCTTTGCAGCTCTGCGAAAAATTTTCTTGGTTCAGGAAAATGATGAAAACAGTTTAAACCATAAAAAGCTCTTACTGAATTATTATCTAAATCCATATCTAAAGCATTTAATACTTTATCAAGATTATCAGCTTTTTTAATATCCGTAGATATAATTTCAGGATAAATATCTTTAAAAAAACTAACCCCTGCTCCTATTTCAATTCTTTGTCCATTGCCGTTAAAATATTTTTTATCAAAATTTATACAGGCATCATAAAACTCACGAAAGACATGATTCATAATAGGCTTTTCAAGCATTATTTGTCGATGTACTTTTACAAGCTCATCACTATCAACGTCAACATCTTTTAGTCTGGGATCAGCTAAATTGCGAATAATGTTTTTTAGAAGACTCATATATTTTATCTAAAAGCTGCCAATAATAAATTTAAGTCTTGAAAATCGAGTTTAAATTTTTTTGCAATTCTACCAAATGTAAGCTTACCATTATAGATATAAACACCTTTTCTTATTCCAGGGTCTTCAACCAATAGTTGAGAAAAACCACCATGTTCTGACATCTGTAGCACAAAAGGAGCAAAATAATTACTCAAAGCATAGGAAGAAGTATGAGGTGTTCTTGATGATATATTAGGAACACAATAATGAATAACATCATGAACTTGATAAATAGGATGAATATGATTTGTAGGGCGAGAAGTTTCGAAACAGCCTCCCCTATCAATACTAACATCTACTATTACACTCCCTTTCTTCATATTTCTAACCATCTCTTCTGACACTATATGGTAGGCATTATCATTCCTAATATACATAGCACCTATTACCACATCTGCACTTTTCAATGCATTTGATAATACATCGGATTGAATAATTGACGAAAATATTCTATTATTAATATTATTTTGCAATCTACGCAATTTAGAAATAGAATTATCAAAAACCTTCACCATAGCTCCAAGTCCTAGTGCTGTTTTTGCAGCAGCCTCAGCGACAGTACCAGCTCCAATTATTACTACTTCTGATGGATTTATCCCTGTAAAACCACCCAACATCTTACCTCTTCCCAAACTTGTATTGCTTAGGTATTCTGCAGCTATAAGAATTGAAGTAGAACCCACTATCTCGGAAATAGAATGCAAAATAGGATGCTCATTAGTCTTATCTCTAATATGTTCATATGATAATGCGGTAACTTTCTTTCTCAACAAAGCCTTAAAGTATTCACGCTCCTGGGCTCTATTATGCAAAGCAGAAATTAACACTAGTCTTTCCTTCATCATATTAATTTCATCAAGACTTGGAGGAGCAATTTTTATCACTATATCAGATTGATATATTTCCTCTGCACTGTCAACTAATTCAGCACCGGATTCAGCAAAATCTCTATCTTCAAAATTGGCTTTGATTCCTGCACCTCTTTCAACTTTAATTCGGTGACCATTCTCCACTAATAAAGAAACAGCAGAAGGAACTAGCGAAACTCTATTTTCTTGAAATTTAGTTTCTTTTGGCACTCCAATAGTAAAAGACTGCTTATCAGTTTTAATCATTAATAGTTCCTCCTTTGGCAGAAGCTGCTCTGAAGATGATAATTTAATATAACTTTGTTTTTGAGATCCCATAAAAGAAATTTAATGTGCCTCAAAATTATACAAATTTTATGAATTATCTAAATACTGGAGTATTTTTATATTTAAATAGAGATATTAACTCAAATTATTTTTATAAACAGGCAAATTACCTGTACAACTTTTTTACTTTTACCTGTCTTATTGATACTTATGTTAATTAAAATTAATTCCATAATATATTTAATAATTATAGATTTATTTTGTAACAATTTAAGAAAGAAAACGTTGTATAATAAGTATTAATAAACATATTGCTCACAATTTAATAAATCACTAATGAATTATTTGGCACATTTGAAACTTTCTGGCGACCATGAGTACATCATGCTAGGGAATTTTATTGCCGATCATATAAAAGGAAATAAAATAGATCGTTACCCTCAAGGAGTAATTGATGGAATAATGCTCCATAGAAAAATTGATTATTATACCGATCATCATCCCGAATTTATGAAGACTCGTGCTAGATTGCACAAAAAGTATCATAAATATGCTGGAGTTATTGCTGATGTATTTTACGATCATTTTTTAGCTAAAAACTGGAATGAATTTTCTGAATTCCACTTATCAAGTTTTACATCTTATAGCTATGGAATATTATTAAGAAATTACAGCATTCTTCCTTCAAAGACAAAAAAGATTCTTCCTTTCTTCATTATGCAAAATTGGCTAGCCAGCTATGCAAAAATGGAAGGACTGAGAAGAAGTTTCCAAGTATTAGCTAGAAGAGCAAATTATAAATCAAATATGCAATATGTAGTTGAAGACCTCATCGATGACTACGAATTGTACGAAGCTGAATTCAGAGCTTTTTTCCCTGATATTGCAGCATATTGTCAAAAAGAACTTGACATTCTATTTCCTGCTGATATAATGACTAAAAGAAATCAAATTATTAGTGAAAAAGCACAAGAATTTTATAGAGAAAAGAAAAAAACAGAAGCAAAAAAATCTAAAGCTTATAAAAATCTAAAGGAAAAAGAGAAAGTAATAGAAAATAAAAGTTCCTCTTACGAGAAGGTAAAATCTACACTTAAGAAACGTTTTGTTCGCAGTAAAGATGATACAAAAGTAGAGCAAGAAACAATTAAGACAATTCCAGAAACCAAAGTAAAAACTAAAAGACGGATTCTTAGAAGTAGTAAATAATGTAATTCTTGTTAATTGCTAAGCCTTAACTACCTTCACATCCAATGCATCACGCAGACCATTTCCTACAATCATAAATGCCAAAACCATTAACATTATTGCCACTCCTGGTAATATGGCCAAATAGGCATAATCAAGAATAATATACCCATAATGTTCTTTAATCATGATACCCCAAGATGGTGTAGGTGGCTGAACACCTATTCCTAAAAAACTCAATCCTGCTTCAATAAGAATTGCTGAGGCAAAATTTGCTGCTGAAATTACAATTAATGGACTGATAACATTCGGTAGTATATGATTAAATATAATTCTAAAATTTGTAAACCCTAAGGCAACACTTGCCTCTACAAATTCTTTTTGGCGAATACTCAATACCTGTCCTCTTACCACACGAGCCACCTCCACCCACATTGTTAGTCCAACAGCTATAAACACCTGCCAATAGCCTTTTCCTAAAGCCATAGTAATAGCTATAACAAGCAATAATGTAGGAATAGACCAAATAACATTTATAAACCAAACTATCAATTGATCAATCCATCCTCCAAAATATGCTGCTATAGCTCCCAGACTTATACCAACAATCAACGAAATTATCACAGAAATAAAACCAACACTTAAGCTTACTCTTGATCCAATAATTAATTGACTTAGATAATCCCTTCCAAATCTATCTGTACCTAATATGTATTTTCTCTCTGTAATAGCTTTCTTTGATTTAGCAATTAAATCTGTTCTCGACATTTTAATCTGCTTACCATCAACGAGTTTAATATTATACTCATTATCACTTATTTTTTTTATTGCTCTCTTCGTACTAAGAGGAAAAACAATATCGGCTAAATGAAAGCTTAAATGTTGCCCATCATTTGGTTCCATTCCGGTATATACCTCCACCGAGACACTATCACCACTAAATTTATAATCTACAATAGGAATTTCTTGGTATTGTTTTTCTTGTCCAAAAAGCATTGAATAGAAAAAATTATGATTTATAATATCTCTATTAATATATCTTTTTAATGTCAGAATTTTAAAACCCGGTTTCTTTGTTGCCAATTCAAGAGCTTGATCATTTGCAAACGGAGTTTTATCAGGAATAATAGAATAACCCAAAATCCCTACTAATACTATCAAAAGAATAAACATAAGAGCAGACATCGCCAAAGTATTTTGACGAAATCTTTTCCAAGCCAATTGTGATAGCGAACCCGAGGCCGAATACTTATTTCTCTTTAAAAAATTTAGCATAAATTGCTATCTGGTTTACAGGATTAAAATCGTTTATCACCTCCTAAAATACCTCCCAGCAACTCTCCTCCAATACCTGCAGCACCTTTACTTTCTCCCCTATTGGTCATTGTTGCAGAGACAATTCTATCAGCAAGCCTTGAGAACGGTAAGCTTTGTAAATAAACGAGTCCGGGACCTGTAAGACTAGTTAAAAACAATCCTTCACCTCCAAAAAGTGCATTTTTAAATCCTCCAACAAATTTTATATCATAATCAACACTGGGGGCAAGACCTACAAGACAACCGGTATCTACTCTAAGACTTTCACCAGGCTTTAAGTATTTCTCTACTATTGTTCCTCCTGCATGTACAAATGCTAATCCGTCACCACTAAGCTTCTGAAGAATAAAACCTTCACCTCCAAAAAGTCCAGCTCCTAGCTTTTTTGTAAATGCTATATCAATATCCACACCTTGAGCAGCACATAGAAAACCATCTTTCTGAACCAGAAATTCTCCACCAAGATTTTGTAAATCTAGAGTAATAATCTTACCGGGATAAGGAGCACCAAATGCAACATGAGATTTACCAAATCCCTTATTAACAAAGGAAGTTATAAAGAAACCGTCTCCTGTCAACATTCTCTTAAATCCTTTAAAAATACCTCCTCCTGTGCCAGTATTCATTTCTATATCTTCTTCAAGATACATCATCGCACCAACTTCGGCTCGTACTCCTTCATTTGGGTCTAATTCTATCTCAACGATTTGCATATCATCACCAATGATTTTATAATCTATTATATCAGCCATAACATTTAATTTTATTAATTTATCTCTATTTCAACTAATTTCTCGGCAGCAGATTTAAGCATCCTATATACTCTGGCAAAACCTTCATCACCTCCATAATATGGGTCCGGAATAGAAATATTTCTTCCTTTATCCACAACATTCATAATCATATCAAGCTTAGCCCTATCTTTATCAGTTTTTGCCATATACAATAAATCAGCATAATTGCTTTGGTCCATAGCAAAGATTCTATCATATTCTGCAAAATACTCATATTTAAACTTTTGTGCTCTTTCATAAGAAATATCAATACCATGCTTTCTAAGTTCTTTTTGAGCCCTTTCATCTGCTGGCTCTCCAATATGATAAGCAGCTGTACCAGCAGAATCTACCTGTATTTCCAAACCCTTAATTTCAAATTCCTTACGCAATATCCCCTCAGCCATAGGAGAACGACAGATATTACCCAAACAAACCATTAAATATTTCTTCATTTACAAAGCATTAAATTCACGCAAATATAAATATAAAGCAAAAGCAAACATACTGAAAGTTTGCTTGCTTCTGCCAGTGAATAATAAGTCCAAAAATAACAGATAATAAATAGTTTTTATAAAATTAAAATAATTTAAGCTTAAGAACCATATCTAGATATCTTGTTTCTATTCTTTCTTTGATTAAATTAATTGTAAAATTAAATATTCTAATTCCTATTATCTCATATTGACTCACAGGATAAATAATAAGTACAATAATTCTTTTTGTATTTTTGCATCCAATATACATTGGTTAACCAACAATTATGATAGGTAAATTAGAAGCCATTGCCAAGAAAATTCGGATAGAAACACTCAAAAGCTTAACTGCCGCTAAATCAGGGCACACAGGAGGTTCTTTAGGCCTAGCAGATGTCTTTACTGTTTTGTATTTTCATCAGATGAGGCATAATCCATCTATGCCAGATTGGGAAAATAGGGATAGGCTAATATTAAGCATTGGTCATGTTGCTCCGGTATTATATTCAAGTTTAGCACTATCGGGTTATTTCCCAATAGATGAATTACAGTCATTAAGGAAATTAAATTCACGTTTACAAGGTCACCCGGGAAGAAATCATGGTTTACCTGGTTTAGAATTAAGTGCAGGATCATTAGGACAAGGCCTATCAGTAGCAGTAGGAATGGCTCTTGCAGCAAAACATAAGAACCAACAGCACAACATTTACTGTATAACAGGCGATGGCGAGCTACAAGAGGGATCTATTTGGGAAGCTGCAATGAGTGCCGGACATTTTCATCTCGATAATCTAATAACTTTGATTGATAGAAATGGAGTTCAAATTGATGGCAGCACAGAAGATGTAATGGCTTTAGAACCTCTTGATAAAAAGTGGGAAGCCTTCGGTTGGGATGTTTTTCATTGCGATGGAAATAATATAGCAGATCTAATTAAAACCTATAATAAGGCTATTAAGAAAAAAGGTAAACCAAAAGTTATTATTGCGAAAACTATAATGGGTAAAGGAGTTTCAGAAATAGAAGGAAATTATAAATGGCACGGTAAAGCTCCAAACAAAAAGGAACTAGAAGTGTTTTTAAAGTATTTATCATAAAAAAGAAAGATGCAAAATAGAGGTAAAATATCAACTAAAGTAGGATTTGGGAAAGGCTTAAAAAATGCAGCTTATTCTAATGAAAACCTTATCGTTTTAGGCTCTGATATTACCACTTCTGTAGGAGTGAATATTTTTGTTGAAAAATTTCCTGATAGGTTTTATTCATTAGGAATAGCAGAGCAGAACACCGTGGGTGTTGCTGCAGGTATGGCACTATCAGGACTAATACCAGTTTTCTCCACTTATGCTGTATTTTCAAGTATGAGAACACTAGATCAAATTCGTATTTCGCTATGCTACAATAATTTAAATGTAATAATAGGAGGTGCTCATGCCGGAATATCTGTTGGACCCGATGGCGCTACTCACCAGGCATTGGAAGATATTGCTGCTTTAAGAGCACTCCCAAATATTACTATTATCTCAGCCTGCGACGCTACACAAACCGAAATTGCTACCATGAAGGCTATTTCAGAAATAAACGGCCCGGTATATATACGTTTTGGAAGAGAACCAATTCCTGATTTTACTTCTAAAAATCAAAAATTCGAAATTGGAAAAGCGCAAATAATACTTAATGGTGGAGACGTAGCAATTATTGCTACAGGTAGTTTAGTTTGGGAAAGCATTACAGCAGCAAATTACTTAGAGAAAAAAGGAATTAAAGCTAGGGTATTAAATATTCATACAATTAAGCCTTTAGATATAGAATCTATAATAAAAGCTGCAAATGAATGTGGCGCATTAGTTACAGCCGAAGAACATCAAATTACAGGTGGACTTGGAAGCGCTGTGGCAGAAGTTGTTGTAAAAAACAATCCCATACCTATTGAAATGGTTGGCATGCCTGATTGTTTTGGAGAATCCGGTGAAGCTAATGAACTTATGGAAAAATATAAGATGAATTCTAATGCAATTGTTGATGCCGTAATAAAAGTTATAGAAAGAAAAAAACTATAAAATGATAAAGACGAAATATTTTTGGATAATTTTATCAGTGCTATTACTTTCGTTTGTGGCAATAAATGAACTTCATTTTACAAAAAATGAACTTATGGGTAAAGTAACTCCTATAAAGGATTCTCATTTTGTAAAAATTAGCAAAAAATATACTAATAAATCAAATATCTATCTAAGAAAAGAAGCCTATAAGGCCTTTATAAAAATGTATGATGCTGCCGAAAATGATGATATTAATTTAAACATTATATCTGCTTTTAGGTCTTTTAACCACCAAAAATATATTTGGGAAAGAAAATGGAATGGAAAGGTAAAAGTTGATGGTGAATACCTTAACAACACTATAAAAGGAGACCTGTTTAAAGCAAATAAAATATTATTATATTCATCAATGCCGGGTAGTTCACGTCACCATTGGGGAACGGATATAGATTTAAACAATTTAGAAAACAAATATTTCGAAACAGGCAAAGGGAAGAAAATATATCAATGGTTAACAACACATGCTGCTGAATATGGTTATTGTCAAGTTTATACTTCAAATAGGAAGTTTGGATACCAAGAAGAAAAATGGCATTGGAGTTATATTCCATTAGCAAAAAAAATGCTTAATGAATATCAAAAACAAATAAAAATATCTGATTTTAAAGGATTTGCCGGTAGTGATCAGGCTAGTGATGTCAAGATTATTCAACATTATGTTTTAGGGATAAATGAAAAATGTAAATAAGACAATATATTACATATAAAGAGATGCAAAAATTAGCAAAAGCAAAATTGAAAGAAATGTATATTTCAGGATTTATTACTATCTTTTTCACAAAATAAATTCCAAAATTGAAAATATGGAATTAGAATAAATTTTAAGATTATTTTTGTCATGAATAATAAAATTAACTAACAATTAATTTATTAAATATATTTTTGAAATACAAAACGAAGTAAAAGATAAATTAAAATATGTTAAGAGAAGTAAATACACCTACATGGAGTAAGAGTTTAGAAGACAAATGGGTTTTAGTAGACTTTTGGGCGCCATGGTGCCAACCTTGCAAATATCAACAACCTATGCTGGAATCATTATCTGAAGAAATAAAAAATATTAGTTTCTTGAAATTAAATATAGACGATAACAGATATTTATCACAACAACTAAGTGTAAGAAATATACCTACACTAATTTTATATCACAATAATAAGGAGATAAAACGTTATATAGGTTTACAATCAAAAAGTCAATTAAGTGAATCTTTAACAAAAATAGTTCAATAACTTAACAATAAATTAGCAAACAATCACATTCATAAATATGTTTAAATCAAAATTATTACCAGTTTTTATGTTCTTAATTATATCAATGGGGATATATTCAGTGGTACATCAATCAGACAATACAATAGTAACTAATACTGCAGCAAACATTATTACAAACAAATCGAAGCCTGTTACATTAAATGATGAAACTTTTAAAGAATCTATTTCAAAAGGAGTAATTTTAGTGGATTTTTGGGCTACATGGTGTGGACCTTGTCGCCAACAAGGGCCGATATTAGAGGATATAGCTCAAGAGCTAGGAGATAAAATTACTATTGGCAAATTAGATATAGATCACAATAAACAAACTACTGCCAACTATTATGTGCGCACAATTCCAACTATAATAATTTTTAAAGATGGAAAAGTAGAAGAAAGGCTTGTGGGTTTGCGTAGCAAAGATCAAATAATGAAAGTATTAAGAAGATATCTATAATGGAAGATAAAGAAAGTATTTGGAAGAAAAAGTACCTAAAAGTTTTTACACTTTTCTCTATTATAGGATTAATTGTTGGAGGTATAGGAGGCTACATATATCACCTTAAAGTTGGCTGTAGTACAGGCAGTTGTGCTATCACTTCAAATCCATATTTATCAGTATTGTGGGGAGCGGCTATGGGTTATTTAATAGGTGATATGTTCAATGCCAAAAAGAAAGAAAAAAATTAATATTTATAATTATACACATAAAAAAAGCGGCGATTTTCTGTTAGAAAATCGCCGCTTTTTATTATAATAATACTTACTTATTCTTCATGAGCATCTACTATATCCATGCTAGCATATTCTCCACTATCTAATTTACTTTTAACAGCTTTAAAAGCATTAATGGTATAATCAACATCCTCTAAAGTATGCATAGCTGTTGGAATCAATCGAAGCAATATTACTCCTTTTGGTACAACAGGGTATACAACTACAGAACAGAAAACATCATGCTTCTCTCTCAAATCAAAAATAAGATTAGTAGCTTCAGCCACACCACCTTTAAGATAAACAGGAGTAACAGGAGATTGAGTATCTCCAATATCTAAACCATTTTCAGTAAGACCTTTCTGCAAAGCAGTAGCAACATCCCACAACTGCTTACGCAATTCAGGAGAATTTTTTAATAACTCTAATCTCTTCAAAGCACCTTTTACCATTGGCATTGGTAAAGATTTTGCAAATGTTTGAGAACGCATATTATACATTAAGAAATCAACAATTTCTTCTTTACTAGCAATAAAAGCACCAATTCCTGCCATTGACTTAGCAAATGTGCCAAAATACATATCAATATCATCTTGAACGTTAAAATGCTCTCCAGTACCTGCACCGGTTTCTCCCATTGTTCCAAATCCATGAGCATCATCTACTAAAAGGCGGAATTCGTATTTAGACTTCAATTCAGCAATCTTATCTAATTTACCTAAATCTCCTGCCATTCCATAAACACCCTCAGTGACAAACAAAATACCTCCACCACTTTCTTCTATCCTATTTGTAGCAAAGCGTAACATCTTCTCTGCTCTTTCCATATCATTATGAGGGAATACAAAACTTTTTCCACCTTTAGCTTTATGAAGAAAAATACCATCCATTATACTAGCATGACACTCAGAATCATAAACAATAACATCATTTCTATCTGCCATGGAATCTATTACAGACATTATGCCCTGATAGCCATAATTCAATAGGAAACACTTTTCTTTGCCTACAAAATCAGCTAACTCATTCTCCAATTGCTCATGATATTTAGTTTGTCCAGACATCATTCTAGCACCCATAGGATAGGCCATTCCAAATTCAATAGCTCCTTCGGCATCTGCTTTTCTTACTTCAGGATGGTTTGCAAGACCAATATAATTATTCAAACTCCAAACTAATTTTTCCTTGCCACGAAACATCATTCTAGCTGAAATCTCTCCTTCTAATTTTGGAAAGGCAAAATATCCATGAGCTTTTTTTTGGTATTTTCCAATAGACCCTGGACGCTCAATTACTCTTTTAAAAATATCCACTTTATTGTGATTTTATAAGGTTATTCAAAGCTGCAAATATAGAAAATTCTTGCTTAGCAAACATTATTCATCATTTAAAAATAATTTCTTATTTATTTGATTGTTTTTCAGTAAATTAAAAAAATAATGTTCTCTATACTGAGGGCAGTAAAATTTGGGTATTAAAGCTTTATCTTTATCCATCTGTTACGTTGCAAAACCTATTAACCCTGATTATTCACAAATAATCCTAACGATTAAGTAAAGTTAAATTTCATAAATAATATGGGTTATACTTAGATCTAAACAAAAAAAGCCACTTATAAAAGTAGCTTTTTCACAGTTAAAGATATATTATAATTCTCTAAGCATCAATATTCGCATAATGAGCATTCTCCTCAATAAAGGCTCTGCGAGGTGGTACTTCATCACCCATAAGCATTGAGAAAACTTTATCCGCAGTAACATCATTCTCAATATCTACTTTACGCAAAGTACGCGTCTCCGGATTCATTGTTGTAGCCCAAAGTTGTTCAGCATTCATCTCTCCAAGACCTTTATATCTTTGAACATGCACTCCTTTTTCTCCTGCTCCTCCAGAAAGTCTCATGGTTATCTCATCACGCTGCTCTTCTGTCCAAGCATATTCACTTTTACTACCTTTCTTTATTAAATATAGAGGTGGTGTTGCAATGTAAACATATCCTTTTTCAATCATCTCTTTCATATAACGATAAAAGAATGTAAGAATTAAAGTAGCGATATGCGAACCATCAACATCAGCATCAGTCATAATGATAATCTTATGATATCTAAGTTTTGACAAATTCAATGCTTTCGGGTCTTCTTCCGTTCCTATAGAAACACCCATAGCGGTAAACATAGTTCTAATTTCCTCATTTTCAAAAATTTTATGAGGCATAGCCTTTTCAACATTCAATATCTTACCTCTTAGTGGCAATATTGCTTGAAAAAATCTATCACGACCTTGCTTTGCTGTTCCTCCTGCTGAGTCTCCCTCTACAAGATAAATCTCACTCTTTTCGGGGTCACGATTCGAACAATCAGATAATTTACCGGGTAATCCAGAGCCTCCAAGAACATTTTTCCGTTGTACAAGTTCTCTTGCCTTTCGAGCAGCATGACGTGCTGTTGCCGCAAGTATTACCTTATTTACAATAATCTTAGCCTCTTGTGGATGCTCTTCAAGAAAGTGACTAAGTGCTTCTCCAACCATAGATTCTACAGCACCCATTACTTCATTATTACCTAACTTAGTCTTAGTCTGCCCTTCAAACTGTGGCTCTGCAACTTTTATTGAAATCACTGCTGTTAATCCTTCACGGAAGTCATCACCACTAATATCAAATTTTAATTTTGATAACATGCCGGACTTATCGGCATAAGATTTTAAAGTACGGGTCAACGCACGTCTAAAGCCAGACAAGTGAGTTCCTCCCTCTATCGTATTTATATTATTTACATAAGAGTGTATATTCTCAGCAAAAGAAGAGTTGTATTGCATTGCAACCTCAACAGGCACACCGTTTTTCTCTCCTTCAATCTGAATAGGCTCTGCCATTAATTTCTCTCTGCTTTCATCAAGATAATCAATAAAATCTCCTAAACCTTTATCTGAATAAAACTCTCTTCTTTCAAACTCATTAGTTTCCGGATTAACATTTCTTTCATCTGTAATACTTAATCTAATACCTTTATTCAAAAATGCTAACTCCCTAAGACGATTACTTAATGTTTCAAAACTATACTCTGATACTATAAAGATATCAGAGTCCGGTTTAAAAGTAACCATGGTACCGGTATAGTCTGTTGTTCCTATTTCTTTTACAGGATACAATGGCTTTCCAATCTTATACTCTTGCCTATAATGTTTTTGCTGACGAAAAACCTCAACTGTAAGATGTGCTGAAAGAGCATTAACACATGAAACACCAACACCGTGTAGTCCTCCGGATACTTTATAACTACCCTTGTCGAATTTACCACCGGCATGAAGTACCGTCATCACAACTTCAAGTGCTGACTTCTTTTCTTTTTCGTGCCAATCTACAGGAATACCTCGCCCGTTATCAAGTACACGCACACTATTATCTTTTAATATACTTACTTCAATATTATCGCAATGTCCAGCTAAAGCTTCATCGATAGAGTTATCTACAACCTCATAAACAAGATGATGAAGTCCTTTAACTCCTACATCTCCTATATACATCGCTGGACGTTTTCTAACTGCTTCAAGTCCTTCAAGAACCTGTATATTATCCGCCGAGTATCCCTTGCCCGTTTTATCTAATTCTTCTTCGCTCATATTCAATATGTTATATTATATTCATAAAGAAACAAATGTACATAATTTTTCAATGCAAAAAACCAAAAAAATTGCACTCTTAAGGCTTAATTTATTAACAATTTTAAATATTAAAGGTGTTTGCAATCACTTACATTACAGTGTATTATAAATATCTCTGTTTATAATTTTACTCAAGCAATAAAAATCACAAATATTAAAGTGATTTTAACCATGATTATTCATAAATAATCTTGACGAATAAATAAAACTAATAACCTCAGTTCAACATAAGATTTCATTCACAGAAAGCCAACAGCGCATCATCTTTGCACCAATAACCACTTGTAATAATCCATTACAACTTTATGATTTTTAACAATAAATCCAGAACACCATTAGCCTTCTGTTAGATAAACCTTACATCAAGCTCAAAGTATCAACAACTTCTTATACAAGAATAAAAAGGCTAAAGCAATATTACTTTTTATTCTCTTTTAAGGCTTTATCTTCAGGACTAACATAAGGATCATTATTTTTGCCACCAAATACAGAAACTCTAACATATCGCTTTGGGTTAAGCTTAATATCCTCAAGTAGCTGATGAAGCTCACGCGAAGCATCTTCTATCTCGAAGTATAAACTATCATTATTTACAAGCTTACCCATGCTCCCTTCTCCATTATTAATCTTATCAGCAATTTCTTTAAAACCTAATAAAGCACCATCAACCTTATCAAGAGTAGCTTTTAAATCTACCGCTGCAAGAGAATCACTGATATCAGAGAAATTTGTGATAATATTGTTAATATTATCTGTATTTTCATTTAATGTTCCGGTAATCATTTTTATATCAGCAAAAATAGCTTTCAGATTAGATGTTTGACCACTTACAATAGTATCCAAGCCATATGAAGTATGCTCTAAATTATTTATCGTGGTCTGTATCGACTTAAAAGTTTGAGCTAAATGTTGTTGTGTTTCTTTATTAAAAATATACCTTATTGCGCCAAGCACTGAATCCAAAGAAGCCATCATATCTTCAGCTTTCAACTTAATTGGCAACATCTGCATAGAAACCTCTTCTTGAATAGTCGTAGCAATGGCTGTTTTCAAAGTATCTCCTGACTCAGCAAATGAATTAGATGGTTTAAATTTTAAATCTATACTATTAACACCAAGCAAATCACTTTTGATAACTGCTAAAGTATTTTTAGGAATTTGAATATTATTAGTTAGTTTTATTTTAACAATTATTCGCGCATTAGAATCATTAGGAATGAAATCCACGTAAGACACCTTACCAACATTAAGCCCATTTACAACAACAGGATTTGATGCTCTTAAACCTGACACCTTATCATAAATAAGCACAAACTCTCTTTCCTTTGAGAATATATTATCTCCTTTAAGAAATGAAAAACCCCAATAAAAAGCTATTAATGTAAAACTAGCTATTATCCCTATGATAAATTCTTTTCTTATTTTCATCAAATATTAATTAATATATAAAACTACAGCTGCAAAAATATATCAAATAAAAATACCTCTAATTAATTTTATCTTAAATAAACGTATAAGATATGATTTTATTTCTTCAGATATTTCTCTGCTTCTGCACGTGAAACTCGTTTTCCATTAACAAAAGCAACAACAAAAGCATCTTTATATTGCCTTTTTTTAATCACCTTCAACTGTTTAGCTGCTTTATTAAAACTCGAAAATTTACCACTAACATATTTATAAACACCATTACTTTTGTAATACCACACATCACTTACACCTTTAAATGCAGTTTTAACATCAACCTTTTTTCTTAATGATGAGAACTGAACACCAAAATAAGCCTCATCTTTCGAGTTAGAATTTATGGACGTAACACTTGATTCTTTATCAGATTTTGTAATATCCTCTTTAATATTAGCACCAGAAGTATTAGCGTTAACAGATTCTTCTACATTATTACCTTCTATAGAATTTTTATAGGTTTTAAATGCCCTATATATAGCTGAGGCAATATAGTCTTGACCCATTTCTGAAGTTAAGAATTTCTCTTCATCATAATTCGATAGGAAGCCTGTCTCAATTAATATACTAGGCATTGCTGTGTATACTAATACCAAAAATCCAGCTTCTTTTACTCCTCTATCAAATCGATGTACTCTATTTTTGAATTGGTCCTGAACATTCTTAGCCAAAAACATACTTTGCTCATGATAGGCACTTTGCAGTAAAGAAAAACTAATATATGATTCAGGGCTATTAGGGTCAAAATTATCATAATTCTTGTCATAATCTGCCTCCAACAAAATTGCCGAATTTTCTTTTTTAGCAACCTCCAGATTCTTTTTATTTCTATAAGTTCCCATTACCCAAGTCTCGGTACCATGAGCTTTATGAGTGTCGATAGAGTTACAATGAATAGAAATAAATAAATCAGCTTTAGCATCATTTGCTATTTGCGCCCGTTTATAAAGTTCAATAAACACATCTGTTTTACGAGTATAAATTACTTTTACATCAGGTAAATTATCAGAAATTAGTTTTCCTAATTTTAGAGCAATTGCTAAAGCCACATCCTTTTCTCTAGAATGCGCCCCTAAAGTCCCTGGGTCTTTACCACCATGACCCGCATCTATTACAACCTTATCAATTCTGGAATAATCTTGGCTAAAGATATTAAAATCAAGAAATAAAAAAACTAGCAATAAAATAGTTACCTTAATAATATTTTGCATACCTTTATCTACATATTAATATATTAATACAAAAAGCAAAAATTAAACAAATATTGTGCAATAATTAAAACAACAATCGTTTAAACTTACAAGTTTAGTATTTATAATTGGTAAATCTTACATTGAAAAAGCATACGATAAAAGAAATAAAACATTATCTCTTACAACTCCATTTATAATTCAATGAATGAAATAATTAATTTCTTTAATGTAAAATCATACCATAAACTTTTATAGCTTTGACCCCAATTTTAAGAGGTTTTTTAGCATAAACAAATTTAAGTTGAAGATATTAAAAATTAAATATTTAGGTAATAAATTGTCAACGCATTTATCAACATTGTGGTTTTATAAACCCCTGATAATTATTATATTAATCTTACCTTCTACTTATATAACAAAAGGACAGACCATAGTTCCTGACTCATTAAAGCAAAAAGTTGACACCATTTCAGATACCGGTTTAAAGACTCAAAAATCCAACAAAAGCAAAAAAATTAATCTGTCAACTGAAGCCAAATACGAAGCTGAGGACAGCATAATAATGGACAAAAGGAATGAAATGGCATATTTATACCATAATGCTTCTGTGATTTATGAGGGTATTGTATTAAAAGCTGAATATATTGAATTAGATTTTAAGAACAATACTGTATACGCCATTGGCATTCCAGATTCTACAGGAAAAATTATAGGCAGCCCAGTTTTCAAAGACCATGGAGATGAATACAATGCTTCTGTTATAAGATACAACTTTGACACTCAAAAAGGACTCATAAGTGATGTAAAAAAGAGCGAAGGCGAGGTGTATGTTTGGATACAAAAAGGAAAGAAAATGAAAAACAATATCACCTATGTAGAATCCGGGCATTTTACTACTTGCAGTGCTGATCATCCACATTATAGAGTTAAATTTTGGAAAGGGAAAATTATTCCTAATGATAAAATTGTTACCGGACCTATTTATATGGAAATAGAAGATATTCCAATACCAGTGATTATTCCTTTTGGATTTATACCAAATACCAAAGGAAGAAGTAATGGTATTTTACCTCCTACATTTAATTATACAGAAAATAGAGGCTATGGATTAACAAGAGGAGGCTATTACTGGGGATTAGGAGAGCATTTTGACTTAGCATTACGTGGGGATATATACTCTCGTGGTAGCTGGGGACTAAATGCTGCTTCACGATATAATTTTAGGTATAAAGGAAGCGGCTCAATAGATGTTTCTTATACTTTTAACAAGTACGGAGAAACAGATACAAAGGGACAATTCAATGAAGATAAAACCTACTTTATAAGGTGGCAACATCGACAAGACCCAAAATCAAATCCTTATAGTAGTTTTTCAGCAAATGTTAATTTTGGCAGCACCGAATATAATAAGCTGAATTCAACAAATTCTAATGATTATCTGCGAAACACATTCCAATCAAGTATCTCTTATAATGCAAGAATTGGCAATGGATACAATTTTACAGGAAGTTTAAACCATTCACAAAATTCCCAAACTGGGGCTATTAATATGACTTTGCCTCAATTAGCTTTTAGTACACCTAGATTCACACCTTTCTCCAAAAAAAATAGTATTGGCAAGAAACGTTGGTACGAAAAAATATCACTATCATATAAAATGGATGCTAAAAATGCTGTCAATACTGTTGATAGTTTATTTAAAACACTACAATTTGAAGATTTTGACAAAGCAATACAACACACAATTCCATTAAGTAACACAGTACCAATTGGAAATTTCACATGGACTAACTCAATAAACTTAAAAGAAAGATGGTATTTTCAAAGCACATCTAAATATTACGAAACAGACACCACCTATTCTGATGGAGATACTATTGTGCCTCATCTTATTACAAATAAAAATAATGGTTTTTATGCAGTTCATGAATTTAATTATAGCTCAAGTTTAAACACAAGGATATATGGAATGTATATGTTTACTAAAGGTCCAATAATGGCAATGCGACACGTATTAACTCCTAATTTAAGCTTTAGTTATAGACCCGATTTTGGCACTGATCCTTTTAATTATTATAAAGAATACACCAACCAAAATGGTGATACAATAAGATATAGTATGTTTGAAGGTCAAATGTATGGATCTCCACCTGATGGCAAATCAGGAAGTATTGGACTTTACTTTGATAACAACATCGAAATAAAAATACGCTCTAGAAAAGATACCATAACCGGTACTAAGAAAATTAAAATACTTGATAACCTAAGATTTGGAACTTCATATAACCTTGCTGCCACAGAATTTGCGCTTGCACCTTTAAGCCTTACTGCCAGAACAAATCTATACAAAGGTCTTAGTATAAGATATGCAGGTTACTGGGATTTTTACGGTTTGGATTCCACAGGACAAAGAGTAAATGAATTTAACTGGAATCTTGGAAAAAGAATTCTTAGAAAGAAAAGTGGCGATTGGAATCTATCATTTAACTACAGAATTAGCTCCAACAACAGAGGCAGAAACAAGAAGTACAAATCTGACAAAGGCACCAAAGAAGAACTAAAAGAAATTAATGATAATCCGGAGGGATTTGTTGACTTTAATAATGCATGGAACCTAGACCTCAATTACACTTTAAGATATACAAGATCATATAATACAACACAATTAAAAATACAAGATGATATTATACAAACTCTTGGACTAAGAGGAAGTATAAATATCACTAAAAAATGGAAAGTAGGAGTTACAACAGGATGGGATTTTCAAGCTAATGACCTATCTTATACATCAATAGATATATATAGAGATTTACATTGCTGGGAAATGTTATTCAACTGGATACCAATAGGGCCAAGAAAAAGTTATAATTTCACGCTGAGAGTAAAATCTCCTATGTTACAAGATTTAAAGATAAACAGAACAAGAAACTGGAGAGATTACTAACCTAAGTTAGACATAAGCTAAAGGTTATTTACCTGTTCTACAAGCTTTCTATGAAACTCATTATTTAATAATTTTTCACTTGGAACATTTATATAAAGTCCCTCTCCTTTCGAATAAACCATACCAGTGGCATCTTTTATTGCTGCACGCATCCACACTTTTCTACCTTCTACCTTATCAACTATAACTTCAATAATAGTATACATATTTAAAGGTAACATACGCAAATATTCTATTGTTATTTTGGCTGCAACAACAGACTGAGCTGCTGCCCAAGCTCCCAAACCCATAGCTTCATCCAGAACTGCCGCCATACTACCTCCATGAGCATGCGCTGGAGGTCCTTGAGCATTAGTACCAAAAAAAACTTTTGCAAAAAATCGTTTATCCTCTCTACGAATAAAATATTTAACTTGTAATCTTAACTTATCAGAATCTCCTCCAACAAAAGACCTGCCTATACTATATTCTTTAGGAAATTCTAGCTCTAACCAACCATCTTCCGGAGATAAGTCAGCATGTAATTTTTGTTCTATCATAGTCTTATTCTTAGCCCTTGCCCATTTGTTACAAGGAAAGACAAAAATAATAAAAACAATCTACCCTTTTCCTCAATTTAAGAAAAAATAGTTATAGTGTAATATAAAAAAGTTCTTTGTTACTAAACTCTTCGTTATTAATAATCCCCCTTCGATGAAAATATCGATGAATATTTTAGATAACGACGGGGTTGTTGAATATACAGAAAAGGTGAAAAATTAGAAAAAATACAAAATATTT
>JAMOQI010000044.1 GCA_027064095.1 Bacteroidales bacterium | reverse complement strand
GCCGGATATTGTGCTTTTATGAACAGAGGCGCTATTATAAATAATATTATAAATATTTTTCTTGTCATGATCAACAATATAAATAAAACCTGCCCAATATATATACTGATATATATCTCTTTATATAAGATTATTTTGTAAAAGTAGTATTTTTTTCGTTTTCAACACTTTTATGGCAAAAAAATTCAAGGAGTAGCCCAAATTATTATCACCACAAGCACAAAAAAACACCATTCAGACCGTTATGTAAAGAAGTTTAAACCTAAAAACCATTTGATAAATATGTTATTTAGTTCTTTTATCAAATGCACATCTTTGCGAGAAGTAAATGGTGCAATGCCTGGATTATTATGTAAATCCCATGACCATTTATGGATTTGAAAAGGGCTATAACGACTATAAAGCTTTTAAAAAGTTCACACAGCAGAAGACCTATGATGAGTTGATGCAAGCTTCCTTATTTGTTAGAAGGTTTGCTTTCGAAAAGCAAAGTTTTAAAAATACGTATCGTATTTATATTTAATTGATTATAAAATATAGAAATTCATTTTAAATTATTATCGAACAATAATAATATTATTTATTTTTTTTCCAATCTTCAATAATATGGATAACCATATTTTCTACATCTAAGGCAGGTAAATCATCAGAAAGACGAAAGAAATAAATATTACCAACAGGCCATTTTCTACTTATTTTTTTTACTAATGATTCTCTTACTACCCATAACATAGGACTAATAGCTTCTTCACTAATACGTTGAATAGCCGGCGCCCAACCTTTAGATTTAGACTCTAAAGGACCAATTTCATCAATTATTGTAAGTTGAGTGGTGCTATCGATAGCATTAAGAATATCATTTCCCCTATTTATTACCTCAGGATTAAAGTAAAACTTTCCTTGACGAATCCAGCCCTTTTCTTCTTCCATTTTACACAATACTTCTTCATAAGTGGAATTTATAGGTTTTAATCTATAACCAATTCTATTATTACCAGAGTATATTACTTTACTTAAAAACCCATTTAAAGCAATATTCTTTCTATCGAGCCTATTAACAACCTTCTGTACAAAAGTTGTTTTTCCTTCTTGAATATTACCACTGATAATAATAACAGGAACAAGAGCTTTATCGCGTCTTTCCAGCTCCGCTATTAAGTTCTCAGCATAGAGAAGCAATTTAGCAATAAGATTAACAGGAGAACTAAGCATCTCTTTTGCTGATGGAAAAGCTTTTAAACTTTCAGGGAGAATGCCGAAAGCAAGACTTAAAGCTCTATAAAAATTTTGCATTCCTCTTTGGTAGAGTATAGCCTTAATAACCGGACTTTTTAACTCCTTACCGATAGCTGCAAAAGAAACCACAACCAAAGCTGCTCTTATATTCATTTTTATACCTATCAGCAAACCTTCGAGACTAAAATATTCTCCTGTGCTTTGATGGTTAAACAACAAACCTGCTAATAAAGTTATAATAATAAAAACAACCCAAAAACTAAATCTTTTTAAATGAGAGAAAGCCTTTTTATACCATAATGATATAATAATGAAATAAATACTTACATAAAGTAAAGCGAAATACCATTTGAGAGAGTTAATTAAATATAGCCCAAGAATAAATACTAAAATATGTGCTAATAGCAACCACCAAGAATAAACATTATCTTGTTCCTGATTAAATATGGCTTTATTCTTTTTTTGAATAAAGATAGGAACTGCTGCAATATCACGCTCTAATTTGCAACTTAATTTCCCGGCTTTTTTACCAATATATGTCGCCAAGATACCGATTAAAAAATATATTGCTAATAGCAAAATCAACGCAGTATTTCCATTTATTGCAACTCCTACAAGTTGCTTATCTACAAAGTTATATAATGACTCTAATATTTTTACAATATCCCAGCCAAAGGAAACAATTAATGTTCCGACTTTTTGAAAAAGGACTTCAGAAACAGCTAAACTTCCACCAATAAACATTAAATACGTTTTTCCTTTTGATAGTCTAAAAAATGCTTCCAGTATTAGTGCTTCTACAATTATTCCAATCATTGGTCCCAAAATAATGGCACTGGGAGCCATTGATTTCATAAGTGCCGCAATAAGTCCTGCCCGAACTATAAGTCCTTTTGTCGGCCACCTGCTAATAAATGCAATTATAAATACTACACTAAAAAAAGACATAATAGTACCACTCAAAGGTAAGCGGATATTATGAAGAAAGCTTCCTAAAATAATTTCATTAGATGCCCATAAGCTACCTAGTGCTGCCGATTTTAACCACAGATCGTTTAACTTTGTGCTAGAATTTGTCATTTAGGATTATTTACTCTTCGTTTTTAATGATTAAGAAAAATGATTTCAAATCTAATAATTTAAGTAAAAAGGCAACAATAGTAGTCATTATTATTAATAGTCCTAAATTAATTTGCCATTGAAATGGAAGAATACTTGAAATCCACGATAAAGTAAATGTTATTGCTACATAGAGAATTAATTTAGTAATATATTTTTTATCAAAAGAAATAGGAAGCAAATAAAAAGCATAGCCCAACTGAAGTAAAGCCGTAATGCTCTGTGCACTAAGATTAGCCCATGCTGAGCCTATTGCTTCAATTCGTGGAATTAAACTAAAATTAACAATTAGACTAATAATAACACCAATTAGAGCAATAATATTAAGAGTTTTCATGCTTCCATTAGCAGTTAGCAGAGTACCAAAAATATAAGTCGATGAAGTAAAAACATACACAAACATCAATAATCTGAAAATTGTTGCTGTTTCTTGCATCCTAATAGCATATTCCACTTCTGTTTCGGATATATGCCTATGATACAGGAAATTCATTATAGCTTCACCATAGAAAAATGATGCTATTGCCACTGCTGTAGATAAAATAAATAAAAGAGTAAATCCTAATTTCACAAGTCGGTTTAAATCTTCTTTTTTACTAATCATTTTAGCAAATAAAGGCAGCAATAGTGCTGCAAATAACACCCCTGACATATTATTTGCTACATCCAAAAGACGAAAAGCAGAAGCATAAATTCCGGATTGTAGATCTCCATTAGGCAGCAATCTCTCTATAAGGACGGTGTCAATTCTTCCATATAAGCCCATCAGTAATATAAGAGTGGCATATGGAAAACTCTTTTTAATAATAAAAATAAAGAAAGTAGTATTCCAATTTAAACCTTTAAATTCCATTCGTTTAAGCAACACAAGAAAAGCTATTAATGCTGTGAGCAGATAAGAAAATGTTTGTGCGTAAATAAACCAGCTAATTTGAAAATTGGTATTTGTAACACCTCCCCAAAGCAGGATAGCACAAATAATAATCATCAATAAGCGATCTAAAACAGAAATGAAACTATCAACCTTAAAAAGTAATAAAGCTGAGATATTTGACCTAAGATATAAAATCAGACTTAATAAAAACTGATTAAAACCAATAATCATCAAAAAATACATCTGCCTTGAATCGTAGTTCATTAATTTGCCTAAACCAAGTATTACAGACAAATATATTATTGAAAAAACAAATCTAAGTATAATGATACTACTAAAATGCTTACTTAATAAGTGATTGTTTTGAGCAATATTCCTATTATTGAAATTGGTGATACCCATATCCAATAATATTTGAAAAATAAAAGCAAAATTTAAAATAGTAAAGTAAAACCCATATTCAGAAGGACCTACACTATTCTGCACTCCCATATCAATACCAAAAACCCAAAAAGGTTTTATTAAGAAGTTAAGGAAAACTAAGAGTATTAGGTTTGTAAGAAACTTTCTTCTCATAAGTAAGATTTAAAATCTCCTCGTCTGTTTGTCGCAGACAGAACATGGTTAACGTACAAAATCATATAATAGATAATTAACAATAATATATAATAGTATTCCAATAATGATTTTTGTCGTCTACAAAAGTAGAAAATCTATGGTAATGATAAATCATTTTTATAAATAAATATTATTAGCTTTGCCCCCCTTTTCGATGAATTTGGCTCATTATTTATTTATCATTTAAATTTGACATAATAAATGATTAGGCTAAAGGGTTTAAATATTATTTAATAATAATTGTATTTCAACATTTCATTAAACTATTTAATAATAATATTTTTCTTTTATCCGCCTTATATAATCGAATTATTAATAATTTAAAGTATTTAATATGAACAGGTTAGCAGTAGTAGCTCTTGGAGGAAATGCCCTCTTAAAAAGTGGTCAGAAAGGAACTATCTCAGAGCAAGAAGCAAATATATTTGAGGCGTGTGAGGATGTTGCAGATTTATTAGACCAAGGTTATAATTTAGTAATAGGTCACGGTAATGGCCCTCAAGTAGGCAATGTAATGTTACAACATGAAGCTGGTTTTAAAGTATTTGATATACCAAAACAACCTATGGACATTTGCGTAGCTGAAACTCAAGGTTCTATAGGTTATATGATAGAGCAACAAATGAGAAATGTACTTTTTGAGAGAGGAATTAAAAAGAATATTATTACTATTATTACACAAGTTATTGTTGACGAGAATGATCCGGCATTTAAGAATCCTACAAAACCAGTTGGCCCATATTATACACAAGAAGAAATAGACCACATGGAAGATCAAGGTTGGGAGTTTCAAGAAGACCCACGGGGAAGAGGTTTCCGTAGAGTTGTGGCATCACCAAAACCTAAAGAAATCAGCAACTGGGAAATTGTTGAGAAATTAGCTCGTGAAGGCAATATAGTTATCACTGTTGGTGGTGGTGGAATTCCGGCATTCCATAAAAAGAACGGTAAATTGGAAGGTATTGACGCTGTTATTGATAAAGATTTAGCTTCATCAAAATTAGCAACTTCAATCAAGGCTGATGCTTTCTTTATTCTTACGGATATTCCTTATGTGTATATTAATTTTAATACATCAAAACAGGAGAAATTACATTTTGTAAATGTTGAAGAAATGAAAAAACATCTTGAAGATAAACAGTTTACAGAAGGAAGCATGGCACCGAAAGTAAGAGCAGGAATTGAGTTTGTGGAGAATGGAGGCAAAGAAACTGTTATTACTGATGCCAGATTACTAAAAAAAGAAAATGCAGGAACAAGAATTTCATTAAAATAAACATAAATATATCTACTTTTGTGTAGAACATTAAAACCCTTAATAGACATGGCTTACAACATTAAAAACAGGAATTTTTTGAAGCTATTAGACTTCACTCCTAAAGAAATAAAATTTATGCTGGATTTAGCAATGAATCTTAAAAAAGCTAAATATGCAGGAACGGAGCAACAAATGCTTAAAGGCAAGAATATTGCACTCATTTTTGAGAAATCATCTACTAGAACACGCTGTGCTTTTGAAACTGCCGTACACGACCAAGGTGGTAATGTTACTTACTTAGGACCTTCTGGTTCTCAGATTGGAACAAAAGAAACTATGAAAGATACTGCACGTGTTCTTGGAAGAATGTATGATGGCATTGAATATCGAGGCTTTGGTCAGGAAATAGTTGAAGAATTAGGAGCTTATGCTGGTGTACCTGTATGGAATGGTTTAACAAATGAATTTCACCCTACTCAAATATTAGCGGATTTCCTTACTATGATGGAACATAGTGATAAACCTTTACATAAAGTTAGCTTTGCTTATTTGGGTGATGCTCGTAATAATATGGGTAATTCATTGATGATAGGAGCTGCTAAAATGGGTATGGATTTCCGTGCTGTGGCTCCTAAAGAAGTTCAACCTTCTGACGAATTAGTTGCTCAAGCCAGAGAGATTGCTAAAGAAACAGGTGCTATAATTACTATTACTGATAATGTAGCGGAAGGTGTTAAAGGTTGTGATTTCCTTTATACTGACGTTTGGGTAAGTATGGGCGAACCTGATGAAGTTTGGAAAGAGCGTATAGAATTATTAAAGCCTTACCAAGTTAATAAAGCCGCTATGGATGCTACTAATAATCCAAATGCTAAATTTATGCATTGCCTACCAGCATTCCATAACCGTGATACCAAAGTTGGTGAAGAAATTTATCAAAAGTTTGGAATTGATGCTATGGAAGTTACCGAAGAAGTTTTTGAATCAGAAGCTAGTATTGTTTTCGACGAAGCAGAAAATAGATTACATACTATTAAAGCTGTTATGGTAGCAACTTTAGGTGCTTAATCCGGATTATTTATGGTTTTAGTTTTGTGTAAATGCTAAGAGTCAAAACCGATAAACATATCCTTATATTTCAAAGGTTTTGCAACACAGCAGATGTACAAAGATAAAATCAAGTAGTACCTAGATTATAGTATTATAAGAATTTAATATGCACTTATTAATTTATTGAGATACAGTCAAATAAGCGAGGTGCTAATTTATAATGACAAATAATACGGGTTTATAATACATCAAAAACCGCTTTGAAGAATTTCAAAGCGGTTTTTTATTACATCAATTGTTAAGTAAGGTAATATTTTAGAAAATATAATTCAAACCAATATAAAGACCCCTACTACCATCCAGCGGGTTACCTGCTAATCCATAATCTACTGCAATAATAAAATTATGATTTATAGCAAAATGAAGGCCACCTCCATAGCTAACATGGAAAGATTCATCTTGATAGTTTAATTCTTTAATGTTTTCTTCTCTTGTTTTACCATAAGATGCCGTTACACCAGTAGTGTCCACTTCATGGAATTGAATTATTCTGGCTGCGTCCATAAAAGCACTTAAAGTAATTGAGAAATTTTGATTAAATACTCTTGTATTAAGGAACTTATATCTCAACTCCATATTACCCAAAATAGCACCATCGCCGACAACCCTATTTCGTAAAATACCTCTTAGGGTTTTAGAACCACCTAAACCATCCTTAACATCTTTAGAACGGAAATAAAAAGGCATCATATAAAATGGTATCTCACCACCTATTAATCCCTGATAGTTTAAACGATATGCAAAAACTACTTTCTTAGGATAAAGTGTAAAATATTGACGATGAGTTAAAGAAATCTTAGTATAACTATATTTGTTTCCTATAAAACCGGGAGCTGTTATTAACATGACCTCTGACCAAATACCTCTATTTGGACTAGCTTCATTATCTCTGGTATCATAAACAGCACCGAACTTTAATAGATTTGTATTCCCTCCATTTACTTGGCTAGACTTTAAAACTCCCCATTCTACATATTTATCGTAAAGAGAAGCAGTATCTGGTAACATTTCTTCGGCATCTCTTCCATCATTAAGTTTATCTATATTCACAGAACCTATTTTGATATTATAATAAGAAAAGCCTGCAAACCATCTTAAATTTTTACCTACTAATTTTCCTTGAAAGTCAGTTTTAAATCGCAACAACTTTCTATCATGACGATAATACAACCGAGAAATATAATCCGGGCTTGTTTTGTCAAGATATTGAGCATTATAATAAGAATGATACCCATTAAAACCATAAAAGTCTAAAGCCTGCTCTGTAAGATAACTTAGCTCTATCTTCATTCTACCATTAGGAATTAATGTCCTGTTGTCATATTCCAAAATATTCTTACCACTTCCCTTTGTTGTACGACTCCACTCCATATATAATGAATGATTATAATTTGGATAATTTGAACCATCACCATAGTGATATAAATTAAATATTATTCCATAAAGAAATCCTAAGTCAGAATCATAAGCAAGAGCAGGAACTCCTCCAAAACTAAAGCCTTTTTTTAAATCTTTATCCCTTTTTGTAGTTTTTGTTGTATCAGCTTGAGCAAATGTATTAATACTAATTATGCTTAATAAAATAAGCAAAGCAAATGTGAGTAAACTTCTTTTCATAACCTGGATTTTAAATAAATATCATACAAAACTAATTATTTTATTGACAACTACAAATTGATTTATAACTTTGTAGCATTATTAATATAAATATTTCCATTATGAAAAAACTTTTGAAATCCCTTTTGTGGTTAATTATAGTATTAATTCTAGCGTTTGTGTTTTTTGTTGGTTATATTAGTATAAATGACTATAGTCCAGATTCTGAAACCCTTGTTTTTAAAAATGACAATCAAACTACAAGCACTCTTAGCGATAGTATGGAATTATCATTTCTCTCATGGAATTTAGGTTATTGCGGGCTAAATAAAGAAATGGATTTTTTCTATAGTGGAGGCACAAAAGTTTATCCTGAGTCAAAAGTTGTTTTTAAAAATATTCAAGGCGTGAAGGATGAAATTAAGAAAATGCCAAAGGTGGATTTTATGCTATTTCAAGAGGTGGATAAATCTTCAACACGTTCATATTTTACCAACCAAGCCGATACATTATGTAATATGTTTAAAGATTATCATGCTGATTTCGGCACTAATTACCTTGTTCCTTATGTTCCTATTCCCATTTTTAAACCCATGGGTGCTGTTAATAGTGGCTTACTGACATTGGGAAAGTATGTCCCACAACAATCAGTTCGTCATTCTTATATTGGAAATTTCGCTTGGCCAAAATCATTATTTATGTTAGATAGATGTTTTCTCGTTAATCGTTACAATTTGAATAATGGTAAATATCTTTTAATTATTAATACTCACAACTCTGCCTACGATGATGGCGGACTTCGTATTGCTCAAATGAAACAGATTAAAAAATTTGTAACAAAAGAGTATGATAAAGGCAATTATATAATAGTTGGTGGTGACTGGAATCAATGTGCTCCTGATTTTAAACCGGATTTTGATAAAGATATAATGGATAATAATAGCAGATTGGATATTTCATCTGATTTAATGCCTAAAGGCTGGACGTGGTTCTACGATAATAAGCAGCCAACAAACAGAAGAGACTCAACATCTTATACCGTTGGAGAAACACTTACGACAGTAATAGATTTTTTTCTACTTTCACCAAATGTAAAAGGACTTGAAATACACAATATTTCTAATGGTTTTAAATATTCTGACCATCAACCTTTATTGGCAAAAGTACAACTAAAGCCAGAAAATTAATGATATTATTAAAGTTAATTAGGGAAAGTTATTTATTTGCTATTAATAGTTTATTATCAAATAAATTGCAAACAACTCTGTCGTTATTAGGAATTACGATTGGTATATTTTCAGTTATTTCTGTATTTACATTAATAGATTCTCTAGAATTCAAGATTCGTTCTTCTATTAATAGTTTGGGGAACAATATTATGTACGTTCAGAAATGGCCTTGGATTTTTGGAGATTACCCATGGTGGAAATATTACCAACGACCAGAACCTAATATCAAAGATGCTGATTATCTTAGAAAAAAAATGAAATACGCCAATAGCGTTGGTTTTATGGTCAGCACCCCCAAAACTGTACAATATGGAAATAAAAAAATTGATAATGCCGTAACTATTGCTGCGTCACAGGAATATAAAGATATATTTGATTTTGATATGCAAGAAGGAAGATATTTCTCTGCATTAGAAAGTGCATCTGGAAAGCCGGTAGCCATTATCGGAATTGACATAGCCGAAGGTCTGTTTAAAAATTTAGATCCTATAGGAAAGAAATTTAAGATTTTTGGGAGGAAAGTGGCAGTTATAGGTGTTTTTAAACGTCAAGGAGAAGATCTATTTGGCCAATCTCATGATGCTAGAATACTTGTTCCTATAAATTTTGCAAGGAATATTATTAATCTTAGATCCAGTAGAATAAATCCAACTATTATGGTTATTGCAAAAAAAGGAATATCAAATGAACAGATTGCTGATGAGATTAGGTCTTCCTTAAGAGCATTTCATAGACTTAAACCTTCGGAAGAAGAAGATTTCTCTATTAATGAAATTTCTAAATTAAATAGTAATTTTGATGGGATATTTAAAACAATAGGTATTGCAGGCTGGTTTATTGGCGGTCTTAGTTTGCTGGTAGGAGGTTTTGGCATTGCAAACATTATGTTTGTAAGTGTACGCGAACGTACCAATCAAATTGGAATACAAAAAGCCATTGGTGCTAAAAACTTTTTTATTCTTCTTCAATTTCTTTTCGAATCTGTTTTTCTTTCTCTATTTGGGGGGGTAATAGGTTTGGTGATCGTTTATGCCGCAGTATTAATTGCAACTTATGGTTTTCATTTTGAGCTCATAATGTCTTTTGGTAATATTGTGCTAGGTATAATGGTATCACTTTTGATAGGTCTTGTAGCAGGAATGATTCCTGCATATTTGGCTTCAAGATTGAGTCCGGTGGAAGCCATACGTTCAAATTAGTATAAATTTTTTAAAATATTTTTTATGAAAATTACAGCCGTTATATTTTTATTCCTTTTTGGATGGTTTATAAGCGTTCCGTTCAGTAATTTTGAAGCTACTCAACAGAAGTCGTATGGGGGAAGAGCAAAAAGTGGTAGTACAATACACTATAGTTTTAAAATGGTATCCAAAGTCTCATCAGAGAAATTGAAATTCGAAGATTTATGGATTGGCATTAATAAGTTGGAATTCAAAACATATTCTTTGGATACTGAAAGAATGCGAAAAAACACTTTTGAAAAAGGAGATACTATTTATATAGAAGCATATATACATTCAAGACCTGATGAAAATGGGAACTTAGTTTCCGATGGACTTACTACAACACCTCCTCCAATAGAATACTCTGGATTAGGATTGCTAAAATATCTTTATAAAGGAAAGACTAAATATCGTGTTATAAAAGAGATTAAGAAACTTCCTAAAGTATATTATCCGTAATATATTTTTATTAGATAAAAAATATAAAATTGAAATACAAAAGTAACAAAGGTATCAAAGGCTTCTTATGGAGTTTTGTAAATGCAGCTAACGGATTAAGCGTGATGATGAAATCTCAACGCAATTTTTATGTGCATTTATTGGCAATGTTGGTAACATTATCTGCTGCCTATTATTATCCACTCTCAAATATTGAAAGAGCTATAATAGTGATAATGATTGCCTTAGTAATTTCTGCTGAGATATTTAATTCATCTATTGAAAAACTTTGCAATCTTATTGATGAAAATTATAATACTGAGATTGGCAGAATAAAGGATATGTCAGCAGCAGCAGTCTTAGTTTTAGCTATAGCTTCTGTAGTTGTAGCTGCTTATGTTTTCATACCTTATTTTTAGATTTTAAAAATACTTTTGTACTATACTGAGCCGACAAATTTGTAATATTAATTCGCATTATTCATACAATTTTCTATCACGACCTAGTATAATTAGTAGATGTCTTTATTCGTAAATTTATCATTTACTTTACTGTTTCTATTTTTCCCAGCTTTCTTTAGATAAAAGCCCTGCAAAAGCAGTTGTAACAATATAAAATGGGTAAATAAATTGTAATAATGGTAATAATATTAATCTGTTTTTCTGTCCTAGAAATGAAGCTGTAGAGAATAATAAAGGTAAGTCTATTATGGTTTTTACAATGAAAATAAATAAAAATAATGTGCTATATTCCGGTAAAAACATCATAAAGAAAGATATCATAAAAATAAAGTTTAGAAATAATACAATAAGTGCCGCAATGCTAGTAAAATTGATTTTATAATGGCGTGCTTTTGCTGTCCACCTTATTCTTTGTTTTATAAGTTCTGTTACATTTGTTGGTGCTTTTGTACTAATAATGGCATCCTTATTTTTTAGAAATTGTATTTCGTTTGCTCCATATTTCTCAATTAAAAAATGCATTAAAAAGATATCATCACCAGATTTTGTTTTATCATTATACACCTTATTGCTAGCTTCAATTGCTAATTTGCGTTCGAATAACATATTTGCAGCATTCATCATAATAGGTTTTTCAATACCAATACTTCCTGCTCCACTTCCTATTAAACTAATAAATTCGAGCTCTAATAATTGCCCGAAAATTCTGTTATTACTATAAAACGCTACTGGCCCGGATATCATTTTTGTTTCTCTTTTTATTAAAGTAGTATTATATGCTTTAAGAATACCATCAGGAATTCTACAATCTGCGTCAATGCTAATAATATATTTATTTTGGGCTTTGTTAATGGCTTTTTCTATTGCTTTTTTCTTACCACCACTAGATGATAACAAAAGCCAAGATAGGTTATTCGAAGAAATATATTTACTGATAAGCTCAACAGAATCATCAACAGAATCGTCATTTACAAAAATGATCTCATAATTTGAAACGGAATAATTTAATTGTGATAAGTCCTTCAGCAAGGGAGTTAAGTTGCTTGCTTCATTTTTAAAAGGAATAATAATACTAAACGTATTTATATCCTGTAAATCATTATTGATTGACGTTTCTTTTATTTTGAACCACCCAATGCTTATTGCCACTATAAGTATAATATACAGGTCAATAGATAATAGAATTAATATTGAAATTAAAAGGCTCATTATTGATTATTAGATTTAAAAAAACGCAAATCTTTTATAAAAAACAGTCCAATTATAGCCGGAAGGATAATATTAATTAACCATAGCAACGATGAGGCAAGAAGAACAGCATTTTCGAGATATAGATTTATTTCAGTTTCTGATAAGAATAAATTTAATACAAATATAGCAACGGAACCTCTTATTCCAATTTCCAATAATGCTATACTTGGTCGTATAGTATTTATCAAGAAAACAGAAGAAGTGAAAAGCAAAGCCTCAAATGGGCTAAAGGAATTTATTCCCACCGCAATAAGTAATAAATAAAACTGAAAGCTAAAAACTATATATCGTAAAATACTAATTGAAAGCGCCGTAAAAAGCTGATTGAATTTATAATTGATAAAAATATTTACATATTTATGAATTCTTTTCCATTTAGGAGGTATCATTTTAGAGATTAGTGATATTCTAAAATAGAGTAATATAAAAATTGAGAGCAGAATAACATAAGTATATTGAAAAATAAGTAAGCGACTAGAATCCAGATTTTCGTTAGAAACAAGAGCTGGAGTCAGAAAGGCAAATACTGCCATTCCACCAAAAAGCAGTGTTGTAATTGTTTGGGCATATGAACCAATAATTGTAATAAACACACCTTCCCAAAATTTAGTTCCTTTTAATACAAATATTCTTCCGAAATAATCACCTGTTCTGTTTGGGCTTACTGCACTAATACTTGCACCACTGAAAATTGCTTTTAAGGAAAGTCCAAACGATATTTCTTCTTTGTTTTTTAGCAATAGTTTCCATTTTAGCGCCTCTAAAGACCAATTTATCGGCATTAAAGCAAGGCTTAAAATAATTAACCACCAATTATTACTAGTATTTAGAATATTACTGATGTCATTTAAAAGGTTATTAAAGTCCTGTTTAACAAATAATTGAAAGTATAGAAATGTAAATGATGTAATAATAATTACACTTCTTATGATAATGTTATATGTTTTATATAATTTTGTTCTCTTCATATACCTAAAGGTAGAAATATTGAGTAAAGATAGAATAATATTAGGAATTGACCCTGGAACCACAGTTATGGGTTATGGATTAATTCATCAAAAGGGAAGCAAAATAGAAATGCTTGCTCTTGGGGTGGTAAAATTACACAAACTAAGCAATCATGCGCTTAAGTTGCAAAAGATTTTTAAACGTACACTTTCATTAATCGAAGAGTTTCACCCTGATGAAATGGCTATTGAGGCTCAGTTTTTTGGCAAGAATGTTCAGTCTATGCTAAAACTTGGTAGAGCACAAGGAGTTGCAATAGCTGCAGCACTCTCTAGAGATATTCCTTATACTGAATATGAGCCAAAGAAAATTAAAAAAGCTGTTACAGGAAACGGAAATGCATCAAAGGAGCAAGTTGCAGCAATGCTAAAAAGCACTATAGGTCTAAAAGAAATACCGGATTTTCTCGATGCAACAGACGCTTTAGCAACAGCCGTTTGTCATTATTATCAACGAAAACCGGGTGTCGAGCAAAAATCATATGGAAGCTGGGGGGCATTTTTATCCGATAATCCGAACAGACTTAAAAAATAATAACATATGGCTGAAAAAGAAATTAGCTATGATTCAAATAAAGCTAGTCGCATGCTATTGTTATGGGCCTTGCCTTTTTCGTCATTTTTTATTCTTATTTTTTATTCTTTCTGGAATCAGAGTGTAAACTTCGCTGAGGAGTTGAATGTTTTGCAAGAAAAACTTTTTTTAATAATATTCATTTTTATCATTTCAATAATTCTGCATGAACTTCTTCATGCAATTGTTTACCTAGTCTTAGACAATTGGCAATTTAAAAATTTGAGTTTTGGTTTTTCTAAAAATACTTTTAGCCCTTATTGTCATTATTCTAATAAAGTAAAACTTTGGAAATACAAACTAGCATTAACACTTCCTGGTGTGGCATTGGGTATAATTCCAATAATATTATCCTTTGTTATGGGTAATTTTTATCTTTTAATTTACGGCATTATTTTTACTCTTGGAGCATTTGGAGACTTTTATGTTTTATGGAAATTAAGAGGTTTTAATTCAAATAATTACGTAATTGATCATCCAAACATGATGGGATGTATTATACATGAAAATAAAAAAAAACATTAAGAAGAATCTCTAGAAAAACTATTTAATTATCGTACCACGGTCTACGGCGATAGTTCTTGTTTTGCTTTTTGATATAATACTTAGAGCTTGTAGAAATTGTACTTTTTCGAAGTTTCTTCTGATAAGTACTATGATGAGATTTTCTCTTTATATGACCTGTTCTACGCTTTTTAATCATTCTACGGTACCTTGCTCTAGTACAAGAACCGGCAAATAACCCAAGTACTATAAATAGTCCAAGTAACCAAGATAATCTTTTTATACGATAATTTTTAAGCGACATATATTATAATAATAAACAAACGAACCCTCAATGCAGAGGCCGTAAAATTACAATAATTTTTCATTAACACAACAAATAAAAAATCTAATTAAAGCTATTTTTTGAAAGTTAAAGACTGTTTTATACCCTCTTTTTGTTTTTTAGTTACATTATTTTTGGCAATATATTATTCGTAATTTTTATAAAATCTACTTTCAGTTTATTTATTATTTTTGTCGTTTTATAAAAATACAAAATTTATTATCTATAAATTAATTTCAATTATTATGTACAAAAAACTATTCTATTCTTCTATTTTAATTCTTTTACAATTGACGTCCTTAGCTCAAATCAGTGGTATAAAGACAATTGGAGGTTCTGGAGCAGATTATGCAAGTATTAATGCTGCTGTTGCTGCTCTTAACTCCAGTGGAGTTAATGGTCCTGTAATTTTTAATGTTGCTTCAGGAACTTACACTGGTAATTTTATTATTAATGATATTAGTGGCGCTGACTCAATAAACACTATTAGCTTTGTATCAGCTAGTCATGATAGCTCTTTAGTGATAGTACAATCTGCATCAAGCAGCTCTTCATCAAACAATTATTTAGTAAAACTTAATGCAGCTAAATATATTAGTTTTAAATGGATTACTTTTGAAAGAACAGGAATCGACAATAACTCAACAGTAGTAGAGTTGGCTGGCGTTTGCAATCATAATTCTTTTGAGCATTGCGTAATAAAAAATAATTCAACTTCTTCATCTGCTTTTTCAACAGCATTAGTTTATGGAACTAATACAGGAAATAATATTTCTTATATTACTTTTAACAATAATGTCTTTCAGAACGGAAGTATGGGTATTTATATGCAAGGAGCTTCTTCTACAAGTTTAAATGCCGGAGCTGTAATTACAAACAATACATTTACAAACCAATATCGCTGGACTATAGCACTTTATTATCAAAATGCTCCTATTATTAATGGAAATATTATAAGCACAAGTTCATCATATTATGATTTCAGAGCTATTTATAACCTGTATTCAAAAAATGGATTGCAAGTACAGAATAATAAGATTTATGCAGTCAAAGGATTTGGTATTAGAATGGAAAGCTGTATTGGTAGTAATTTTGCAGGACTAATAACTAATAACTTTATTAGTTTTACGGGTAGTGGAGCTTATGCTTTTCATTATAGTAACTCTGGTTCTCACAACATTTATTACAACAGTATAAACCTTGCCGGAGGCTCTTCTACAGGAATGTTTATTAATGGACAAACCTCTAGTAATATTCGCTTCCAAAATAATATTGTTAAGATTTCCAGTACAGGAAATTGTATGAATATTGATCAGTCTACAAATTTTCCTTTCTTAATTTCTGATAATAATGACTATTATTTTCCTTTAGGATATTTGGGAAAATGGAAAAATAACAGTAATATTTCAAGCTTATCTGCATGGCGAACAGCTTCTAATTGGGATTATTATTCTGTAAATTATGACCCTAACTTTGTTAGCAATACTGATTTGCATATAAATGGATATAGCTCTATTAGCAAGAAAGGAACAAGTTCGCTTACTACTCCAAATGTAAGTATTGATATTGATGGTATTTCTCGAAATAGTATTACCCCGGATATTGGTGCTGACGAATTTAGTTTTGAAGATTTAGGAATAAGCTCTATTAACGTAAACACTAGCTATTGTAGTGGTGAGAGTGAAACCATTAGTGCTTATGTAACTAATCATGGTAATATTCCTTTCAATACAAATGTTGATTTTAGATATAAATTTGGTTCAAATCCTGATATTGTGGAGTCTATGGCACTTAATTTAAATGCTGGAGATTCTCAGCTAGTTACATTTACCACTCCTCTTAATTTAAATATTATAGGAAATACAACTCTTAGCGTTAAACATTTGCTTACCAGTGACCAGAACACTTCTAATGATGAAAGAACAAATACAATTTTGGTAAAACAAACTCCTATAATTAACTGGCCTCTTGACACTGTTGTTTGTGCCAATAATTCAATTATACTAGATGCTGGAGCCGGAATGGATAGTTATCTTTGGTCAACAGGAGCAACTTCTCAGACTATTACAGTAGATTCTTCAGGAATAGGTTTTGGGGCTAGGTACTTTAGCGTAAATGTAACATCAAATTCATGCAGTATCAGCGACTCTGTTTTGGTTAATTTTATTTATTGTGCCGGAATTGAAAACGCAATAAATACAAATGATATATCTATTTATCCTAATCCTACTACGGGTATTGCTTATATTAATAGTTCTATATTAAACAATTCTACAGTATCAATTTATAGCACATCAGGTAAATTGGTTAAAGAAACTTTAATTTCTAATAATATTATTGATATATCAGAACTTACAAATGGTCTGTATTTTATTATTATTAACTCCGGCAATAGCCAAATTTCCAGGTCAATTCTTAAGAGATAGTTAAGCCTTCGATAATATTAATTTGTTATATGACTCCATATCACCAAATTAATAAAACTAAACATATGAAAGTTAGAGTTGTATTTATTCTGTTAATCATAATATCTTTTTATAATGTTTTTGCTCAAAATACCACTAATAAAAAACCAATTATAGAAAGTAAAAATGACAGCACGGATATAAGCTCTAACTTTTATAATTTATACGATTCACTTTCTAAATATCTTTATCCTGCAGCTGATATTTATAAGAATTGGGATAATAATAAAATACATTATGTACAGGAAAACGAAAAAATAGAATTTGATTCTATTCCATTAATTTTACAAGATTCAATTAAAGAAATCTACTTTGTACAACCAGTTATTGGTCCCATCACTTCACATTTTGGATACAGAAGATATCGCTATCACTATGGTACTGATATAGATTTAATAACAGGAGATCCTGTAGTTGCTGCTTTTGATGGAATGGTGCGAATAACCACCTATGAAAGAGGTTTTGGAAAAGTGATAGTGCTAAGGCATGCTAATGGACTGGAGACAATATATGGTCATTTGTCTAAAATTTTAGTTGATACAAATCAGATTGTAAAAGCCGGAGAAAGAATAGCTCTTGGTGGTAATACTGGTAGGTCAACAGGAAGCCATCTACATTTTGAAGTACGATATCTGGGCAAAGCTATCGACCCGGAGAGTATTATTGATTTCGAAAATGCTAAACTTATCTCCAATAAGGTAGTTCTTACTGATGAAAACTTTGATTATATAAAAAGAATAAAAGCAGATAAAAATGCCAAAGTTTGTTATGTTAAAAAAGGCGATACGCTGTCTGCAATAGCGCGTAGATACCACACTACTGTTAGTAAACTTTGTTATTATAATGGTATTAATCAAAATGCAATACTACAAATAGGGCAAAGAATTAGAGTTCGGTAGATATCTAATCGTTTATTTATTTTATTTAATCTTTTTCTTCGTTTTCATTTTATTAAGAAAAATTCCTCCCAAAATAAATGCTAACCCCAACAAAGTACTTCGATGAATTTCTTCTTGTAGAATTGTGCTTATAAATATTAAAGAAAGAAAAGGAGAAAGAAATATTAATTGGCTTACACTATCAGTTCTATTTGAGAGTTTTAAAGCATATAGCCAAAAGAAAAATGTAATTCCCATTTCTGCAACACCAACATATACCGCAGCTCCCAGACTAGCTGTGAATTCAATATTAAAGTCTGAAAAAAGAAATACAACAGGAATTGTAAAGATAAATCCAAACAGAAAACTGTAAAAAAGTTTAATACTTTCATCAATCTTAGATTTTATATTTACTATCCAAAAATAAGCCCAAACTATAGAAGTTGAAATTGCAAGTATATCACCATACAAATTACTTAGTTTTAGATTTATAAAATCTCCTTTAGTTGCAATAATAATAACACCGAAAAAACTAATAAGCACCGATAATAATCCCTTTATCTTTAGTTTCTGTTTTAATAATGGAACTGCCAACAAAACCAGCATTATGGGCCAAATATAATTCAGTGTCATTGCTTCCTGAGCAGGAAGAATAGCATAAGCTTTAAAAAGGATTAAATAATAAAGAAAAGGATTCAATGCACCCCGAAATACTGCTTGTAAAAGCTCTTTTTTACTAATGGAAAAGGCTATTTTGAGTTTAGATTCTAGTGTAAGAATAAAAAATAAAACTATACTTGCTACAGCTGAAGAAACGAAAAGCAGCTGGACAAAGTCTAATTTTACCAGAGCTATCTTAAAAGCTGTTGCTACTGTTGACCATAATATTACAGCCGAAATAGCAAAAATATAAGCTTTGTTTTGTTTCTCCATTAATAGGTGTTAATAGTCCACGAATTAAGTTTTACAGCTTTAAAATATTTTCCCTGTTTCTTTAGCCATTCTCCCAGTAGGTCTCTAAAGCCTTTTTTTGATGTGCTAACTATTCTATGATTAATAGCTCTTTTGTCTATTCCAAGGCCTTCTGTTAGATACCCTCCGCCACCATTTGCCCTATACGAATTCATAACTACTTTATATGTCTTTTGATGGTCAAACTTATCACCGTTGGCCATTGATATTATTCGCACTCTATGACCTCGCTCCGCTGTTGGGTCTATCTCGTATTTTATGCCTGCAGCAGAATCAAAATTATAATATGGATTTTTAAGATTTACTTTATGATAAGGCGATGGGGCTTCACTATTTAATAATAAATAATTTCCTTGTGCATTCATTGTAGTGTCAAACCATAGGTCAGTAGAATATTCAAGATAATTTTTCACTTCATAGCCCTTTAATACAACAGTACAAAGGAAGTTTTCAAAACGATACAGATTGAATAAATTTGCTCTTGTAAAATTTCCTTGTGGGATAATCGCATTAATAGAAAATGGTGCTGCAAAAGATATCTCATCACCAGAAATTTCTAATTGAGCCTTGTGAATCATATCGACAAATTCTGATGGCCCATATAATGCGTTCTTCGCAAAAATAGTATCTGCCATAGTAGTAATAACTTCACTAGTATATTCCTTTGCAGCAGTAAACCATGGAGAGAACTTAGCCATAAAACTTGAGTCGGCAGCGAAATCTTTTATTTCTATTAATGAAGCAGATGCTGTTTTGTCATAAGCTTTCTTTTCATTATTCCAATGCAGATTAAATTCTACTTGGGCTACATTATGTGCATGAGAACCTCCATTTAATATTACCACCTCATTGCTGTCGTTATCTTTAATTGTATAAACTTGTTTGCGATGATCGTGACCGCTAAATACTGCATCAAAACCGGGAACTTCTTTTGCTACAAGGAGACTGGCATTCTCATTAAACCTTGATAGAGAATTTGCACCTCCATAATTTGCATCAAGCCCAGAATGAAAAAGCCCTATTAATAAATCTGGTTTTTCAACTTCTTTGATAGTTTTTACCCAAAATCTGGCACTTTCTATCATATCTTCAAAATACATTCCTGACCAAAGATACTCTGGTAACCAATTGGGGATTGATGGAGTTATTAATCCCAGAACTACTATCTTAACACCCTGTTTTTCAATAATATAATATGGTTTAAAATATGGTTGAGATGTATTGGAGTCAATGGCATTTGCAGCTAATAATGGGAATTTTATTTCTTGGGCATATTTATCATATACATTATGACCTGCTTCAATATCGTGATTGCCAATAGTTTGAGCGTCATAATTCATAAAGTTCATCATTTGAGCTAAAGGGTGAATCTTACTTTTATCTACATAATTTGCATAATAAATTACAGGAGTACCTTGCAAAATATCACCATTATCCAACAACACCACTTCTAAACTATCCTGTTGGCGCAGCTGTTTCACATAAGTGTAAACTTGTGCTAAACTACCATTAGCATCTGTCTTATTAATCAAATCGTAGGGAAAAAAGCTTCCATGCACATCTGTAGTTTCAATGAATGCTATTTTAAGGTTTTCTTTTTTATCCATTTGTTGGCATGAGCTAAGGATTATTATAAATAAACCTAAAATTAAAATGATGTTTTTCATATCTGTAAATTTTAGTATTGCAAAAGTACATAATGTATTGTGATGAATGAGAAAAATAAAAGGCTGCCATGTAGTTCATAGCAGCCTTTAACCTAATATATTATAGAATTATTATTTCGATACTTTTTCTAATTTTTTCATTATAGAGAATATAAATGCTGCAGCAATTAAGGTTAGAACAATGAAAACTAGCCAGACTTGCCAAATTGCAATTCTTTCATAAAGATAACTTCCAATCCATAACATTTGATTTCCAAGAGCTGTAGCTCCAAGCCATCCACCTTGCATCAATCCCTGATATTTTGGAGGAGACACTTTCGAAACAAACGATATACCCATTGGGCTTAGGAATAGCTCAGCAATAGTAAGGGTGAAATATGTTCCTATTAACCAACCCACGCCAACTCTTGGAGATTCCGGTGTTAGTGCACTAAATGGATCTAAACCAATGGAGCCTATTAATAAAATTAAAAATGCAACGGAAGTAATAATCATTCCCATACCAATTTTACGAGGAGCAGAAGGTTCTTTACCTCTTTTATTCAACCAAGCAAAAATACCCAAGATAATAGGAGTAAGAATTACTATAAATGAAGGATTAAAAGGTTGGAATAACTCTGGTGAAAAAGGAGTAGATTCTGCAAAAGTTCCATACATATAGTAAACAGCATAGGCTCCCACTACAGTAATACCACCACCAATAACGCGGTTAATCATACTAGCTTCTTTCTTTATTAATGTCAGGAAGCCAAAGAAGCCAACTATTACCGCCGTCAACGACCAAACATTAAAGAATATATTTGCGCTAGGTCCAACTTCTTGAACTGTATAATCTCTAGCAAACAGACTCATAGTAAGTCCATTTTGATGAAATGCCATCCAAAAGAATATTACTACTCCAAATACAAGAAATAGAGCTGTCATTCTTTGCTTTGTCTCTTCTTTACTCATTTCTACTACAGCAGTACCTTCTTCTTGCTTTTTCTTTACATCAGGAAGCATATTTTTAAATAATAAATATACTATAAATGAAACAACCATTGTTGCTCCTGCAGCAGCAAAGGCATAGTTAAAACCAGTACTATATGCAGTTAAATAATCATGCGCAAAGGCTGTTAAATCACTCACTGTTGTACCCGTAACACTATCTGCAAGTTTTTGAAAATCAGTAGATTCTACTGCTGATAAAGTTCCGTTATTAAATTTATGAATTAATCCGGGAAGAAGATCATTTCTTTCATATCCTTGGCTTCTTATAAACCAACTAATAATGCCTGAAGCAGCATGTGGTGCATAAAGTGCTCCCACATTTATCCCCATATAGAAAACACTAAATGCAGAATCTCTAAGATGTGAGTACTTAGGGTCATCATACAATTGACCCACTACAGCTTGTAAATTTCCTTTGAAAAGACCATTACCAAATGCAATAGTAAATAATGCAAAAAGCGTAAAACCTAAGCCAAAACCAGGTATTGACATAAGAATATAGCCGGCTAGCATGGTAATTAATCCAACAAAAATAACTCCTTTATAATTTTGAGTTTTATCTGCAACTAAACCTCCAACAAGAGCTAATCCGTAAATTAGAAAGTAAAAGGTACTGTAAATAAAACCTGCATTAGTTCCTGTTAATCCATATTTAGCAGTTAGGTAATAAACCAAAACTCCCATCATAGTATAGAAACCAAAACGCTCGCCCATATTGGCAAAAAAAGCGACATATAGTCCTTTAGGGTGTCCTTTAAACATATTGTAAATTATTGGTTAATAATGAAAATAAAATTCCTATAAAAATCTGAATTGGCAAATATAGAGAAAAATAGCAGGTATTTTATTATGTTTTTTATCTATTTATTGATTTCTTGAAAAAGAGTATATACTTATCTAAAAATCTTATCTTTGCCAAAATAAATACAAAAGGTATGCAAATAAGAATTGTAAATAAATCTAATAATGATTTACCTCATTATGGCACTAAAGCAAGTGCTGGAGTGGATTTACGGGCCAACTTAAAGGCTGATATTATAATGAAGCCACTTGAAAGAACAATTGTACCAACAGGTATTTTTATTGAAATTCCTATAGGCTATGAAGCACAAGTTCGTCCTAGAAGTGGATTGGCAATAAAAAAGGGCATTACTGTCCTAAACACTCCTGGGACTATTGATGCCGATTATAGGGGTGAAATAATGGTAATTCTTATAAATCTCTCCAACGAATCTTTTACTATTAAACACGGTGATAGAATTGCCCAAATGGTATTTGCATCTCACGAACAAGCAGAATGGGAATTGGTTGAGGACTTATCATCTACTGAGAGAGGTAGTGGAGGATTTGGAAGTACCGGAGTGTAAAAACTAATTATAACAAAATGAAAATCGGCAAAGATCGATTTCTCCTATAGAAAATATTTAATCATATGCAACGAACATAACAATTTTTAATCGTAAATTGCCCCACAGAGGCATGATTAAAATATTGTTATGTGACTCCATATCACATACATATTAATAAATTTTAAACATATGAAAATAATTATACCAATGGCAGGAATGGGTAAAAGAATGAGACCTCATACTCTTACTATTCCTAAACCCCTTATTAGAATTGCCGGTAAACCAATCGTTCAACGCCTTGCAGAAGGGATTGTTAAAGTTGCTGGCCATGATGTTGATGAGATTGCCTTCATTATTGGTGATTTTGGTGATGAAGTAGAAAAAGAATTAATAAAAATCGCTGAGAATCTCGGAGCAAAAGGAAGTATCTATTATCAAACAAAAGCTTTGGGCACAGCTCATGCTATTAATTGTGCAGCAGATTCGCTTAAAGGTAATGTTATTGTTGCCTTTGCCGATACATTATTCGACGCCGATTTTCAGTTAGATTTAGACAAAGATGGCATTATTTGGACACATAAAGTAGAAGATCCTTCTGCTTTTGGTGTTGTAAAAAAAGATACTAATGGTATTATCACTGATTTTGTGGAGAAACCAGCCAAGTTTGTTTCTAATGAAGCAATTATTGGTATTTACTATTTTAAGGATGGTGAAAATCTACAGAGTGAACTTCAATACTTAATGGATAACAATATTGTAAAAAGTGGTGAATATCAGCTTACTGATGCTTTGGAAAATATGAAACTAAAAGGATTGAAATTTTATAGTGGCCAAGTTAAAGAATGGTTAGATTGTGGTAATAAAGACGCTACAGTTTATACTAATCAACGAATTCTGGAACTTAATGGAATTGAAAAGTTAATTGCTGATAATGTTAAAACTGACAATTCGCTGATAATAGAACCCTGTTTTATTGGTAATGATGTTGTTATTGAAAATTCTATTATTGGACCACATGTGTCAATAGGTGAGGGAAGTAAGATTACTAATTCCATTATTAAAAATAGCATTATTCAAACAAATTGTAATATTGATAATGCTGCTTTACTACAATCTATGATTGGTAATTATGTTCATTACAAAGGACATTCTCGTAGTGTAAGTATAGGTGATTTTACTACTTTGGATTAAGTACTATAAATAACATATTGCTAAACAGATAATTATAATTAATTTTAGTTATCTGTTTTTTTATGTTAAAAACTTGACAAATGAACATATGTTCATTATCTTTGTGCCGTCAATAATTTAATTTTTAATAATAATATTTAAAATAGGAGGTAAATATGCCAAGAGGAGATAAAACAGGTCCAAATGGATTGGGTAAAATGACTGGTCGAAGAGCAGGATATTGTGCAGGATATAATACTGCTGGATATGAAAATGAAGAGTTTGTTAATATGGGTGCAGGAAATGGCTTTAGGCAAGGTAGTGGATTTGGTAGGAGAAGCAGACACTTTGGTGGAGGATATGGAAATGGAAGAGGTATGGGGTATAGATATTTTGCAGAACGCGATACAACCGATAATTCCAATATAGAAAAACGAATTTCTATTTTGGAAAGTAAGATTGATAGTTTAATTTCCGGTTTAAAAAATAAATAATAAACTAAGCTATGGATTATAAAGGAAAAGAATTGCATAGAGGAACAGGAAAACATGAGCATCATGGCACACAACACTACGATGGTAGGGGAGATAGTATGGGACAAGGCAAAGGAACGGGTAAAGGTAGTGGAAGATTTAAAAATAATGGAGGAGGATATGGACAAGGGGGTTATTGTGTTTGTGCTAAATGTGGAGAAAAAATACCACATGAGAGAGGCGTAAAATGTACTACTTTAAAATGTCCTAAATGTGGCAAAACAATGATTAGAGAAGAACTTCTTCATAAAAAATCATGATAAAATAAATTACTTAGCATAACAAATGTTTAGGTAGTGGTATAGTTTTCCTTTGTCTTGCACAGTAATTTTCTTCACCAAAAAGAATAAAATAGTATCGAAGCAAGGCAAAGGAAAACCCACTTAATTTAGGCCGCTTTTTTTCTTAATTTCGCGCATTAATTTTAAATTTAATTTTCGATGGAATATAGTTTTGTAGATATAGAAAAAAAGTGGCAACAATACTGGACTAATAATAACACCTATCAAGCAGAAATAGACAAAACCAAACCAAAGTTTTACGTATTAGACATGTTCCCATACCCTTCAGGAGCAGGGCTTCATGTTGGTCATCCGCTGGGTTATATTGCATCGGATATATATTCACGTTATAAGCGACACAAAGGATTTAATGTGCTTCATCCTATGGGCTTTGATGCTTATGGTTTACCGGCAGAACAATATGCTATAAAGACAGGTCAGCATCCTGCTATTACCACTGAAATTAATATTAAAAGATATAAGGAACAGCTTGGGAAGATTGGTTTTTCATTTGATTGGAACCGAGAGATAAGAACCTCTGACCCCAAATACTATAAATGGACACAATGGGTATTTACAAAACTATTTACATATTGGTATAATAATGCAAGTAAAAAAGCTGAGCCTATTCATTTATTAGAGCAAATTTTTAATATTAATGGAAATTTAAAGATTGATGCTGCTTGTGGAGACGTGCCTAATTTTACAGCTAATGAGTGGAAAGCAATGGAAGATAAAGCTAAGCAAGAAATATTAATGCAATATAGACTTGCTTACCAAAGTGAAACTGCTGTTAATTGGTGTCCTGAATTAGGAACTGTACTTGCAAATGACGAAGTAAAAGATGGTCTTTCTGTAAGAGGAGGTTATGCCGTTGAACGCAAAGTAATGAAACAGTGGAGCCTTAGGGTAACAGCTTATGCACAAAGACTTTTAGATGGGTTGGAGAAAGTTGACTGGAGTGATGCTCTTAAAGAAATGCAGAAAAATTGGATAGGAAAATCTGTCGGAGCAAAAGTATTTTTTAAACTAGAAAAAAACGATGAATCTTTAGAAGTTTTCACCACTCGTCCTGATACACTTTACGGAGCTACTTTTATGGTTATTGCTCCTGAGCATAATTGGGTAGAGAAACTTACTACAGAAGAACATAAAGCAGAAGTAGAAGAGTATGTAGTCTGGGCTAAAAACAGGTCAGAAAGAGAAAGAATGACTGAAGTTAAAAAAGTTAGTGGAGTATTTACTGGCTCTTATGCTATTCATCCATTCTCCGGGGAAAAAATCCCTATTTGGATTGCAGATTATGTATTAACAGGATACGGAACAGGTGCAATAATGGCTGTTCCTGCTCATGATAGTCGCGATTATGCATTTGCTAAGAAATTTAATATACCAATTGTTCAAGTGGTTTCAGGAGGAGACATCTCTGAAGAATCATACGATGCAAAAGAAGGTAAATTAATAAATTCTGATTTTCTCAATGGACTTGAGGTAAAAAAAGCTATTGGTGCCGCTATCAATAAATTAAAAAAATTAGGAATTGGCGAAAAACAAATAAATTTCAAACTACGTGATGCTACTTTCTCTCGTCAAAGATATTGGGGAGAACCATTCCCTGTTTATTATAAAGATGGAATGCCACAAGTGCTTTCAATAAAAGATTTACCACTTGAACTTCCTGAGGTAGATAAATATTTACCAACAGAAAAAGGTGAACCGCCATTGGCAAGAGCTAAAAACTGGAAAACAAAAGAGGGATATCCTCTTGAAGTCGATACTATGCCGGGTTTTGCCGGCTCCAGTGGGTATTATTTACGATATATGGATCCTAATAATAACGAACAGTATTTCTCTCCGGAAGCTGTAAACTATTGGCAAGATGTTGATTTATATATCGGTGGGGCAGAGCACGCTACGGGGCACTTAATTTATAGCCGTTTCTGGAACAAATTTCTTTATGATTTAGGAATGGTAGTAAAAGAAGAGCCTTTTAAAAAACTCATTAACCAAGGTATGATTCAAGGACGTTCTAATTTTGTTTATAGAATAAAAGGTGAAAATAAATTTGTTAGTTACGGACTTCGTAAACAATATGATACTCAAAGAATCCATGTGGATATTAATATTGTAAATAATGACATCCTTGATATCGAAGCATTTAAAAAATGGCAATCTGAATTTACTGACGCCGAATTTGTTCTGGAAAACAATCAATATATTTGTGGTTACGAAATAGAAAAAATGTCAAAGAGTTTGTATAACGTACAAAATCCTGATGATTTAATAGAAAAATACGGTGCCGACACATTACGCCTATATGAAATGTTCCTAGGACCTATTGAGCAATCAAAACCATGGGATACTAAAGGAATAGAAGGTGTTTTTCGTTTTATCAGAAAATTCTGGAGACTTTATCACGACAATAATGACAACTTGAATATAAGTGATGATAAAGCCTCTGCTAAAGAATTGAAAGTACTTCATAAAACTATTGCCAAAATTGAAAGCGATATAGAAAGATTTAGTTTTAATACAGGCGTAAGTGCATTTATGATTGCAACTAATGAACTTACTGATCTTAAATGCAATAAACGTGAAATTCTTGAGCCATTATGCATTCTTATTTCACCATATGCACCGCATATTGCTGAAGAACTATGGTCATTATTAGGACATAAGGAAAGTGTTACTAAAGCAGAATTTCCTATTTTTAAAGAAGAGTTTGTAAAAGAGAATGACTTTTCTTATCCTGTTTCTTTTAATGGTAAAATGCGTTTCAAAATACAGCTTCCTATAAGTTATAACCCAAAAGAAGTTGAAACAGCTGTATTAGAATCAAAAGAAGCCCAAAAGTGGTTAGAAGGAAAAACCATTAGAAAGGTAATTGTTGTTCCTAAACGAATTGTAAATATTGTAGTAGGATAATGATTTCATTAATCCTAAATAAAAATCAATATTTTCATTAATTTAGCACTATTATTTATAATATTATTATAATATTAATTTTATGAAAATAAAAAGCATTGGAGTATTTTGTGGTTCAAGTATTGGAGCAAGAGAAATTTATTCGCAGGAAGCCGAGAAGCTGGGCAAACTTATGGCAGAGGAAAAAATAAAGCTTATTTTTGGGGGAGGAAAAGTTGGACTAATGGGTGTTATAGCCAATAGTATAATGGCAAAAGGTGGAAAAGCCATTGGCGTGATGCCTACAGCTTTATTAGAAAAAGAAGTAGGACATGATGGACTTAACGAAATGATTGTTGTTGACAATATGAGTACCAGAAAAAATAAAATCAATGATCTATCTGATGCTTTTATTGCTATGCCGGGTGGTTTTGGCACCCTTGATGAAGTGATGGAAGTATTAACATATTTTCAACTGGGATGGAGTGAAAAACCTGTTGGGTTTCTTAATGTTGATGGATATTACGACCATTTAATAAAATTTTTAGACCATATTATGGAAGAGAAATTTATGAAATACGAACATCGACATAACGTAATTGTTGAATCAGATCCAAAAAAATTACTTCAAGCAATGATGAATTTTAAACCTATTGCAATAGATGAAAAATGGATTGCCAAGCTTAAAGAAAAAAAAACATATTAATTTGATGATAGTTATAGGAATTACAGGTACACTAGGAGCAGGAAAAGGAACTATCGTTGAGTTCTTAAAAAAGAAATATGATTTTGCTCACTACTCTGTTAGAGCTTATTTAATTAATGAAATTAAATCACGAGGACTAGAAGTAAATAGAGATAGTATGACATTAGTTGCTAATGATTTAAGAAATAATCATTCTCCTAGTTTTATTATAGACGAAATATATAAAGAAGCTGCTAAACACTCTAAAAATTGTATAATTGAGAGTATTAGAACTCCCGGTGAAATAGATTCATTAAAATCAAAATCTAACTTTTATCTTTTTGCAGTAGATGCAGACCCTAAACTTAGATATGAGAGAATTAAAATTCGAAATTCTAGTACTGATAATATAGATTTTGATACTTTTTTGGCCAATGAAGCCAGAGAAATGAATACCACTGATCCTAATAAACAGAACCTTAGCAAATGTATTGAAATGGCTGATTTCAAATTCAATAATAATGGCGATTTGCAAAGTTTAAATATAGAAATTGACAAAGTTCTTAATAAAATAAACAACAATGGATAAGTCTAAAACAAAATATGTTCGTCCATCATGGGACGAATACTTTATAGAACTAGCTGATACAGTAGCAAAGAGAGCAACATGCGATAGAGGACGAAGTGGATGTGTAATTACTAAAAACAAACAAATACTTGTAACAGGATATGTAGGTGCGCCAAAAGGTTTAGACCATTGTGATGATGTTGGTCATTTGTTTAAAAAAGTAATTCATGAAGACGGACATGTAACACAACATTGTGTTAGGACTGTCCATGCCGAACAAAACGCTATCACACAAGCTGCACGTAGAGGTATTGCCCTCGAAGGGGGAACTCTTTATTGTAGAATGACACCCTGCAGAACATGTGCTATGTTAATAATTAACTGTGGTATAAAAAGAGTTGTTTGTGAAAAAAAATATCATGCCGGTGAAGAATCAGAAGCAATGTTTAAAGAAGTAAATATTGAATTAAAATATATGACAGAAGAAACTGAGAAATATTCCGGACAGACTATCGATAATACAGACACCTTTAAAGATAGAGATTTCTAGTCTAAAACATTATGGTTTATTGATTTTGACCTTCGCTTTTTCTTACTATCATATACTTTTTGCTTTAATTTATGACGATACAGATAGTAAATGGACACTCCTATTAGCATTACGGAATCACCTATAGATAATATTTGATGAAAAGCAAAACTATCTTGTGAAATTAATAATAGTATTTTATAAAAAGCACCCAATATAATTGTTGAAAAGCCAACAATCTTAAATGTCTTTTCCTCTACTGCTAATATAAAAATAGAGAACGAAACTAAGAGTACCAATTTAACAACAAATATCACACTCAACTTAGAGTCAAAATTATTTGCCGGATCTAAAGTTTCAATATAGAAAAAAACAGAAGCAAGGTAAAAAATCATTAAAACTTTAATACCATACTCAACAATATATGATTCCTTATGTTTATGCTTACTCATATACCTTGTTTATAAGCCACAAATGTAAAAAAAAGATTTAATAATATCATATTTAACTCAGATTATTATTAACCCGCATTATTCATACAATTCGCCCCCGATTATTTGTGAATAATCCTGAATGATTTTTTATTATAGTTTTTTACACTATAAAGTTTAAGGTGTTTTTTCTACTTATTATAAAGTTTTGTAATATAAATTAATTAATTTTTAACCAAAATTCTAGCTTCCAACATATCCATCATTGCATATTTTAAACCTTCTCTGCCAAGACCGGAATCTTTCACTCCACCATAAGGCATGTGATCAACTCTAAAAATAGGAGAATCGTTAATAATAACACCTCCGACCTCTAATTTTGCGAAAGCAAAATCCATTTCATCAATTTGATTGGTAAAAATACCGGCTTGCAATCCAAACTCACTTTGGTTTACCTCATCAATAGCTATTTTAAAATCGTCAAAAGGTTCAAGAGTTACCACAGGACCAAAGACTTCTAATGCACAAACTTTCATTTTAGGTTTGGTATCCACTAGTACTGTAGGCTCATAATATGTTCCATTACGTTTTCCTCCACAGATTATTTTAGCCCCATCCTCCACAGCTTCTTTAACCCAGTTCTCAACTCTAATAGCATTATTTTCATCTATCATTGAAGAGATTTGAGTATTATCATCCATTGGATTTCCAAGATGAAGGTTTTTCACCTGCTCTACAAATTTATTTGAGAATTCTTCAAAAATTTCTTTTGCAACATATATTCTTTGAGCATGAATACATACTTGTCCCGAATAAGCAAAACCTCCAATAACGGCTTTTTTTACAGCCAAATCTAAATCTGCCGATTTTGTAATTATAAGACCCGCATTACCTCCTAACTCCAAAACTACTTTTTTTCTACCAGCCTGTGCTTTCATCATCCATCCCACATGTGGAGAACCGGTAAAACTAAGAAGCTTAAATCTATCATCGGTAACAAGTTGGTTTCCTGTAGTTCTGTCCATAGGTAAAATAGAAACAGCACCCTTTGGCAATTCTGTTTCAGCAATAATTTCTGCTAAAGCAAGAGTAGAAAGTGGAGTGTTTGTCGATGGTTTAAGGATAATAGGACAACCAGCTGCTATAGCCGGTGCTATTTTATGTACAGCCAAGTTCATCGGAAAATTAAAAGGAGATATCCCGGCAACTAATCCTACAGGAAAGTATTTTACTATTCCTTGCCTACCTTTACCTGCAGGTGTCCAGTCCAGACTAATTACCTCTCCCGGAAATCTTTTACTTTCCTCGGCAGCAATACTAAAAGTTTGTATAGCCCTGTCAATTTCTCCACGAGAATATACCATTGGCTTTCCCGATTCTTGGCACAGAATCTCAGAAAAATACTCCTTACGCTCTTTTAATGTATTAGATATGTGCATGAGAGCTTTATACTTTACATACGAAGGTAAACTCTGCATTTCTTCCTTAACTCCTTCCGCTGCTTTTATTGCAGTTTCAAGAATATCTTTTGTAGCAAGATATGTTTCTGCAAAAACATTATTAGTATATGGATTTACAACTTTTAGTTTATTTGGAGTGTCAATAAATTCTCCTCCACAGTAGATTTTATAATTCTTCATAATTCTTTATATTTAAAGATTATTTCTCTTGCATAATATCTGTTTGAACTCTAATAGATTCCTTATGTATTAACTGAAGCAATTTTAAAATAAAATTATTATCTAATTCTAAGTTGTTTCCGTAATCAAGTCTTTCTTGTATCATTTTTCTTAAACGAGAAATTTGTAATACGGTAATATTATTTTGCTTTTTGTATTCTCCAATTTGCTTTGTTTTTTCGTTTCTTTGGCTTAAAATATTTAATAATTCGTGATCAAGATTATCGACCTCGAATCTCAATTTTTCCAAAAGGTTTTCGAAATCAGAGGAGCCATATTCCTTTCTAATAACCAAGCTGTCAATCATTTCCCTCAGTGCTTGTGGGCTAAGTTGCTGTGCAGCATCGGTAAGAGCTATACTAGGATCATAGTGAGATTCTATCATGAGACCATCAAAACTAAGGTCTAAAGCTCGCTGAGCAACGCTTTTTATCAATGACCTATTACCACTAATGTGAGAAGGGTCACAAATAAGTGGCAACTCAGGAATAATTCTCTTTAATTCTATCGGAATTTCCCACATAGGAAGGTTTCTAAATGGCTTGTTATCATACGTATAAAAACCTCGATGTATGGCTGCTAATTTGTTAATTCCTGCATTATTAATTCTCTCCAAAGCGCCAATCCAAAGCTTTAAATCAGGATGAAGTGGATTTTTTATCATTACAGGAATGTCAACACCTTTGAGACTATCAGCAATAGTTTGAACTGAGAAAGGATTTACAGTTGTACGAGCACCTATCCAAAGAACATCTACATCATATTTTAATGCCAAATTTACGTGTTCAGGAGTGGCTACTTCAACGCAGGTTTTTAAACCTGTTTCTTTTTTTAGTTCTAATAACCAATCGAGTGCCGGCTCCCCAATTCCTTCGAATATATCAGGACGAGTACGAGGCTTCCATATTCCCGCTCTTAGCATGTTAACTTGAGAAATTTTTGCTAATAATCGCCCTGTTTCTAACAGCTGATTGCGATTCTCTGCACTGCAAGGACCCGAAATTACAAATGGTTCTTTACCTTGCCATAACCAATTTCCTTGTTTTGCAATCTGAAGTGTTGTACCCATAATTAATCGATAATTTATAATTACAAAAGTAGAAAATTATTTAGCAGTATCCAATGCTGATAGAAAAGAATCAACCTCCTCTTTAGTAGTATCGAAAGCTGTCATTATTCTATACTCCTTTCTTTCTAAATCCCAGGGATGAAAAAAACTTTTTTTCATAAGTTTATCAGCAAAATTATCCGGTAATATAGCCCAGACCCCATTTGTTTCAACAACTTGAGATATCTTTACCTCAGGATATTTAGACAAGCCTTTAGCTAATAGCATAGCCATTTTATTAGAGTTTTCTGCATTACGCTTCCAAACATCATCATTCATTAAGGCTAAAAATTGTGCTGAGATAAATCGCATTTTAGAAGCTAGTTGAAGAAATTGCTTTCTATAAAATTCAATTTTTTTTTGCAAATGAGTATTTAGTACTACCACAGCTTCACCGAACATCATTCCATTTTTAGTACCTCCAAAAGATAGAATATCAACGCCGGTGTCAGTAATTAAAGTTTTAAAATCACTATTTAAAGCAACAACAGCATTTGAAATACGTGCACCATCAACATGTAGAAAAACATCGTTATTATGAGCAAATTCTGCCAATGCTTTTATTTCATTTATAGAATAAATTGTGCCTAATTCTGTGGGCTGACTTATGCTAATAACCTTTGGAACAACCTGATGTGGCATTCTTAAAGCCTTTATGTGAGGCTCTATTTGGTCAATAGTGATTTTGCCGTTTTCACTTGGAAGGCTGATAATTTTTGTCCCAACAATTTTCTCTACAGCACCACATTCGTCAACATTAATATGAGCATGTTCACTGCAAATAACCGCATTAAAGGAATCGTTTATAACTGATAGTGATAAAATATTAGCTGCTGTACCGTTATATACAAAATATGTTTTTGTATGTTCTCCAAATATTCTCTTAAAAAGCTCCTCTGCCTGTTTGGTATATTTATCATCTCCATATGCTCCGGCGTGCCAATTATTTGCCTTATTTAAAGCATGCATTACTTCAGAACATGCAGGAGCCCAATTATCACTAGCAAAAGACTTGTTATTCATCGTAAAATTCTATTAGTCGCTCCATATAGACTTCGTTCCATCCTTCTACAATATCATCATAATCTTGTTCCGGAATATTCTTATGCCTTAGTTCTAAAGAAGTATATTCCCCTTTGGGATGCAGAAGTATAGTAACTATTGATTCCGGACCGTCATCTCCAAAATACCACTGTTGAACAATCTTTTTGCCGGGAACCAATTCAATATTTCTCCCAACAATACTTCCTTCGAATAATGAAAATTCACTTCCTTCTTTGTCTTCCATTTCTGCCTCTTCACCAGACCAAAGGTGTATTGTTAGAGGGTTTGTCAAACCTAAATAAACTTGGTCAGGTGTTGACTTAATGATATAATAGTTTTTGTAATCCATAATTTATTATTTCAAATTAATGAACAAAGTTACAACATTGTAACCATTGTTTTACTAATAATAAACTATCATGTTTTATTATTAACAAGCCCGCATTATCCACAAATAATCAACCTGCCCTGAACTTGTTTCGATAAGATTTCCCCACATTGCATACCACTATTAATGGCTTATTCATACAATTCTCTATACTTTTGGATGAATAATGCGGACCAATCAGCTGTTACCCTATTGATATACGCTTTGTTATAATGTCGCAATTCTTAATTGTCAAACAAATACGCATTTCCTTTATTTATTTCTGTTTTTATAAGACAAATAATAATATCTGTATTTTATTCTACTTATATTTTTCTAAAGGCATCACAACTAAGGTTACAGTATCATTAAGAAATCCTAAAAAAATTAACAATATAAAAATTGTGTGAATAAAAAAAAACAGTATTTTTGCTATCCCTTTATTTTTAATGAGTTAATTGACAAAACATTTATTTAAATTTTTATAATTATGAAACAAATTTTACTTTCAGTACTAGTACTTTTAATAAGTGCAACAAGCTTTGCTCAATGCAATGAACTTTTCATTTCAGAATATGTTCACGGCTACGGAAACAATAGAGCTTTAGAGATTTACAATCCTACTAATACCGCTGTTGATTTATCACAGTATCAATTAGTTCGCTATTCAAACGGAGGAACAACTCCATATGCAGTTGGACTTTCTAATACATTAGCACCTGCTGAGTGTTGGGTTGTTGTATCAGACAAAAGAGATCCAAATGGAACAGGATACGATACTATAGTAGATGCTGCTTTAATAGCTGCTGCCGACACTTTCTTATGCCCTGTTTACAATCAAAATAAAATGATGTATTTCAATGGTAATGATGCTATTACTCTTGAGAAACTAAATGGTACTTACGTTGATATTATTGGAAAAATTGGTGAAGACCCAGGTATTGCCTGGACTGCTGATACATTAAATGGCTTTACTAGTGCAGGTGGTGCTCGTTGGTGGACAAGAAGAAATACACTTATTAGAAAATATGATGTGCAACAAGGTGTTATTACTAATCCAACATTTTTTAACCCAACAACAGAATGGGATTCTATTGGAAACCAAACTTTTGATCATTTAGGATGGCATCAAAATACTTGTCAACCAAACTCAATAAAGAACACTGCCAAAAAGACAAACGATTGTTTCTTCTACCCAAATCCTGCTACTAATGGTTGGTTTATGGTAAAAGGTACAGAAATTATTTCATCTGTTGAAATTATCAATTCTGTTGGACAAGTAGTTATTTCAAAGAAAAATGATGTTGCCAGAGGTGATATGAAAATTACTACTGAAAATATTGAAGCAGGGATGTATATTGTAAATGTTTATTTTGCTGATAATACAACTACAACGAAAAAGATTATTATTCGATAATAATTAACAATTAAAGAAATTTAAACCCTCTATACAGAGGGTTTTTTTAGCTTATCACCCAACAAAAATCGCTATAATCATGAATAAAGGAATATATATTATTGTAGCAATAATGCTATTAAGTCTTAGCTCATTTGCTCAGAATGGTATTATTAAAGGAACCGTATCAGATGGTTCAAATGGAGAAACATTAATAGGAGTAAATATTATGTATGCTCCGGGAAAAGGCGCTGTCTCTGATGTAGATGGGAATTTTGAATTTAACCTTCCTTATGGAGAATATGAACTTACATTCTCTTATGTTGGGTATAATCAAGTTGTTAAAAAAGTAAAACTAAATAAACCAAGTGTTTCAATAAATATTAAATTACAAAACACTACTCTAAAAGCAGTAGAAGTAGTAGCAGATGTCGCTCGTTCGCGGGAAACTCCTGTTGCTTTCTCAACAATAAAGCCAGCTAAGCTGGATGAAGAACTTGCATCACAAGATATTCCAATGGTACTAAATTCTACACCAGGGGTTTATGCTACACAACAAGGAGGTGGTGATGGTGATGCCAGAATAAATATTCGTGGTTTTAACCAAAGAAATATTGCTGTAATGCTTGATGGTATTCCTGTTAACGATATGGAGAATGGTTGGGTTTACTGGTCTAACTGGTTTGGACTTGATGTGGTAACACGCTCTATTCAAGTACAGAGAGGATTGGGAGCTTCAAAATTAGCATTACCTTCTATTGGTGGTACAATGAATATTGTCACCAAAGGTATTGAATCTAAAAAAGGTTTACAAGTAAAGCAAGAAATAGGAAGTGATGGTTTTGCACGAACCTCACTGGGAATAACTACTGGTAGAATGAAAAATGGCTGGGGAGTAACTTTTGCCGGTTCTTATAAACGAGGAAATGGCTGGGTGGATCAAACATGGACAAAAGGATATTTCTTCTATTTAAGAGTTGATAAAAAAATAGGGAATCATCTTATTAGCTTCTCAGGTATGGGAGCACCACAGTCTCATGGTCAGCGTTCTTACAAAAAACCTATTACAATGTATGATACCGACTATGCAGATGAAATAGGTATGAAAAACCCTGAAGACTATATTTCAGGATTACCTACAAACTTAGGATTGAGATATAATGCTCATTGGGGATATCTTACAAGAACTGCTTTAGGTGAAACAAGCCCTTCTGTAATGACAGAAAGAAAAAATTATTACTTTAAACCAATGTTCAGTATTCGTGATTATTGGAATATTAATCCTAAAACATATTGGTCGAACATAGTATATCTATCTATTGGTAGTGGAGGAGGTACGGGCTTAACTCATACTCCTAATCCACTAAGTGATGGAACTATTGACTTTCAATCTATTTACGATGCAAATATAAAAGGTGCTGCCGACCCGACAATAAATAGTACTAATGATATTCTCAGAAGCTCTATTAATAATCATTTTTGGTTGGGAGCATTATCAACTATTGACTATAAAATTAATAATAGACTTAATTTCTCCGGAGGTATTGATTTAAGGACTTATACCGGACAGCATTATAGACAAGCTTATGATATGCTTGGCGCTGATAAATATTACGATTACAATGCTAAATATAATCACAGAAACGATTATACAAATCCTAATTATTTAAAATCTGAAGGTGATAAAATCTTATATCATAATGACGGAAATGTTCGTTGGGGCGGTCTGTTTGGTCAGCTTAAATATATAGAAGGAAACTGGTCATTATTTGCTAATCTTACATTTGCATATACCGGATATAATAGAGTGGATTATTTCAAAAAGAAAGACTTGGTTATTGATGGAGTTGTTTATCCTCAAGCAGTAGGTTATCACGATAGTACAAGATTTGTTTATCCTATTGGAAACGTTACAACAGTATATTCAGATACCGTATCAATTAATGGTAAGAAGTATGATATTAATAGTCCTGAAGCAAGATATTCAGAAACAGGCTGGAAATATCTTCCCGGTTTTACTTTTAAAATAGGAGCTAACTATAATATTAGTGAAACTCAAAATGTTTTTTTCAATGCCGGATACTTAAATAAGGCTCCTCGTTTTCAGAATGTTTATGATAATAACAATAGACTATATCGTGATATTAAAAATGAAAAGATTCTTTCCGGAGAATTGGGATATAGTTTTTATAACGAAAAATTTACATTTAATTTCAATTCATACGCAACATATTGGCAAAACAAACCAGCTGATAGAGCCTTTACTTTTAGAGATAATGAAGATAATACCTATAGCGTAAATATTAATGGTATGGATGCACTGCACTTAGGTGTTGAAGCAGAATTTGGCTATAGAATTACAAAAGATTTTATTTCGGAGACTGTTATTTCATTAGGAGATTGGAAATGGCTATCAACAGATTCTGCTGAAGTTACTGATGAAAATACCGGTAATGTAGTAGGAACTGCATACTATGTAGCTAAAGGATTATATGTTGGTGATGCCGCTCAAACTCAAATTCGTGAGAGTTTACGTTGGCAGCTCCCTTGGAAAGCAGTAAAAGGAACTTATATAAAAGGTGCTATTACATATTTTGGTAAAAACTACTCACAATTTGACCCAATTTCACTTGACCCTAATAATTCTGATAATGTTAATGCATTTAACCCTGATGGCACTCCAAAGCAAAGTTGGAAAATTCCAAACTATTATACCGTTGACATTTTTGCAGGATATCATTTTAAAATCAAAAAAATGCGTTTCGACTTAAGATTTATTGTTCTTAATGCATTGGATAATGTATATGTATCTGATGCACAGAATAATGACCCTTATGGAGATCAAGGATGGAATGACTCAAGCGCACGCTCTGCAACTGTATTTTTTGGAATGGGAAGACGTTTTATGACTTCATTAGCTATTAAAATTTAAGAAATAGAATAATTTAAAATAATCATTAAACATATTAGAATAAATATTTATAAATACATCCAATTATGAAACAAAAATTAATACTTATTTTGATGCTTCTTGCATCATCATATGCTTACTCGCAAATTACCATTTCAGCAGCAAGAACCCTTGGTGCCGGTGCAACTGTTACTATTAGAGGAATAGTAACTAATGGAGGCGAATTGGGAGGAATACGATATCTACAAGACACAACTGCTGGTATTGCGGCTTATAGCTCTTCTCTGGCAAATGTTAATAGAGGAGACTCGATAGAACTTACCGGTACATTAAAAGACTATAACCAACTATTGGAGATGGATCCTGTTAGTAGCTTTACTGTTTTGAGCACTGGCAACGCTTTACCAAATCCTGAAGTGATTGTCCCAGATTCACTTAATGAAAATCGTGAAGGTGAGTTGGTGAGAATTAACGGAGCAACATTTACTACTAATCCTGGTGGAACTTTTAGCAGTAATACATCTTATAATTTTACTGCCAATGGTCAAACATCATCAATATATGTTCGTTCCAACCACCCACTTATTGGAACAATAATTCCAATGGGAATGGTTGATTTAATAGGTATTACTTCGCAGTATTCTTATACTAGCCCAACAAGTGGTTATCAACTTCTTTGTCGCGATACTAACGATATCATTATGAACAATAGTATTACTTTTACTTCTCCTCTTGATGTTAGTAATATTAACCAAACAGGTTTAACAATTAGCTGGACAACAAATGTAAGTGGTACAAGTGAATTAATGTATGGAGACACTCCATCTCTTGGCAACACAGCCTCTGCTAGTGGTAACAGCACTTCTCATAGTGTTAGTATTACCGGATTAACAGCTTCAGAATTGACTTATGTAAAAGCTTTTAGTGTGGATGGTACTGATACTGCTTTCTCAACAATTAAAACAACTATTACCCAATCTGCTTCTACTGGAAATGTTATCACCTACTTTAATACACCTGTTGACAATAGTGTAAGTACAGGAACTGATGCTGTTTATCTTCAAAATGCAATTGATGACACACTTATAGCATATATTAATAGAGCTAAATCTAGTATTGATTTCACTATGTATAATTTTACCGAATCCGGTATTTCCAGTGTGTCTTCAGCATTAAATGCTGCTTATAATCGTGGTGTAACTGTTAGAATGATATTCGACGGTAGCGCAAATAATACTGGTGTTCAGAATGTTGTTGCCGGAGTTAAAAAAGTTGGTAGTCCAACCGGTGCTGCTTATGGTATAATGCATAACAAATTTATCGTTATTGATGCTTATGATACCGACCCTAATGTACCTTTGGTATGGACAGGTAGCACAAATTTAACTGACGGTCAAATTAATACTGACCCAAATAGCGTTGTTATTATTCAAGATAAAAGTTTAGCCATCGCTTATACTTTAGAATTTAATGAAATGTTTGGTTCTGCAACTGCAATTCCTGATATGAATAATATTAAGTTTGGACCTGATAAAATGGATAATACACCTCACAAATTTATTATTGGCGGAAAAGATGTAGAATGCTATTTTAGTCCTTCTGATGGTACTAATGATAAAATATTAAGTGTGATAAATAGCGCTGATGACAATATTGATATTGCTACAATGCTAATTACTCGTTCTGATATTGCATATGCCTTGCAAGATGCAGTAAATAACAATTCTGTTGATTTAAAGGTTCTTGTAAATAATGAATCAGGATGTTCTTCTACTGTATGGGCAATATTGAAAGCTCTTATAGGAGATGATTTGGTAGAAGACAATATAGGAACAGGAATAATGCACCATAAATTTATGATAGCTGACGAAGGAACTACTTCAAATCCAACTCTACTTGTTGGTAGTCATAATTGGAGTAATGCAGCAAATAATAAAAATGATGAAAATACTCTAATATTCTACGATAATGCTGAACTTACAAATGTATATTATCAATTCTTTAAATATCGTTTTGATCAAAACTATATCGGAATAGCAGAAGTCGGTTTTGCAAATAAAGTGGCTCTTTATCCAAATCCTTCTAAAGGACAGTTTACAATAGAGATAAATGCTGAACATGCTGACTATTATCAAATCAATATTTATGACCTTAGTGGTAAAATTGTAATGACAGAAAATCAGAGTTCAAATGCCGGTAGCAATAATTTAACAATTGACGCAAGCAATTTAGCAAAAGGAACCTATGTTCTTCAAATGATTAATAAATCAGGGAAAAGATTTGTAAATACTTTAGTAATTTACTAAAGCATAAAACTATAATCATATAAAAGGCTGCTCCATAAACCGGGCAGCCTTTTATCTTTATATTAATTTTATATTTTATCATTGTTGTCCGATAAAAAACAAAGATAACAAAAACAGGAGCTACATGCATTGATTTTATTGAACATGCATTAAGAATGCAAAACAGAAGCCCCTTAGCCATCAAAAAGCAATAATTGTCCTGAAGGTTTTGTAGTTAGTTAATCCTGAAAAACCACTTAAGATGTTGATAAACAGCATTTAATGTTAATAAATTTTGGTGCATAACTACAAGGAAATAGCTATCTTAGCACATAATCTTGCAGATATGATTGGAAAACAGAACAAAACACCACAGTTGAAGATTTTTGATACACCTATCAAAAACTTCATAAATTTAGAGCACGAATTATGTGAACTATCCCATAGAATCGACTGGGAAACAATAGAAAAAGACTTTTCAAATTATTATTCAGATATAGGGCGTCCAAGTGTACCTATTCGAAGAATGGTTGGTCTGATATTGCTTAAATACATGTATAATTTGAGTGATGAAGCTATAGTTGAGAGGTGGATTGAAAATCCCTATTGGCAGTATTTTACAGGAGAAGTTATTTTTCAAACAAATAAGCCTTTTGACCCCACAGACTTTGTTTATTTTAGAAATAGAATTGGAAAGGAAGGAGCAGAGAAATTGTTAAAAATATCAATTCAACTATTCGGTAAAGAAGCAGAAGAAACAGAAGTCTTAGTTGATAGTACAGCCCAGGAAAAGAATATTACTTACCCTACAGATGCTAAGCTTCACAAAAAGATAATTGAGCGGATTAACAATATAGCAAAACAAGAAGGTATCAAATTACGTTAAACTTACACCAGAACGCTAAAGCAATTGATGATAGATCAACGCTTTCATCAACATCCTAAGCGTCGAAAAAAAGCAAAAGCAGCATTAAAGAAAATCAAGACTATTGCAGGTCGCCAAGCAAGAGATATCGAAAGGAAGTTTACACCAGAGCAAAAAGAAAAATATCAGGAATTATTCATCACCATTAACAAAATACTAGTACAACAACGAGGAGATAAGAATAAAATCTACAGTCTTCATGAACCAGAGGTAAGATGTTTGGCAAAGGGTAAGGAAGCTAAGAAATTTGAATTTGGCAACAAATCAGGTTTTGTAGTGACAAAAACGAGCAAAATAGTTGTAGGCGCATTAGCCTTTGAGGATAATCCTTATGATGGACATACATTAGAAGAACACTTAAAGCAAACGGAGTTTTTAGTAGGCAAAAGACCAAAAGTTGGCATTGTAGATAGAGGGTATAAAGGCAAGAAGAGAATTGAAGGAACAGAAATTGTTTTACCCTCGGTTCCAAAAAAAGGAACGAGGCAATACCAAAAACAAAAAGCAAGAAAACGTTTTAGAGCAAGAGCAGGAATAGAGCCTGTAATTGGGCATATAAAACACGACCATAGAATGTTAAGGAATTACCTAAAAGGTACAAAAGGCGATATGATGAATACAATTTTAGCAGGAACAGCCTTCAACTTAAAGAAAATGCTCAACAGAATCAAAGAGCAGATTCTTTTTGCCATTTTTAGATTGGTGAATATTATTCTTGATAATATTTTTAAAAAATCAAATGTTCAAAATATGGGTGTTTTTCAGGGTTAACTAATTAATGCCAAAAAGGAAACAATGGAGCGTTTAATTTCTATAACTCCAGGAATGAAAACTGCTCTTAGAAATGGTAAGTGGCTAGGTACTGTACCATTTGGATATACAAAATTTGGACCTTATGTTAAAGATGAAAATAGATTTGCTGCTAGAACTCGTATAGAAATAAACGAAAAGGGAGAGGTGTTAAAAGAGGCTTGGAAATGGAAACTTAGGGGAGAACGAGATTATACAATACTTAAACGATTAAGTAATCGAGATATAGATTTAACGCTGAAACAGATATACAAAATGTGGAGAAAACCATTTTATGCTGG
>JAMOQI010000043.1 GCA_027064095.1 Bacteroidales bacterium | reverse complement strand
CATAGTAAAAAAAATTGTTGAACAAGGACATATTATCGGCAATCATTCTTATTATCACAGTAAAAAATTCGATTTTATCAAAACATCTGCTGCTGTAGAAGAAATAGAGAAAGCCAATGATGTTCTTCAAAATATTATTGGGAAAAGGCCCAATTTTTTTAGACCACCATTTGGGATAACTCATCCAAATATTGCTCGTGCTATTCGTCAAACTAAGGTTACGCCAATAGCATGGAGCTTACGCACATACGACACAAAACGCACAACTAAAAAGGTTATTAAATTACTTCGCAGAAAACTAAATGGTGGTGATATAATACTTCTACATGACAATCATGAAGGAATACTGGAGATTCTAGACTTTCTAATACCATATGCGGAGCAAACAGGCTTCAAATTTGTAAATATCGATCAATTATTAAACTTAAAAGCTTATGAAACGGAGACCGATGAAAAGTCGGTGTAGACTTTGACAAAAAATAGTCATTAAACGCCTGCCTGCTAACAGGCATACAAAGAGGAATGAATATTTTTTTCAGGCGACTCATATAGCCGATAAAACTATAAATATATGACATTGTACAAAAAATCTTTAAATAGCATATTAGTTTTACTATTGGTTTTTATCAGTTTTAGAACTACTACTTTAAACTCAATTCAGAGTATTGAAAAACATGATTATGTAAAAATTGAAAATCCGGAAAGTTTAAAACAGAAAATTATATTAAAAGCAAATTCTACAATAAATATTCATAGCGATTTTATCCAAGAAAAACATCTAGACTTATTTGAAGAAGTAATAATAAGTAAAGGAGAGTTCTATTTTAAAAAGCCAAATTCTATCCGTTGGCAATACAACACTCCAATATCCTACACTATAGTGCTCACTAAAAACAAAGTACAAATAAAAGATGAAGAAAGCCTAAAAGAATATGATATGTCATCAAATCCTATATTTAAGGAAATAAATAAATTACTTTTGAGTTCATTAAATGGAAATATATTAAGTTCTAAAGACTTTAAAATTGAATATTTTTCTAGTAATAATGAATATATGGCGCGCTTATTACCACAAAATACAGCTATGACAGATGTTTTAAATAGTATTGAAATATATTTTAACAAAATAGATTTTGGAGTAATAGGCATAAAACTAAACGAAAATACAGACGATTATACATATATAAAATTCAATCAAAGAATAATAAATGGGCAAATTCCAGATAGTATTTTTAAGCTTCGTTCTTAGTATTTTAAGTCCAAAATTGGTAGAAGCACATCAGCAAAAGATACCAGCAGAATCTATTTCAATATTTTCGGATTTAAAGGGCAAATATCTTTATCGTGCTAAAATCAACTATAAGGAAAAAATACTAAGTGGTATGCTTATTATTAAGAAAAGCGATAGCAATTCTTATAGAGTAGCAATGGTTACGGAGTTGGGAATGAAGATATTTGAAATGGAATTTTTTGATAATAAAGAAAAACCTTTTGTCCTTCATTCTTGCATTAAATATCTCGATAAAAAGATAATTATAAATACGTTGCGAAGAGATTTCGAGAGTTTATTTTTAAATTTTGCCAGTTGGGAAAAAGCAAAAGTAAAATATAATAAAGAGGGGGAAATATATACTTATTATTACCAAGGAAAACGAAAATACTATTGCAATAATTATGGCGATATAAATAAAATAGTACGAAGTAAATTTTTCATAAAAAGGGAAACCACCATAATAGCAAATATCAAGAATCCATATCCTAAAAGCATTTCAATTCACCATCACCAAAATAGGCTTTCTATACAACTTACTTTCATAAAATAATTGCCCATGAGTTTAGAAAAATATTACATAATAGAGAAAAAAAAACATATCGGAAGACTCCGCTGTTTACAGAATTGCGTTAAACACTAAACATAGTATATATCAAGGACATTTCCCTAAATTTCCTCTCCTTCCAGGAGCTATTCAAATTGAGATAGTACAAGAGTTATTAGAAAATGCTTTGGGAGAATCTGTTTTATTAATTGCTGCGAAAAATATAAAGTATCTTGGAATGATTAATCCATTAGAAAATTCAAATTTAATTATTGACTTAAAGTGGAACATTGCAGACACAATTAAGCTAAAAGCGACAATAAAAAGCACTCTTGAAGGAAATAAAACTATGTTAAAATACTCAGCTGAATACACAAAATAATGCCAGACTTAAAAGATAAATTTCAAGAACTAAACTGCTGTGTTATAATGGCAACCTACAATAATGCAGGGACCATTGAGCAAGTTATTTCTGATATTTTATCTTATAATGCACCTCTTATAGTAATAAATGATGGAAGTACTGACAGCACACTTGAAATTCTTAAGAATTTTGGCAACAAAATAATTGTTCATTCATATAAAGACAATGTAGGTAAAGGTTGGGCATTACGACAAGGCTTCAAAATAGCAACTAAACAAGGATATAAATATGCTATTAGCATAGATTCAGACGGTCAACATTTTGCAAAAGATATCCCTTTATTTATTGACAAGCTCGATGAGCAAAATGAAGCCTGCCTTATTCTCGGTAATAGGAATATGAATCAGGAAGGAATACCAAGCAAAAGTAGTTTTGGTAATCGATTTTCAAATTTCTGGTATTGGGTTGAAACAGGAGATAAACAACCTGACACTCAAACAGGTTACCGCCTATACCCTATTGAAGAATATAAAGAATTAAAATTTTATACTAAGAAATTCGAATTCGAAATTGAAGTTTTAATACGTAGTTCGTGGAGAGGAGTCAAAGTAGACTCCGTGAATGTAGGAGTAAAATATTATAATGAAGATGAAAGAGTCTCTCATTTTAGACCTTTTAAAGATTTCTTTAGAATTAGTGTATTAAATGCTATTCTTACCACTATTGCTTTATTATATATAAAACCAAGAGATTTTATACTTTATTTTTTTAAAAATGACTTAAGGAAAATCCTAAAAGAACAAATTACTGCACATAACGAAAGCGACGAGAAGGTTAGTTTTACGTTAGGTTTTGGCGTTTTTATGGGCATAGTTCCGATATGGGGATTTCAAATGTTAGTAGCATTCTTCTTGGCACAGCAAATGAAACTGAATAAAGCTTTAGTAATAGTAGCTGCAAATATCAGTATTCCCCCACTTATCCCTTTTATACTTATAGCAAGTTACTGGCTTGGGGGTGTAATATTTGGAAATTCAGATATGCAAATAATACTCGATAATTTAAAATATATAGAAATTGGAGAATATGGAATTTTTATTAATAAAATGGGCTACAGTCTTTATCAATATATTATTGGGGCTTTTATATTGGCATTGGCTGCAGGTTTTGTAACCTTTATTATAAGTTATTTAATAATAAAGCTAAGCAAGAAAACTATTCAAAAATAAAAACTCACTAATTCTTCTTTTTAAATTTTCCTTCTTTCCACGCTTTTATAAATTCTGCCCATGCAAAAGGATTTAACCATTGGTATGGCATATATTGACCATTATAATATGCCTTATTAACTCTTTGCTGCATTTGATAACGATAATTCATTGCGCCATCCATTGCTAAAGCATCGCCTCTCTCTTTCATTTCTTCTATTGCCAGATTCTTCATTGCTCTATCATAGTCATCCTCCTGAACTTTATGATTAATAATAGCATACTCCAATGCGGAAATTGTTGGCCAAGGATAAATGACTGTTTCTGTTAACAGTATTGTATCCGTTTGCATCATCTGAAATAGCGAGTAGCGCGTTGAAGATAGAGTATCAGCAATATAATATCTAGAAGTCCCAAAACCTACATAGCTAAATAATATTGTATCACCTTTATGAGCTACAAAAGAAAAGAAACCATAATAGTCGGCAGATGTACCCAATGTTGTTCCAGCAATACGAATATTAACAAACGGTATAGGTTTAAGGCTATCGGCAGTAACAACAACACCAGAAAATTGTATTAAGTCTTTTTCATTTTCCTCTTGAGCATTAACATTAAAACAAAAAAGCAAGAAAACACTAATCCAGACAACTTTTGAGTAATTCATATTCCAATAACAATATTTAAAGGAGATTATTATTTCCAAGCACTACTTTCCTATCACTTTAATTTCGGATCTCCTATTTTGCTGACGTCCCAACTCACTATCATTGCTAGCAATTGGTTTAGAAAAGCCATAACCTTTAGCCACAAGCCTATCAGATTGAATACCATTACGCACCAAATATTCAACCACGGCATTAGCTCTTCGGAGAGATAATTTCTGGTTATATTCTTCATCGCCGACATTATCAGTGTGCCCACTAATTTCAAGCCTTAGAGTAGGATATTTTATCATTAAGTTAACCAATCTTTTTAACTCTACCTTCGATTCCTTATTTAGGTTAGCTTTCTTATATTCAAAGAAAATATTCTTCAATGCAATGCCCTTACCAATTTCTATTCTCTGCAACTTAACATCTTTTACCACTTCTTTATAAGCTTCAGCTTTAGGAATAATAAAATTGGCAGAATAAAACAAATAGCCATCAGCACTTATTGACAAACCATAGTTATGTCCCGACGGTAATGAAATTAGATATTTACCACTTGCGCTATTAGAATTAAAAGTAGCAAGCACTTCTCCTTCGTCATTATCAATAAGTTCAATTTTTGCTTCAATAGGCGCCTCCGTTATTTCGTCTATAACAATCCCCTTCAACAGAGTGAGTTGACTTGATTGCATACTAATCTTATTTTCAATATCAGCCTCTTTAAATCCCATCGTATTGCTAGCAATTAACGGATCCTCAGTAGAATAAACAGGATTTTTTTCTGGCCCCAAAAAGATAATTTTATAAATATCTTGGTCACCCATTCCTTCTTCTCTATTACTAGAAAAATATGCATTTCTACCAGAAGCCCCTATACTAAAAAACACATCAGGGTCTGGAGAATTTATTGGATATCCAAGATTTTCAGGTTTACTCCATTTCCCATTTTCATAAACCGATTTAAAAATATCGAAACTACCCATTCCATAATGGCCTTCAGAACTAAAATATATTGTCTTTCCATCTGCTTGTACAAATACAGCAATTTCATCATAAGAAGAATTAATAGTATTACCAAGATTTATAGCTTTCCCCCATTTTCCATTTTTCATTCTATCACAATAATATATATCCTTGCCACCATAACCACCTGGTCTATTACTAACAAAGAAAATTCTTTTACCATCATAAGAAAAAGCAGCTGAAGATTCTTGATATTTAGAATTTATAGGCTCAGGAAAAGCATTAGGTTTTGTCCATTTATCTCCCTTTTGTTTACTCCAATATATATCCCCACTATTATTGTCTCTATATATAAGCAAAGTTTGCCCATCGGGTGCAATACCAACCACAGCGTCATGTCCAACAGTATTAATTGGTTTAGCCATATTTTTTGCAGGCAACCATAAATCATTTCTCTTAATACTCCAATAGGCATCTTCAAAATACATCATATCCAACGGATTACGATTACCCCCGGTTGTTGTAGGCCGTCTGGAAGTATAAAATATCATCGACTCATCCATATTCACAACGGCACCATAATCAGGATACTCACCATTTATTGTAGAACCTATATTTTCGATAAAAACCCTTACCGGCTTTTTTATCAACTCTTTTCCATTCTTACATTCTTCGATACTCCGCTCTATATTATCTATCTCAGAAGCCTTACTTGGTGGCAAATTATCTTTATAGTACTTATAATACTTTATGGCTGTATCGAATTGTAAATCCAAATGATATGCTTTAGCAAAATACCAGTAATAATCATCGTTAACTTTGGGGTTAAGTTTCTTGGCTTTCTTAAAATACTTTATTCCTTCTTTTACAGGCTTTGCTTCTAAATAACAAAGCCCTATTTTATAATTCAATTCTGAACTATTAGGATTAAATTTATTAGCTCTAAGATAATAATCTAATGCTATTTCAATATTAGAGCTGCCAAGATTATAATAGTAATCGCCATCTTCTATATTCTTTAAAGCATCTTTTAATTCTACCTTATTATCAGGAAAATTAGCCTTAATAAACTCTACATCTCTTTGTGCAAAAGCAAGAGTTGAGATCAGCAACAGTATTGCCAGTAGATTATTTTTAATCATATTAACGCGATATTACTTCGAATTCTGTTCTTCGATTTTGTTGGCGACCTGCTTTAGTTTTATTCGAAGCTATCGGTCTTTCAAATCCATAACCTTTATATACCATTCTATCTATTGAAATACCATTGGCCACTAAATAATCAACAACAGCTTTGGCTCTTCTTTCGCTTAGCGATTTGTTCTTCTTAGCACTACCAACATTATCAGTATGTCCTGATACTTCTATCTTAAGGGTTGGAATATCATTCATTAGCTTAAGTAAATTTTGAAGTTCAGTTTCGGATGATTTAGTCAATGTAGCCTTACCTGTTGCAAAAAATATGTTTTTAAGAACTACTTTACTACCAACAGTTATTTTTTGCAACTGAATATCTTTTACAATTTCGTTATAACCTTTTGTTTTCTTAACTGATACATTGTCAGAATAAAACAAGCAATTTTCAGCTTTCACAGCAATTCCATAATCTTTACCTGAAGGTAAAGAAACCAGATAATCTCCTGTTTGCTCATTTGAATGAAATGTTGCAACAACTTGATTTGTAGAATTATCAGTCAATTCTATACTAGCAAAAATTGGTTCACCTGATAATTGGTCAGTAATTTTACCTTTGAGAACTGATAAATTCATTTTTTGAATATTAACAGCTGGTTCAATTTCCGGTAAAAGTTCACCATATCTTTCTATTGCTAAATCCACAACATCAATATCATCGATAGTTGGTTTAGCCGTCTTCATAAAAGTAAGCTTATAAATATCATGCTTAGTAGAATCAGAATTTGACCTACCTATATATGCAATACTACCATCAGCAGAAATGCTGTAAAGAACATCATCATTTGGAGTATTTATTGGATATCCCAGGTTGATAGCATCACTCCACATACTGTCTTTATATTCTATTTTGTAAATATCTAAACCGCCCATTGAATTATGCCCACTGGAAGTAAAATAAAAAGTCTTGCCATCAGGCAATGGCACTAAATTAACTTCATCGTAGGGCGTATTTATTTTACCTCTAAGATTTTCCGCCTCTCCCCAATTACCTTTCTCGTCAATATTGCTAACATAAATATCTAATCCTCCGTAACCACCTTCTCTATCGCTAGTGAAATACAATTTGAGCATATCATAAGAGAAAGAAGCTGAAGCTTCATGTGAAGCTGTATTAATATACTTATTAAGTTTTTTCGCTTTAGACCATCCATCAGTGTTTCTTTTTGCTAAATACAAATCGCCATTACCACTACTTCTGTATATCAGTATTTGTTTTTTATCAGCTGATAATCCAGCAGCGGCATCATGCTCGGAAGTATTAATTCCCTTGCCCATATTTTGTGCTTTGGTCCAATTACCATTGCTGTCTTTCTTAGAAAAATAAATATCCTCGTAATATAATCCTTCATTATCTCTACCCCCTCCAATATTATCAGGACGACGAGCTGTAAAAAACAACAAGCTATCATCTAAACTAACAATAGGTGCATATTCAACATATAATGTATTAATATTTGTATCCAAAATATCAATAAAAGAGGTTCCTGAATTTTTAATAAACTCTTTAGCTGTTTCACATTCTTTTATCCTTTTACGAATATCCTTACCTTCTTCATTTAATTGGTCAGGATTAAGACTTCGTTTATAAGTATCAAACTGGGTTATTGCTGTATCAAAATTATATTCCAATGCATTTATCCTGGCTAAATAATAATATAATTTCATATTAGAAGAGCTATCAGTAGGAATCATTTTTTGAAAATAATTCTTTGCATTAGAATATTGTTTCATTTTATAATATGAATAAGCAATATTATAATATAAATCTGAACTCTTAGCCCCCATATTCTCAGCTTGAAGATAAAGGTCCAAAGCTTTTTCATAGCGTTTTTCATCAGCATAAAAAACTCTATCAGCTTTTTTAATAAGGTCATTCATTAGCTTTGTCGAATCACTAACTTTAACTTTTGGAGTTTTTTCTTTTTTAACTTTTTCAACTTTAATAGAATCTACTTTAGTATCGACAGCTGCACTATCAATATTCTGTGCTTGTAAGTTTATTATTGAAAAAAATATTATTAAGAAACTTGATAATATTTTAATAGAATTATACTTTATCATAATCAATATATTAGTTTTAATAGTTTAGGTCTTAGTTTCACTGTTTGTTTCTTTTCAATAAGACAGTTATGCTGCAAACCACTATTTACATTGTGCGTTCAAATAATCACCAGCCAAATTAACTCCTAATGCATTTGCTTTTGACCAATCTTTACAAGCCCCTTCATCATCCCTCATCATTTCTTTACAAATACCTCTGTTTAAATATCCTATACCATAGTTAGCATCAAGTTCCAAAGCTCTATCATAATCTTTAAGTGCATTTTCATAATCTTTATTACTAAATTTCAGATTAGCTCTATTGCTATAAGCAATGGCATATGAAGGATTTATTGCGATGGCTTTTGAAAAATCATATATTGCTTTATCAGTCTGATTTAATGCTTTATACACAGTTCCGCGATTGTTATATGCTATTGCATTATTAGAATCTAAGCTAATTGCAGAAGAGTAGTCAATTAAAGCTCCTTGATAATCTTTTAGCAACTTCTTTACAGAACCCATATTATTAAAAGCAATTGCCATATTTGGGTTTAGCTGTATTGCTTTTCTATAATCTGAGAGTGCTAATTGATATTTATTCTTCATACGGTAGGCACTTCCTCTATCATGATATGCAAAGGTGTATTTGTCATCCATTTCAATTGCCTTGGTGTAGTTTTCAATAGCTTCATCATATTTTTCTTGTCCAAAATATACACATCCAATATAGTAATAAGCATCAATACGATACTCACCACTGTCTTTTTCTATTGCTTTATTGAAATCTGATTTAGCTCCTTGGTATTCCTTATATTGATACTCCGCTATACCTCTGGCAAGATAATATTTAGCAGTAGGATTTAAGGTAATTGCATAATTAAAACTCTGAATAGCAGATACTAAATCACCTTTCGCAAACTTAGCTGATGCCATATTATAAAAAGCTTCCGGAAATTTTGCTCTGATTACAATAGCCTGATTAAATTTTGATATGGCAGCATCATATTTATTACTCTTAAAAAATATTACACCCTCGTTATACATTTTCTCGGCTTCCTGCTTCTCCTTTTTAGTAAGTACTTTTATCGTATCCTGAAGAACATTGGAAGATTGAGCTACAAGACTTTGTGAGCTTATCACGCTAACAAAAAATAATATTAAAAATAAAAATAGAGTCTTATTCATCGTAAACAATTTTATTTATAGTTTAATCAACAAATTTACATAAAAACTTATTAGTCTTCAAATTAAAATCTTATTATTTTTTTTGATTATACTATCTTGATTTTTGTATATAATTAAATTATTATTGTTTGATAAAATTTAAAAATATAAATTATTGACAATTAATTCAATAACAAGGTTAAATTAAAATCACCATTCTAAAACCTTAAAATAATAAGAGATTTGCCTCTATTTGTATATTTTTTATCGGGCACTAATGTAATTTAATAAATGATAAAGAGACAATATTATTAAGCTAATGACATATTAATATAATTAAAATCAATTTATCTCACCAGCTTTTTTCAAACTATATTTAGCTAAAATAGGACCTACAAACTCATGTATAATTGTAGCACCTATAATAACACTGATAATTATATCTGCAATATGACTAAATTCTGCATGTTGTTTAACAATTAATGCAAGTCCAATTACAATACCTCCCTGAGGAATGAGACCTCCAAAAGTAAACTTCTTAACTTTCTTATCAGCATTAGAAATATTTGCTCCAAATTTAGTTCCAAAGAATTTACCAATAAATCGAAGTCCAACAAACACTAAAGCCAATGGTAAATAATCAAAAAGGACATTAAAATCTAATTGCAAACCACTAAGTGTAAAAAATAAAACAAAAATTAGCTCCTCCGTATTTTCGGTTAGAATTTCAAATATTCTTTCCTGATATGGGTTAAAATTTACAACCATAATTCCAACAGTCATAGTAGTCAATAACTCATCAACACCTATATAATGCGCTAATCCAAAGGATGTTAACAATACACCAAATATTACAACAACAAGGTTCCCAGCAGTTTCCTTTTTTACATATACACTAAGTTTATTCAACACAAAACCCATAACAGCACCTAGTATTAAAGCCCCAAATATTTTGTAAAGAGGTGAAAGAATTGAAGATTCAAACGCAAAGCTTTTACCACTAACTATCACTTGAGCTACAGATAAAGCGATACTAAAATTCAATAATCCAAAAATATCATCAAAAGCTGCGACTCCCATTATAGTAGAAGAGACTTTTCCTTTAGCTTTATATTGGTGCATTACCGCTAAAGTGGAAGAAGGGTCTGTTGGAGAAGCTAATGCTGCAAAAAACAAAGCCAGCGGTATATAAACTGTTAAGCTTGTTGCAGAAGTGAAATGAACTAGCAAAGGAGATAATAAAAATATTCCTATTAATACTAACACAAATGCAAATTCAGCTTCAAATATTGTAATAAGTAATATGCTTTTCCCTAGATTCTTTATTTTAGAATATAGCAATGTCCCCCCCACTGAAAACGTTATAAACGAAAGAGAGACATCTGTAATAAGATCCGTATGAGTAGTCATTTCTTTTGGAATAAAATCTATTAATCCCGGATTTAATAGCACACCTGCTAAAATATATCCAGTAACCTTAGGTAATTTTATTAAATTTACTAATTCTCCAAAAACAAATCCAGCAAACAATATTATTCCACTATAAAAAATTGCATCCATAATTAAATCATTAATAATTTCATTATCAAATATCTTAAAGTTAACAAATGTAATAAAATACAAACCTCAAACATAAAAAATAATCTATAACTAGAGCGATAAACAAATAATAATACAATATTATATTATAAAAAGCATTAATTTTGAAGTCAATATTTTTTAACAAACTAATATAAACTTTTAACAAATGAAGAACCTATTTATAGCATTAATGGCAATAGCTTTATTACCATCAATTCAAAGCTTTGGACAATCTAAGGATAAAGCTAATTTTAAGGAGTATAAACCTGGATATTATCAAAATTTTATCCTAAAAGATGTTAGACATATTAAAGAAGTAAAAAAAGCAGCAAAAAAGGATAAGCGTTTTCAGATGGACCAATCAGGAATGGAGCTTCCTAATAAAATAGCCGATTATAAAGACCATACATATTGGCATCAACCAACCACATCTCAAGGAAACACAGGTACTTGTTGGAATTTCTCAACTACATCTTTTTTTGAATCAGAGATATACAGACTTCACAAAAAAGAAGTAAAATTATCAGAAATGTATGGAGTTTATTGGGAATATGTGGAAAAAGCAAAAGGCTATGTTGCTTCACGAGGAACAACAGTTTTTAGCGAGGGTTCAGAAAGTAATGCCGTTACACGTATTATGAAAGATTACGGAGCAATGCCAAGAGAAATATTTGATGGTTTTAAGGATGGAAGAAAATTTTATTCTCATGCTGCAATGGCTAAAGAAATGAAAACTTATCTCTCTAATATAAAAGCAACTAATGCTTGGAATGAAGAAGATGTAATAGCTACCATAAAATCAATAATGGATCATTATATGGGAACTCCTCCTGCAAAGTTCACTTATAAAGGGACAGAATATACACCAAAATCATTTTTGAAGAATTACTTACAATTAAACATGAATGACTATGTAGATGTATTGAGTTATATGCAACAACCATACTGGAAACAAGTTGAATATGAAGTAACAGATAATTGGTGGCATAATAAAGATTATTATAATATGCCTCTGGATGATTTTATGGCAGTATTAAACTATGCAATTGAAAACGGTTACACAGTAGCTATTGGTGGTGATGTTTCTGAAGCTGGATTTTCTCGTGAAACAAATGTTGCATTAATTCCTGATTTTGATATTCCATCAGCTTATATAAATGATGCTGCACGCCAGTTTAGATTCTCAAACAAAACAACTACGGACGACCATGGAATGCATATGGTTGGCTATATGAAAGATAAAAATGACAAAATGTGGTATCTTATTAAGGACTCTAGTTCAGGATCCAGAAATATCGATGTTAATAGCAAAGAGTTTGGGTATTATTTCTTTAGTGAGGACTATGTAAAACTTAAAATGATGGATTTTCTTGTTCATAAAGATGCTTTAAAGAAGTATATTAAAAAATTCAAATAAAATAATAAAAGGGTGATTCAATAATGTTGATTCACCCTTTTTGCATTTTACAAAAAACCAAAAGCTATCCATTATCACGGATAGCTTTCCATTTTATAATCTAACACCTTTTATTTAATCTCTATCATTTTCTTAATGATAGTTTCTTCTTTCTTAGGAACTGTAATATTTAAAATTCCATTAGTATATGAAGCCGATATTTTTTTAGTATCAACATTATTGCTTAGAGAAAAGTTCCTTTCAATATTCATTTTAGAGAACTCTTCGTGAATATAGTTATCTACTGTATCTTTTTCTTTCTTACCAATCTTAGCACTTACTTTTAAACTATCATTTTCAACTTCTATTGCAAAATCTTTCTTGCTAAATCCAGGAACCAACATTTCAATCACATATGACTTTTCTGTTTCCTTGATATTTGCTTTTGGACGCAATACGTTAAAGCTTTCTTCTACTTGATTTAAGTAATCATTATTGAAAAATTGATTTACAAAATCGCTAATTGTTGGCTGTTGGTTTTTCTTTACTACTAACATAATTTAATCTCCTATATTTTTAGTTAAACATTAATTCTATTTTCCTTAATTAAACTCGAAATTGACTTTTCAATTTTTATACCATTTGGAGATATATTCCATTATTGCAGATTTTATATGCCATAATGTCGTTACAGTAACGCCTTATCAGTCATTTTGTCTTATATAAGTAGGAAACAATTAAAATTTCTATTTTTATAATTAACCCGCATTATTCATACAAAAGCTGTCCTATTTAGCGGGACCACTTTATTGTACAGCCAAAAAAAAACCACAAATAAACTATTATAAAATAGAATATTTGTAGCTTTCAACTACAATTACAAAATAAGTTTTATAGAAATACTTTATCCTTTTTATATAGAAAGAGCTAAACCTAATTGTAAATATTGACTTTTAAAATCCTTCAAACCAGATATTGTATTATCGTTAACACTCATAGTTCCAATATAATATCTAGCTTCTATTGAAATAATCGCAACCTTAAAACCTAACCCAATAAAAACAGGTACATCAAAAAAGTTAGACTTATATTTATCAATATCAATTTTGCTTTCATTTAATTCCCATTTCTCAGCCACTTTAAAAGAAGGGGCAGCACCAACAACTCCATATATTGGTCCTAATTTAATTTTAGCATTTAAAGGAATACTAATATAGCTCAACTTTATTGACATAGAATCATTAATAGATCCATTTTGATTGAAATCAATACCGGCATTAAACTTTACAAGAGGAACTATTTTAAATTCTTTGAAAACACCAACATAAAAAGTGTTTAAGTTTTTATCAAATAGAGAGCCTGAGTCATAAAAGTTTCCAGATTGAAACCCACCTCTAATACCAATTTTATCTTGAGCCTGTGCACTAAATGTAATGCCAATTAGTGCAATGAATAATACACTTAATTTAAATTTCTTCATAAGTAATAAAATATTTTCTAATAATTAATGATTATAAGGCAAAAATAACAAAAAAATATAATACATAAATTCAACTTACATTATCTTACAATTGCATCCCAATCTTGATAAAAATTTTTCAAGAATTCCTCCATAAATAAATGCCGCCTTTCTCCTTCTATTTTCCCTGTATCCGTATTTAGCCTATCTTTTAATCCAAGAAGTTTTTCATAAAAGTGATTTATTGTAGGAGCAGTACTCATTTTATATGCTGCAAAAGATGTGTGACACACCGGCTTCACCATTGGGTCATATATTGTTCTTCCTTTAGAACCTCCATAAGCAAAAGTCCTTGCAACACCTATTGCTCCCATAGCATCCAATCTATCTGCATCTTGCACTACTTCACCTTCCCTACTACTCATCTTTGTTGGAACTCCCATTCCCTTAAAGCTAATTTCCTTAACAATATCAATAATTTTTTCAAGCCTGGCATCTTCAATTTCAAATTTAGAAAGATATTCTCTTGCTTTAATAGGGCCAATTTTATCATCACCATCATAAAATTTATGGTCGGCAATATCGTGTAACAACGCTCCCATTTCTACAACAAACATATCCATATCACCTTCCTTTTCAGCAATAGATTTTGACAATCGCCACACTCTACGGATATGATACCAGTCATGCCCCGTTGACTCTCCACTAAACTGTTCAATCAAATATTGCTCTGTTGATTTTATTATTTCTTGTTCTATCATAAATTATTTCTATTTCTATTAAAAATTATACTTCCCGACGAATGGTCCCTACTTGCACCAGTAACCGAAGCCAATATATTAACCTCATTTTCCATTCTCAAAGTTCCTAAAAATGCAAAAATAAGAGCTTCCTTAAATTCAATTAAAGAAATATCCGGAATAATTAATTCATTATTAACTTTTCTTTTCAATTCTTCTATCAAGAATATATTCATAGCACCTCCTCCCGTTACCAACACTTTTCCTTCAATTTTATTAATTTCATTTGCTATTTGCGAACTAATATAATCTATCCATGTTCGCATTTGGTCTTCAACTGCCAGTTTTGAATTATTAATAATTGATTCAAAGCGATTTTCAAACTCCTCTCTACCTAGAGATTTTGGAAATTTATAATTTACATAATCCCAATTATTTAATTGCAACAATAATTCCTTATTAATATTACCACTACTAGCAATTTCCCCATTATTATCAAATTCTTTACCCAACATATTTGCCAGATAGTTTAATGGCATATTACAAAAAGCTATATCTCCCGCTATTCTTCTACCATCATTCTCAAAGCTGATATTCGCTATTCCTCCAAGATTTAAGCAAACAGCATATTCGCCAAAAAGTAATTTATCACCTATTGGCACAAGAGGGGCTCCCTGCCCTCCCATAGAAACATCTTGGGTTCTAAAATCAAAAACTAAATCACAGTTTACTAGTTGCGACGCAATTGCTGCACCATTTCCTATTTGCAAAGTAAACCCACTTTCCGGCTGATGAAAAACAGTATGTCCATGAGATGCTACAAGATTAGGATCTAACTGCTGACGCCTTATCCATGTTTGGCACAATTTACCCAGATAATGCCCAAATTTTATATCCAATCTTACCAAATCGGCAGATGAAAGGTTATTAGCATTTCTTAATTTAGATTTCCATTCATTACTATAAGGAATGGTAATTGCTTTTACAATTTCAAATTCCCACACCCCATGTTTCTTATCAAAAAAACAGTAAGCCAAATCAACACCATCGAGAGAAGTGCCAGACATAATCCCTATGGTTTTATATTTTGCCATTATAGATACTCTAATAATTCCTCCAAAGCAATTCCTCTGGAACCTTTAATAAGAATTAGAGCATCAGAGATAGGATTTGCAACAATATATTCTTTAGCTATCTTAGTAGTTTCAAAGGAATTATATTTATTTTCATTATCGCTCATGATGAACTCAGGTCCTACTAAGACCACCTGCTCCTTCTTAAAACTATTCAAATAATTCAGTATTCTTTTATGCTCTTCCCTACTTTCCTCTCCCAACTCAAGCATATCACCAAGAATTATCCATTTATTTGGATGGTTAATTGACATAAAACTCTCCAGAGACACAGACATACTACTTGGGTTTGCATTATATGCATCTAAAACTATTTCATTTTTATCAGTTTTTAACCATTGTGAACGCTTATTTTCAGGAGTATATTCTCTTAATGCCTGAGCAATTTGTAGTGATTTAATCTGAAAATAATCTCCTATTGCAATAGCCGCAGCCATATTATCAACATTGTAACTACCAACAAGTTGAGAATTAATTTCATGTCCACTCCATTTTAAACTCGCAAAAGTAGAACCCTTATTCTCTTCAAAATTAATATCAGCATCGAACCTTCTACCATATGTTATTCTTTCAATTCCTTCAGATAATTTCATAAGCCGATCATCATCTGAATTTACGAATACGGTTCCTGCACTTTGTCCTACTGATTTATACAATTCGATTTTAGTCCTTACTACTCCCTCAATACTGCCAAAACCTTCTAAATGAGCCTTTCCTATAGAAGTTATAATACCATAATTAGGATCTGCAATCTTACAAAGTTCTTCAATCTCACCAATATGGTTTGCCCCCATTTCTATTATGGCAATTTCAGTATCTTTAGGTAAAGCCAACAATGTTAATGGAACACCTATATGATTGTTGAAATTTCCTTTTGTGGCATGTGTTTTAAATCCTTTTGAAAGTACTGCATTTACCAATTCTTTTGTCGTTGTTTTTCCATTAGTTCCTGTGATACCTACAAATGGAATATTAAACTGTCGACGATGAAATGCCGCTAATTGTTGTAAATATTCTAAAACATTATGTACCAATATTGTTCTATCATCAATATAATATTCTTCCTCATCGATAACAGCATAAATAGCACCATTCTCAAGTGCTTTTTTAGCAAATTCATTAGCATTAAAATGCTTGCCCTTTAGACAAAAGAAAATATCACCATACTGAACCTTTCTGGTATCAATACATACTCCCGAACTGCTTAAAAACAACCTATGCAGCTTTGCTATACTAATATCCTTCATACTAATCTAATTTGGGTAAAGATAATTACAACAACAATTTAATGATATCTAAATTTAGTTTTAATTTAACAATTTAATGTTAGTTGTTTTATTGTCTAAGTACGAATTAAGAACAAACAAAAAAGAGGTATTATATTTATATAGTACCTCTTTTTTTAAAAAAATTAATTAAAATATTACTCTAATTCAAATTGATTTTGTCCTATCATCTTACCATCCATATAAATTGCAACATGATATTTACCAACCATAGCAGGGGTATCAGTTTGCTTATCCCAGTTTAACTCCATATTAATTGATTTATTCTGATAATCTATTTCCTTTTTCATGGAATATTGAAGACGTGTTCCGTTTGCATCAAAGCTATATTCATCACCTTTTCCCTTACTAATAATCAATCCATCAGGACGTGCTATCCTAACATATACAAATCTTTTTCCTGGTATTGCGAGCGGGTTTTCTCCAATTGTAAAACGTATTTTGACCCTATCCACTCTTCTAGCCTTAAAGGTCTCAACTTCACGTTTATTTTTACCCCTAAGATGATAGGTAGTCCCATTTACATTATAAGCTTTAATAATTGAACCCGTTTGAACAATCTTTGCTAATTGTTCTTTCTCTTTATTTAACTTTTTAGCTTGTAGATCTTTCTTATTAATCTGCTCATGAGCAACATTAAGCTCTTCTTTTAACTTTCGGTTAGCCGTATATAATGAATCTAGCTGATCAACATAGCTTTGTTGTATTTTACGCAAATAATTTAGTTTACGTTTTATTCTTCTATAGTCTGCCGATTTGGCTATCAGTTTCTTTATTTCAATAGCATTAGCAGTAATAATACTATCCTTCTGCCTTGCTTGTTCGCTTAATTCACCATATTCTCTTTTAATATTTTTCTGCTCCACCATTAAGGAATCTACTTCACCGGTTAAAGATATTTGTATTTGCTCTTTTTCAATTTTAACAGCCTTCATTTCCTCTCTTGAATAAAGCAAAATCCATAATAATACCGCTATAATAGCAACTAATATCCCTATTGTAACTTTATAGCCAACGGTATTTACTTTTTTAGTTTCTACAGCTTGTTTCTTTTCCATAGCTAATATTGTTTGTTATAATTTATATGCTAATAAAATTAACATTTTCTAATTCATAAATATGAATTTGCAAATGTACATTATTGTAACTTATCTTCCATATAATAATGTTCACAGCCTTTTCTTTAACTGTAATTATTAAATTTTATTTTAAAATTACAGAAAATTCATAGGATAATTATCAATATACATTCATTTACTTAATCCGCATTATTTATACAATTCGTTTCGATTTTGTATAAATAAGCAGTTAAAACGGGGTACAATGCAGAAAAAGCCTCCCTAAACAAGTTCAGGACAAGCTGATTTAGAAAAACTCTAATTTGGGTATTTGAAAAACATCCAAATTTATTAACCTAAGTCATATATAAGCTTTTCTTACAGTTTTACTTTATCGTCAGGATTATTTGTGAATAATCCGGGGTAATATCTACTTATCACGCACGAATAAATTCTTCCTTTCTATGAATAAAAGAATACTAATAAATAAAATAAATACTCCTGTATTTACTAAAAGCTTTTTAGTCTGGTCATCAATATTAAACTTTAAGCTTATAAAATAAAAGGCAACTGAAAGAAAAATGTAAAATAATATTCTGCCAATATTATAGGGAATTGGATAATACTTTTTTCCTATAAAATATGACATTAACATCATACTACCGTAACAAATAAAAGTTGCCCAAGCTGAGCCTGTATAGCCAATTCGGGGAATCCAATAAAAGTTAAGAGTCAGAGTAATAAGGGCACCTATTATAGATATATAAGCTCCGAATTTTGTTTTATTAGTAAGCTTATACCACACAGATAAATTATAGTAAATACCTAAAAATAAATTTGCAAGAAGTAAAATTGGTATTACAGGAGCACCTGACCTAAAATCTTTTCCTATAAAATGAATAATTATATCCATATAAAGCATTGTCCCCAAAAAAATAGAAGAAGAAACCATTACAAAATACTTCATCATATTTGCATACATCTCTCTGGCATCTTTATGTTTCTCATGAGCAAAGAAAAATGGTTCCGCAGCATATCTATAGGCTTGTATAAAAATGGTCATTAATATTGATATCTTATATACGGCTCCATAAATTCCTACTTGAGCCATAGCTATATTTTCCGGCAGGAGATATTTTAAAAGCACTCTGTCAATAACCTCATTAATAGCCCCAGCCAATCCAAAAACTAAAAGAGGTAGAGCGTAAATAAGCATTTGCTTCCATAGTTTAAAATTAAATTCTAATTTAAATTTAAACCATTGAGGTAAAAATATTAAAGTCATCAGACCACTTGAAACAACATTACTAATAAAGATATAATCAACTTTATTATCAGGCATATACCATGTTAATATCCATTGCGAAAAACTAGAATCAGCATTATTGCTAATAATCCATGGCACAAGTAAAATAAAAAATAGATTTAAAGCTATATTTACAAATATACCACTTAGTTTTATAATAACAAATCGTATAGCTTTATTTTCTAATCGTAAATTAGCAAAAGGAATGGTATTAATAGAATCAAAGAATAGAATTAAAGCCAAATACACTATGTATTCTTGCTTATTAGAGTATCTTAATATATCTGAAATATTTTCTTTTGCGAAAAAAACAAGTAGTAAGAATAGCAAACTGCTTGTTAATATTGAAATAAAAGCTGTACTATAAACAGCTTTTGGTTTACCTGTAGACTCTGCAAATCGAAAAAAAGCAGTCTCCATTCCGTATGTCAATATTATAAGAGTAAGAGCTATATATGAATACAACTCAACTACTGAGCCATAAGCTGAGTTAACAAGAACAGATGTATATAAAGGAACCAGAAGGTATCCTAAAATCCTTCCTAAAATACTACTAAGCCCGTAAACAGCCGTTTGTCCTACTAACTTCTTTAATGGATTCAACTTACAATTTCGCTAACAAAAAACAAAAGTAGAAAATATTATCTTGTCAGCACATTTAAAATTTATATTAGAATAATTATGTTTAATATTTATTTCAAGCTAAACAAGACATAAGATTTACTCACAGTTTCAGATAATTAATGCCTATAGGACTCAATTTTGTTAAGAAGCACTTACCTTTACCTACAAGCAGATCTGGATAATACGAACAAATTTAAGAAAGTTTAATTGTCGAAATTTACGTGCAAGAAAGCTAATATTATCCAATCTTTGCACTAATAACCAATCGTAACAACTTGCATCTTAATGACAAATCTAAAATACTAAAGGCTTTCTATAGGATAAATCTTATGTCGAGCTAAGGTTTTTATTATATTTGAAACGAATAGTATTTTAAGATTATTAATTATAATCATTTGATAATGGGAAATTTAGATGAAATATGTTTGCGAGTTGTTGAACTAAGCCGCCAGATTGGTGAGTTTTTGATGGAAGAAAAACATAAAGTTAGCGAAAAAAATGTACAGACTAAAGGCAAACATGATTACGTAACTTATGTTGACAAAACTGCAGAAAAATATATTGTTGAAAGCCTTTCCAAGATATTTCCTCCTGCTGGTTTTATAGCTGAAGAAGGAACAAGTAACAAAGTCGGAGACACATACAACTGGATAGTAGATCCCTTAGATGGAACTACAAATTTTATTCACGGTCTTGCACCTTTCTGTGTTTCTATTGCCTTGAAGCGAGATGATGATATTGTTTTAGGAGTGATATATGAACCAAACCTCGATGAAGTATTTTATGCTTGGGAAGACAGCCCTGCTTTTCTAAATGATCAACCAATAGACGTATCACAAACCTATAGTTTGGACAATGCCCTTATTGCTACTGGATTCCCATTCTATGACTACTCCAAATTAGATGCTTATATGGAGTTATTTACTTATTGTCTTAAAAACACACGTGGATTAAGACGTCTAGGTTCTGCAGCAATAGATTTAGCATACGTAGCCTGTGGACGCGTTGACGGCTTTTATGAATATGGATTAAAATCTTGGGATGTTGCTGCAGGTAGCTTTATTGTAAAAAGAGCCGGTGGAGTAATAAGCGATTTCTCTGGTGGAGATAATTATTTATTTGGTAAAGAAATAGTAGCTTTTAATTCAAAATTACATAATATTTTTATGAAGGAAATAAATAGATATTTTTAAAACATTTTTATTTTGTTATTAGAATAGCTTTATTATATACCTTTGAACCATTAAATACTAAAAGCTAATAATATGAGTATCAATATTAAAGAAGTGATAAATAAAGAAGATTACAAAAAGTTTGTAAACTTTCCATTTGTATTGTACAAAAACAATAAAATGTGGGTTCCTCCTATAAAAGATGATGAATTAAAAGCTCTTAAAGAAGAAACAAACCCTTCCTTTGAATTCTGTGATACAAAATTTTGGTTAGCCATAAAAGATAACAATGTGGTTGGAAGAATTGGTGGTATTATTAATCACCAATACAATGAAGAGAGAAATGAGAATATGGGTAGATTTACCCGCTTTGAATGTATAGAAGACATAAATGTAGCAGAATCACTATTAAAAACAGCCGAAAACTGGTGTAAAGAGAAAGGTATGTCAGGAGTATATGGCCCATTAGGTTTTAATAATCTTGACATTCAAGGTATGCTTATTGAGGGTTTTGACTATCTCCCATCCATTGCTAGTAGTTATCACATGCCTTATTATAAGGAATTTATGGACAAAATAGGCTATAAAAAAGAAATAGATTGGGTTGAGTTTAGACTAACATTAGGAGAAAAAGCACAAAATAAAGCAGTTCGTGGTAGCGAATTGATAAAAAAAAGATATGGGATTAAGGTCATCTCTTTTAATAACACCGACGAAATGAAACCTTATATAAATAGTATTTTTGAAATACTAAATGGGTCTTTTGATGTTTTACCTTTCGTTTCAAAACTAAGTGAGAAACAAGCAAAGTTTTATGCCGATAAATACTTACAAATATTAAATCCTAATTTCGTTAAAATAGTAGAGATGGATAATAAACCAATAGGATTTATTGTTGGTATGCCTTCTTTATCAAGAGCAATGCAAAAAGCAAAAGGAAACCTTTTTCCTTTAGGAATTGTTCATATTCTTAAAGCTCAAAAAGCAAATGGTGTAGATACTCTGGACCAAATGCTTACCGGAGTATTAAAAGAATATCACTCCACAGGAGCAGCAGTAATTCTCCAAGCGGAATTACAAAAAGAAATGATAAACCATAAGCTTAAATATATTGAAACTACTGGTATTTTTGAAACAAATGACAGAGCTATCAAAAATTGGAAAAACTACGAAAATATCCAACATAAGAGAAAGAGATGTTACCGAAAAGATTGGTAATATATAACATTGTTATATTTAAACCTTATTCAGGTTAAATATTTTGGCTTTTAGCTTTTGAACTTTTCAACTTTATCATTTTGCCATTTATATAATAAATAAGGTGGCATTAAATTTTAATTGTATTTCAAAAGTTTATTTTTATAACTTTGCGAATGAATGTTATAGAATAACTTATCACTAAAAATCACAGGCAATGAAGTCAAGTTTTAATCTAATTCCGGTATTAGCTATTTTATTATTTTTTGTAAACTCTCCATTAAAATCACAAGACTTTCTTGCATTTTCACATGATAACTATGGAGGTGCGACTTCAATGTTTTACCAACCTGCTAATATTGTTGATAGCAGATATAAATTTGACATGGAATTTTTAGGTATTTCCACTAGAATAGAAAATAACTGGTGGAGCCTTGATCCCTCAGTTCTATATAGATTAAATTCTTTTAAAGACACTAACTTTGTCGAAAAATACCTTTCATCAATTGATAATACCGATAATAAATTTGCCTTTCAGAGTTTAGAAGCACGACTATTAAGTTTTTCTGTTAATTTATCAGAAAAGTCTGCTTTAGGATTTAGCATCAGAGCAAGACAAATTATTAATTTTAACAATCTCGATTATAAAGCAGCCGACCTTATATTAAACAAAAACAAGGATGTCAACTTGTATAATGAAAACCTTGACTTCCACGATATGTCACAGTCAGCAATAGCTTGGGCTGAATATGGACTTACATACTCTCAAGTTATTATTAATAACAAACGAAATTTCTTTAAAGCAGGCTTAACAGCAAAATTACTGCAAGGAATGGGAGCAATTTATCTTTATGAAGACCAGCTCTCATATACATACTTAAATCAAGATACTGCTCTTAATGTTGTTGGGGATGTAAAATTTGGAGCTACTTCAAACTTTGAAGACATCATTAAATATCAATTTGCTGCCACCCCTGCTATTGGCGGAGATATAGGATTTGTTTATGAATACCGGCCTCATTACGACAAATACCTCTACGACATGGATGGAAAAACAAACCTATGGCGCAAAGACCAAAATAAATATCTTTTCAAAGTAAGTTTCTCAGTTTTAGATTTGGGGCAAATGAAGTTTGAAAAACAATTTGGCTCCAATGATTTTTTCATAAATCAAGACACTCTGATCTTTAGTTCTATTAATGTTGAAAATGTTACTGACTTAGCTGACAGCCTCAATTCAAATGGTCAGGTGGTAGGAAATAGCAAATATTTTAAATACAGACTACCTACAACTATTAATCTGGATGTTGATTACAGAATTGCGAATAATTTTTATGTTAATGTAGCAGGACGACTTGCACTAAATCAAGGAGACAGATATTACTCCAAATCCAATTATATTAATTCAGTAAGTCTTACTCCAAGGTATGAAGCAAAGTGGTTTGGTGCTGCCCTACCAATGAGATATTCCCAATTTAAGCAGTTTAATATTGGACTAGGCTTACGACTTGGACCAATATGGATAGGTAGTAATAATTTATTAGGTGTAGTAGGATTACAAGAGACTATTACAACAGCTGATTTATACATGGCCATAAAAATCCCAATAATGTATCAAACTCCTAAAGATGCTGATAAAGATAAAGTGTCGGATAAGCTTGATGAATGCCCTTATGATATTGGTAAATGGGAAGATAAAGGCTGCCCTGATTCTGACGGTGATGGCATAATAAATAAGTTTGACGACTGCGCATATACTGCTGGATTAAAAGAATTTAAAGGTTGTCCTGACACTGACGGCGACGGAGTTCAAGATAAATTTGATGAATGCCCTGATATAGCAGGATCCAAACTTTATGCCGGTTGTCCGGATAGTGACGAAGATGGCATTATTGACAAAAATGATAGCTGCCCTAATATAGCCGGACCATCTATATATAATGGGTGTCCTGACAGCGATGGTGATAGCATTCCTGACAATCTGGATGATTGTCCTGAAGCCAAAGGATTAGCAGCATATAATGGCTGTCCCGATACTGATGGCGATGGAATAATTGACGCATTAGATTTATGTCCTACTATTGCAGGTTTAGATAGTTTACAAGGATGTCCATATACAGATACCGACAACGATGGAATTCAAGACAAATATGACAATTGTCCTAAACTATATGGCCCTAAGGATAACAAAGGCTGTCCTTATGCTGATTCCGACAATGATAGTGTTCCGGACAAAGATGATCTATGTCCGATGACTCCAGGACCTGTTTCAAATACAGGTTGTCCGGTAATAAAAAAGGCTGAAAAAGAAATTCTTAATACAGCTTTTAATAATTTGGAATTTGCAAATGGTAAATCCATAATTAAGAAATCATCTTATAGTTCTTTAGACGAATTGGCAGCACTAATGAAACAGAAAAAAGATTTTAGACTATTGGTAGAAGGACATACCGACAATGTAGGTAGAGAAAATGCAAATTTAAGTCTAAGTCAAAATAGAGCATTAGCAGTTAAAAATTACCTCATAAAGAAAGGTATTGATAAATCTAGAATTGACACAAAATGGTATGGTGAAACCAAACCAATTGCAGATAATAATACACCTGAAGGAAGAGCCAAAAACAGACGCGTTGAAATGCATATTATTTTTGATTAATTTTGAATACCCTATTTTATAAAATCCAATATTAATAAATATAAATATTTTGATGCAACTTAAACTTTATTATTTATGTCAACAAATTATATTAAATCGAACTAATAATTCTTGTATATTAGCGGCGAAAATATAGCATTGACACTAAATTACAGACATATGAATATGAGCAAAAGTTTTTTAATCTTATTGATTTTACTAATTCCCTTTATCAGTATAGCACAAACAGCTAAAGAAGCCGACAAATCATTCAAATATGAGCAGTACGCAAATGCCCTACCATTATATAAAAAAGCTTACTCGAAAACAAAAAATAAGGTAGAAAAAAAGCGAATAATGTTTCAAATTGCAGAATGTTATAGGCTTACTAAAGATCCAAAAAAAGCAGAAGCCCAATATCGAAGACTTATAAGAGCTAAATATACAGACCCTATAGTACATCTTTATATGGCTGAAGTAATGAGAGACCAGGAGAAATATCAAATGGCTATTCAAGAATACAAAAAATATATAAAAGCTGTACCAGAAGACCCAAGAGGAACATTAGGGTTAGAATCATGTCAAAACGCAATTGACTGGAAAAAGAACCCTTCAAGATATCAAGTTGCTAATATGTCAAAAATAAATAGTAGAGAAGATGATTTCTCTCCTGCTTACGCTGACAAAAAATATAAATCATTAGTTTTCACATCATCACGTAAAGACGTTGGCAACAAGACAGACCCCAATACAGGATTAGCATTTACATCCTTATTGATAACAAACCAAGATGCAAAAGGTAATTGGTCAAAGCCAGTTTTACTTGATGAAGATGGCATGTTAAATACTGAGAAAGACAATAATGGGTCTGCTGTATTTAATAGAAAATTTAGCACCATCTACTTTACTCGCTGTATGGTAAACAAAAAAGAAATTATAGGATGTGGTATTTTTAGTTCTACAAAAAAAGGTAAAACATGGTCAGAGCCTGTGCTATTACCTATTGCTGCTGACAGTATTAGAGTTGGTCACCCTGCTATATCTAAAAACGAAAAAGTAATGTACTTCGCATCAGATCTACCGAAAGGATATGGAGGCAGAGATATTTGGGTTGCTAAAAGAAGAAGAAAAAATAAAGCTTTTGAAAAGCCAAGAAACTTAGGAGAATCTATTAACTCAAAAGGTGATGAACGCTACCCAACACTTGTTGAAACTAGAGATGGCAAGACATTTTTATACTTTACTTCTAATGGTCGCGGAGGAATGGGTGGCTGGGATATGTATAAATCAGAGTATGTAGAAGGAAAATGGACCAAAGCGGAGAATTTGGGCTATCCTTTAAATTCTTCTTCCGATGACTTTGGTATTATCTTTAGTAAATCTCGCAAAATGCAGAAAAAACTCGCTACCAGAGAAATAATCAATTGCGAAGAAATGGGATTCTTTACAAGTAATCGCCCTGGTTCAGGTTCAAGAGGCCGCTTCGATATTTGGGAATTTTGGTTACCTGAGATAGTGTTTACTCTTGCAGGAACTATTCGTGATGAGCAAACACTACAATACCTACAAGGTGCAAAAATACAACTTAGTGGTTCCGATGGTTCAAGCCTTATTACTACTACTGACCAAAGAGGATATTATTTTTTCAACAAAGAGCAAATTTCTAAAAATACTACTTATACTTTAAAAGTAAGTCATTCAGGTTATTTCGACAATAAAGGAACAGAAACCACTGTTGGGAGAAAAGAAAGTGAAGATATTATATTAAATATTAAACTTGAACCTATTCCCAAAGAGCCTATTCCTCTACCAGAAATCCGTTATGATTTAGCTAAATGGGATTTAAAACCTCAGTATCAAGATTCACTAAATGGATTAATTCAAATAATGAAAGATAATCCAACCTTTGTAATTGAACTTGCATCACATACTGACTATAGAGATACAGAAGAGAAAAACAATGAGCTTAGTTACAAAAGAGCTAAGGAAGTTGTTGATTATCTAGGTACTAAAGGTATTGAATTGGATAGAATGGTTCCTAAAGGATATGGAGAAAACCAACCTCGTAAGCTTAAGAATGGTTACAAATTTACTTCAGGACAATACAAAGGCATTTCTTTCCCTCCTAATACTGTTCTTACTGAAGAATATATCAAGAGTTTAAGAAATAAAAACATGCAAGAAGCTGCCAACCAGCTAAACAGACGTACTGAGTTTAGTATTCTTAGAGATGATTATGTACCTAAAAACACTAATGACAGTCTGAACCTTGATAGTTTAAAAATACAGATTAATCCTAACGAAAACAGTATTCCTATTGAATATATTAACGACACTTTATATGCAGACTGTATAATCAATGGAAACTCATATAAGTTTGTTTTTGATGGTCCGGAGGTTGACTTAAAATTATCTCTTGATTTAGTTATGGGACTTATTCGTCAGCATAAGCTTAATAAAAACAGCTTTGATAATGAAGAAAAAGCATTTACAGAAGACGGAACAATTAAGGATGGAGAAAAATTTGTTATCCAAAGGATAAGAATAGGAAACAGAACTGTATATGATATTACGGCAATATGCGTTCATGGTCAATCTGCGGATGTCATATTAGGCAATGATGTCCTATCAGAGTTCTCTGACTATTCAATTGATGAAGAAAATAAGAAAATTATTTTCGAATAGCTTTGAAACATAAACAAAAAAGCACTTTCATGTTTAGAAAGTGCTTTTTTAATATAAAGTGGTGATTTACCACTTTTTTATTTATAATAAATAGCTTTAATACTTTTAATTAAATTATACTACTTGTTTAAGTTTATATTTGCTATAACTTTGCACTTCAATACTAAGGTTATGAATGAACAACTAAGATACGATTTAAGAGGAGTTTCAGCTTCGAAAGAAGATGTTCATAATGCTATAAAAAATATAGATAAAGGGCTGTTTCCCAAAGCCTTTTGTAAAATAATTCCGGATTTCATTGGTGGTAGTAGCGACCATTGTATTGTAATGCACGCCGATGGAGCAGGTACAAAGTCCTCCTTAGCCTACTTATATTGGAAAGAAACTGGTGATTTATCTGTATGGAAAGGTATAGCTCAAGATGCAATCGTAATGAATCTTGATGATTTACTTTGCATCGGAGCTGTAGATAATATTCTATTATCATCAACTATTGGACGAAATAAAAATCTTGTTGGAGGGAATGTTATTAAAGAAATAATAGAAGGTACCGAATCTTTTTTAAAAGAAATGCGAGATTTAGGAATAGGAATATATTCCACCGGTGGAGAGACAGCTGATGTAGGAGATTTAGTAAGAACAATAATAGTAGACTCTACTGTTACAGCTCGCATGAAAAGAAAAGATGTTATTTCTAATTCAAATATCAAGGCAGGAAATGTTATCGTAGGCCTTGCTTCTTTCGGTCAAGCAACATACGAGAGTGAATATAATGGTGGAATGGGTAGTAATGGTTTAACTTCGGCAAGACATGATGTGTTCAACCATTATTTAGCTGAAAAATACCCTGAGTCTTATGATTCAGCCGTACCAAAAAATCTAATTTATTCAGGTAATAAAACCCTTACTGATTCTACACCTATCAAAGGTATTGATGTAGGAAAATTAGTTCTATCACCAACGAGAACTTATGCCCCAATTATCAAAGAAATGCTTTTGCAATATAGAGATAAAATTGATGGTATGGTTCATTGTAGCGGTGGTGCACAAACAAAGGTTCTTCATTTTGTAGATAATCTACATATTATCAAAAACAATATGTTCCAAACTCCTCCTCTATTTGAACTTATACAGAAAGAATCAAATACTCCATGGCGAGAAATGTATACAGTGTTTAATATGGGACACAGAATGGAGATATATACTGATGCTGAAACAGCCGAAAGGCTTATTGATATTTCAAAATCTTTCAATGTTGAAGCACAAATTATTGGTCGTTGTGAAAAAAGCAACAATAAAAAACTCACTATTCAATCTGAATATGGAGTGTTTAATTATTAAAATTAAGATTTATGCTAGACAAATTAGCTGCAATACACAATAGATGGCTTGAAATAAGCGAGCAGATGACAGACCCAGAGGTTATCTCTGACATGAAGCGGTATGTAAAATTAAATAAGGACTATCGCGATTTAGAACCTATTGTAAAAGCTTATAAAGAATATAAAAACATTATCGAAAACGAAGCTTCTGCCAGAGATATTATTGCCAACGAAAATGATGAAGAGTTTAGAGATATGGCAAAAGAAGAGCTTAATGAACTACTAAGCAGAAAAACAGAACTAGAGGAAGAAATAAAAGTGTTGATGATTCCTAAAGACCCTGAAGATTCTAAGAATGCAGTTATGGAAATTCGTGCTGGAACTGGTGGTGACGAAGCTAGTCTTTTTGCTGGAGATCTCTTTAGAATGTACAGTAAATATTGTGAAAGCAAAAAGTGGAAAGTTGATATTGTTGACATTACTGAAGGTACAATGGGTGGATATAAGGAAATTGTTTTCAATGTTAGTGGAAATGACGTTTATGGAACATTAAAATATGAATCTGGAGTTCACCGTGTACAGCGAGTACCAAAAACTGAAACTCAAGGGAGAGTACATACTTCTGCTGCTACTGTGGCTGTACTTCCTGAAGCTGAAGAATTTGATATTGAATTAAACCCTTCTGATATACGCAAAGACACTTATTGCTCATCAGGACCCGGAGGACAGTCTGTTAATACTACATATTCTGCCATTCGTCTTACACATGAGCCAACGGGAATAGTTGTTACCTGTCAAGATGAAAAATCTCAACTTAAAAATTTGGCTAAAGCAATGAATGTTCTTAGAACTCGCATATATGAATTGGAATATCAAAAACATTTGGACGAGATATCTTCAAAACGTAAAACTATGGTTTCCACAGGTGACAGGTCAGCAAAAATCAGAACATATAACTGGCCTCAGGGAAGAGTTACCGATCATAGAATTAATTTGACATTATATAATCTTACTTCTATTATTGATGGAAACATTCAAGAAATTATTGACGCTTTACAAGTAGCAGAGAATGCTGAAAGACTAAAAGAAGAAATGGGTTAATTGTTTAAATTACTAATATAATTGTTATGAATAGACTAGAATTATTTGAACAAATACAAAAAAAGAAATCATTCTTATGTGTAGGTCTTGATTCTGATATTAACAAAATCCCAAAACATTTAATGGGCCTGGAAGATCCTGTTTTTGAATTCAATAAACAGATTATAGATGCTACTTTGAAATATACAATTGCTTATAAACCAAATATTGCATTTTATGAATCTCGTGGCGCAAAGGGTTGGATTAGTTTAGAGAAAACAATTAACTATATAAATGACAAAGCACCTGAAGTTTTTACAATTGCCGATGCCAAAAGAGGAGATATTGGCAATACTTCGAAGATGTATGCACAAGCATTTTTTGAAAATATGGATTTCGATGCTATTACCGTAGCTCCATACATGGGTATTGATTCTGTATCCCCTTTTCTAGAGTATAAAAATAAATGGGTGATACTTTTAGCATTGACATCTAATAAAGGAGCAAGTGATTTTCAAATACCTCGCCGCGATATTAACGAAGCTCTTTATAGATTTGGAATAAGAGCTACTCGATCAAGAGCATTATATGAGAAAGTACTCTCCAACTCTCAAGCATGGGGAGATAATAACCAAATGATGTATGTAATTGGTGCTACCAAAGCAGAATATTTTACAAGAGTTCGATCTATTGCACCAAAACATTTTCTTCTTGTTCCCGGCATTGGAGCTCAAGGAGGAAGCTTACAAGAAGTTGCAGAATATGGCATTAATAATAAATGTGGCTTGATAGTAAACTCTTCCAGAGGGATAATTTTCGCTTCCAATGGTGAAGATTTTGCTGAAAAAGCATCTGAAAAAGCTCACGATATTCAAATGGAAATGGAAGTTATTCTTAGAAAAAAATCTCTTATTTAGCAATCACCTGATGATTTAGTAATTCCATTAAAATACATGTAATATTCGTTTAATCCTTGTTTACAAATAAGCTAAAATAAATTCTTATTATAACTAATAATAAGACTAAAAATAAGGATAATACAATAAACGAAACTCCTATACCATAAATATCAGCTAAAGCACCTAAACAAAGGGCAAGTATTACTGTGATTATAGTTTTCAATAATGACTGAGCAGATATGACTGTTGCCAATATTTCACCTGGTACATTATCTGCAATGTAACCTGTTAATATAGGTTTTCTAATATTTTCTACAACATAAATACCTATAAATGCTATTAATGAGAATACCCATAAGTCATTAACAAACAAGATTCCTGATATCGTTCCAAAAACAAATCCTAAAAGTAAAGTTACAAACGGTATATTACGATTAGTATTTGCTGCAATTTTTCCCGACAATTTTGATGCAAGTGATGTACCGAGATAAATAAAAAAGTATAAAACACCTATTATTATGCCATTTTTCTTATTAACTTCAACATCAAATAATATTGGGACAACCAATGCAACATTAACCATTACAGGTTGTATATAATCTTTAATTGCCTTAAGGTAAGCTGAATGAAAAGAAGTAGTATTTATTAATCTCAACACATTTGGGTGCTTTATTATTGTTGCAAAACTTTTAATTGTAAGTCCCATAGCCTTAATACCCTTTTTACTTTTCTGCTTATTAGAATGATTAAGTTCTTTGGGATATGTAGAAATTAAAATCAAGTTGAATAGATAAGGGATTATAGAATAAAGAAATATATTTTGATATGTACCACTATAAAAGACAATCATTCCAGCGATAAGAGAAGATATAGCAGAACCTATTTGCGACCAAGAACGAGTATGCCCATAATAATTTATTCTTTGATTCTCCCAATTATTTAAAAGTAAGTAATCCATTATCATAGCTTTATGAGTACCTGAGCGAAAGGCATCACCCGTCCCATATAAAATAAATGCTATCAGAAATAACCAATAATCATTTCCAATATAAAAAACAATAAAAGAAATTATGTATAAAAATAATGATATCAGAAGGGCATTTTTTCTACCATAAGTATCGGCAATTATACCTGATGGAATTTCAAAAGCATTTATAAATATTTCACGGATGGCATACAGAGAACCTATTTCTGTATATGAAAGTCCTTTCTCTATTAGGAATAAGATAATAAAAGCATCAAAAAAACGAAGATTCTTAAGAAACCCATAAAGACAAAACTTGAAATATTGCCTATTTTTAGTTATCATTTCCATTTTCTGCAAGGTGCCTTTGATTAAATACTGTGCTACAAAATAAAGCAAGAATAAAATAGTATTCTCAATAATACTATTTTACTCATTATATTTAGAATCCTTTCTTTAAAGAATGCTAATAAATATTATCACCCATACAATATCAATTATTATGCTAAGTACAAGCTTTAATAATCTACTTCACCTTATAAAATAGAAATACACATTGGCACTAAACACCAAATGATTGAAGTGCTAGTCGATTATAGTATTCCAACCAAACTTATCTTCAATTTCTCCCATTTGGATTCCTTGAAGAGTCTTATATAACTTTGTAGAAATAGGACCAGCTTTACCATCTTTACAATAAAAATAATCCTTATCTGTATTTCTATCGTGAATTCTTTTAATTGGAGAAATAACAGCAGCAGTACCGCAAGCTCCAACTTCCTCAAAGCTCTCCAACTCATCAACAGCAATATGTCTTCTTTCAACAGTCATACCCATATCAGCAGCTAAATCTCTAAGGCTCATATTTGTAATAGAAGGAAGAATAGAACTGGAATCAGGGGTGATATATTTATTATCTTTTATTCCAAAGAAGTTGGCAGGTCCGGCTTCATCAATATAAGTTTTAGTTTTAGAATCTAAGAATAGACTAGCAGCATATCCTTCGTCATGAGCACGCACACCAGCTCTTAAACTAGCAGCATAATTACCTCCAACTTTCACATGACCGGTCCCATTAGGAGCAGCACGGTCGTAATCTCTTACAATCTCTACATCAACAGGATTAAAACCTTCTTTGAAATATGGTCCCACCGGAGTAACAAAAATCATAAATAGATATTCTTCAGCAGGTTTCACCCCTACCTGAGGTCCTGACCCTATCAAAAGAGGTCGCAAATAAAGTGACGAGCCGGTACCATAGGGTGGAATAAATTCCTTATTAAGATTTATAACCTTAACCATTGCTTTCTTAAAAAGATCAGAAGGAACTTCTTGCATAAGTATAGCCTCTGCAGACTTTTGCATCCTTTTAGCATTCTCTTCCCATCGAAAGACTCTAATTTTGCCATCCTTTCCTCTAAATGCTTTCAAACCCTCGAAAGCTTCCTGTCCATAATGCAAAGCTGTTGCCGCAATATGAATATTAATAGTCTCTTCAGAGCTTACTTCTAAAGCTCCCCATTTACCATCACGATAGTAAGTCCGAACATTATATTTTGTCTTTGTATAACCAAAACTTAGGTTTCCCCAATCTATTTCTGCCATAATATATTGATTTTTACTTGAGTTATTATTTTGTTAAGTGGCTGCTAAGATAGTCATTTTTAACGATATTTTTATTAGAAAAATATCATTCCTTATGTTGATATTTACAATCAAATTCTACTTATTATCTGTTGATATAATAAAACAAAAGCTACCTAAATAAAACTTAGGTAGCTTATACTATTGTAGTTTAATGTTTTACTAGTCTAAAGTATGAATTACTAATCCACTTCTTAATTTAGGTTCAAACCATGTAGTTTTAGGGGGCATAATATTACCGGTATCAGCAATATTAATTAGTTGTTCCATAGAAACAGGATAAAGAGCAAAGGCAACCTCCATTTTCCCAGAGTCAACTCTTTTGCTTAATTCCCCTAATCCACGAATACCTCCAACAAAATCTATTCTATCAGATGTTCTTAAATCTTTAATATCAAGCAATTCGTCTAAAACTAATTTTGACAAAATAGTAACATCAAGTACACCAATTGGATCACTATCATCATATGTTCCTTCTTTAGCAGTTAATTTATACCATTTACCTGCGAGGTACATACTAAATTCGTGAAGTTTAGTTGGCTTATAAATCTCATCACCAACTTCTTCAATAATAAAATTATCATGTAATTTCTCCACTAATTCTTCGGCAGTCATTCCATTAAGGTCTTTAACGGTTCTGTTATAATCAATTATTTTTAATTGATTGTCAGGAAAGTGTACAGCCATAAAATAGTTATACTCTTCGTTTCCGGTATGATTTGGATTTTGAGCAGTTTTTTCAGCACCAATACGAGCTGCTGCTGCAGTACGATGATGACCATCAGCAACATAAGTATAAGGAACTTTTTCTGCAAATAGTCTTTCTAAATCAGCGTTCATTTTCTTATCATTAATCACCCAGAAATGATGACCGAAACCATCTTCAGATGTAAAATCATAGGCAGCGGGAGTTTTTTGCACTACTGTTGCAACTATCTCATCTATTTCTGGTACGGCTTTATATGAAAAGAAAACAGGCTCTATATTAGCATTAGTATAACGAGTCAAAACCATACGGTCGTCTTCTTTTTCCGGACGTGTTAGCTCATGCTTTTTAATAATCCCATCAACGTAATCTTGGCAAGCAGCGGCACCTACTATTCCATATTGAGTTCTACCATCCATAGTTTGTGCATAAACATAATATTTTGGAACATCATCCTGCACTAACCAACCATTTTTAATAAATTTATTAAAATTCTCAACAGCTTTATTATATACTGTTTCAGAATGGATATCTACACCTTGTTCACAATCTATTTCGGAACGTGTAATATGAAGTAAAGAGCATTCTTTACCTTTTGCCATCTCAGCAGCCTCTTCAGAATTCATTACATCGTAAGGAAGACTTGCTAAGTTTTGCACAATATCTTTTGGAGGTCTAAGACCTTTAAACGGTTTTATTGTAGCCATAATATTTTATTATTTTACGATTTTATAATATTAATTTACTTTGAAAGTTGTATTTCCATTTTTAAGGAAATCAACTATTTGATTAGCAGCAGCAACACCTGCATTAACATTTGCTTCTTTTGTTTGAGCTCCCATTTTCTTAGGAGTAAAGAAATATCTACCGGAAAATTTCTCGGCAAAAATATCAGCATTATCAGGTGCAATATCAGAAATATAAGTAAAATCGCTTCTATCATCCATTAATTTAATCAATTCTTCTTCGTTGACAACCTCTTTACGTGCAGTATTAACAAGAACAGCTGGTTCTGGCATTTTCGATAATAACTTATAATTTATAGACCTCTTAGTCTTATCATTAGCAGGAATATGCAAAGAAATATATTGACTGCTCTCATAAAGAGATTCTACGCTATCAAGAGCTTTTACACCGTCTTTCTCAATAGATTCTTTATCTAGAAATGGGTCGAATGCAAAAACTTCCATACCAATTCCTTGTGCAATTTTAGCCACGTAGCGTCCAACATTGCCATAAGCATGTATTCCAAGAGTTTTACCTCTTAATTCAGTCCCTGCTTTTCCATTAAATCCACCACGAGCCATAAATATCATCATTCCAATAGCAAGCTCTGCCACAGCATTTGAGTTTTGACCCGGTGTATTCATTACCACAACTCCAGCTTCAGTAGCAGCAGCCAAATCTACGTTATCATATCCTGCTCCTGCACGCACAACAATCTTAAGATTTTTAGCAGCAGCAATAACTTCTTTAGTAATTTTGTCACTTCTAATTATTATCGCATCAACATCTGATACCGCTTCAAATAACACTTCTTTAGAAGTATATTTCTCCAATAATACCATTTGAAATCCTGCATTGTCTAAAACAGTTTTTATCTTACTTATTGCTAATGGTGCAAATGGTTTTTCTGTTGCAATTAATACTTTACTCATCTTATAATTTTTTAATATTAATTGATTATGAAATTTTCAAAGCCTTAAATTCTTGCATACAAGCAACTAATGCTTCCACACTTGATTTAGGAAGAGCATTGTATGTAGAAGCACGGAAACCACCAACTGAACGATGTCCTTTTATTCCTATCATGCCTTTTTCTGTAGCAAAATCAAGAAATTCTTTCTCATATTGCTCATATCCTTCTTCCATTATCCAACAAATATTCATTAACGATCTATCCTCTTTATTTACAACTGTACCTTTAAACATAGGATTATTGTCGATTTCATGATAAAGTATCGCTGCTTTCTCTACGTTTCTTTTATACATAGCTTCTACACCGCCTTGAGCCTTAAGCCATTTAAGAGTTTGTAACGCAGCATAAATAGGAACTACCGGAGGAGTATTAAACATACTACCACCTTTAATATGAGTTTTATAATCTAACATAGTAGGGATATATCTATCTACTTTACCTAAGGAATCAACTTTTACAATAACGAAAGCTATACCGGAAGGAGCCAAGTTTTTCTGTGCACCACCATATATTAAAGTATATTTACTTATATCAATAGGGCGTGAGAAAATATCAGAAGACATATCTGCTATTAATGGAATATTAATATCTAAATCTTCATGAATTTCAGTTCCATAGATAGTATTATTAGTTGTAATATGTAAATAATCTGCATCTTCAGGAATATCAAAGTTCTTAGGATAATAATTATAAGTTGTTTCAGCAGAGCTAGCAACTTCCACTACTTCACCAAAACCTTTTGCTTCTTTAATAGCTTTATTAGCCCAAGCACCAGTATTTAAATAAGCAGATTTATTCTGCATATAATTAAAAGGGACCATTGCAAACTGTGTGCTTGCTCCTCCTCCTAAAAATAAAACCTCATATCCTTCAGGGATATTTAATAATTCTTTAAATAAAGCTTGTGCTTCATCCATTACAGCAACAAATTCCTTGCTTCTATGAGAAACTTCCATTAAGCTAAGCCCCATACCAGCAAAATCGTGTAAAGCTTCTGCAGTATTTTTTATAGTATCTTCTGGTAAGATTGATGGTCCTGCATAAAAATTATGTTTTTTCATATCGTCTAATGTTTGGGTTAATAACGAGTTTAATATAATAATAAGATTATTACAAAATTATGATTGTAAACAAATTCTGAATTTAATCTTTAGACTGCGAAGATGCAAAAAATAAATGTAATCTCAAATTGCTTTTTTCAAAATTATCAGTATTTAATATTGATAAAAATCTATATTTCAAATCACCGAAAAATAATATACCACATAAAAACAAAGGCCCGTTATTCAATAATAACGAGCCCTTTACTCAAAAAAAGTATCTTAAATAATCCTTAGATTACCTTAACATCAACTGCATTTAATCCTTTTCTACCTTCTTTTAGGTCAAATGATACTGAGTCACCTTCGTGAATCTCATCAATTAATCCTGTTACGTGTACGAAGTACTCTTGATTTGAATCGTCTTCAGTAATGAATCCAAAACCTTTGGATTCGTTGAAGAATTTTACTTTACCTGTTTTCATTGTAATAATAAATAATAATAATTAAAAAAATTGTACGGCAAAGGTAATACTATTAGTACATAAAAAACATTTATCTTTAAAAAGATGACTTATTTAATTTTTTTCTACTTTTGAATGATGAATAAAACAGCATTAAATATTAGCATAATCCTTTTTATCATTTTCATATCATCCTGTCAATCAGGATTTAAAGAGCCTAAAGACAAGACTGTTTTTAGGTATAATGAATCAGCTGGTATTAGCTCATTGGACCCGGCATTTGCTCGTGATCAGGCTAATATTTGGGCTGATAATCAACTTTATAATAGCATCGTTCAGCTTGATAATGACTTATTAGTGACCCCATGTCTGGCAAAAAAATGGAAAATTAGTAAAAAAGGCACTCATTATCAATTTATTATTCGTGATGATGTTTACTTCCATAATAGCATAGCTTTTAAGGATGGAATAGGAAGAAATATGACAGCTAGCGATATTGAATATAGTCTTAAAAGAGTTCTTAATCCTAAAACATTAAGTCCGGGAGCTGTATGGCTACAAAATATCATTGCAAAAAACAAAAATGGTGATTTTGAAATAAATACTATTAATGACACTATTTTAAATATTAAACTTAATAAAGCGTTTTCTCCATTTCTTGGGAGGTTGAGTATGCCTTACTTCTCGGTAGTACCAAAAGAAGCTATTGAATATTTTGGAAATGATTTTGGACGACATCCTGTTGGTACTGGCCCTTTCTATTTTAAAATGTGGAAAGAAGGTATTAAATTAGTTTTTCTGAAAAATAAAAAATATTTCGAGTTGGACAAAGGCATTAGGCTGCCTCATTTAGATGCAGTTGCCATAAGCTTTATTATTGATAAACAATCTACTTTTCTTGAGTTTATAAAAGGAAATATCGATTTCATTTCAGGAATAGACCCTAGCTATAAAGATGAATTATTATTAGCTAATGGAAGTCTTAATCCGAAATATAATAACAAGGTAAACCTACTCACAAAACCATACTTAAATACTGAATATCTAGGTTTTCTTATGGAAAATAATAAGGATACTGTGTTATTAGACAAGAGAATACGTAAAGCTATAAATTACGGTTTCGATAGAAAGAAGATGATGCGCTATCTACGTAACAACATAGGAATAGCAGGAAATAATGGCTTTGTTCCAGTGGGTATGCCCGGTTTTACAAATGGAATTATTAAAGGGTATTTTTACTCTCCTGATTCTGTTTTAAGCCTATTGGAAGAGGCGGGATTTCCAAATGCAAAAGGACTGCCACCAATAACACTGGCTACTACATCAGCTTATCTTGATTTATGTAAATATATTCAACAAGAATTAGGGAAACTCGGAGTAATACTTAATATAGATGTGCACCAACCAGCATCACTTAGACAAATGGTTGCCAATGCTAAAATACCTTTTTTTCGTGGTTCATGGATAGCAGATTATGCAGATCCTGAAAATTATCTAGCCTTGTTTTATTCTCCTAATTTCTCTCCTGGTGGAGCCAACTATACTCATTTTTCTTCTCCTAAATTTGATAATTTGTATGAAAAAGCACGAGCCGAAGTAAATGACTCTGTTAGACTTAATATGTACCGTGTAATGGATCAGATGGTTATAGATGAAGCTCCTGTGGTTATTTTGTATTACGATCAAGTCTTAAGATTTGTTTCTAAAAATATCTCTGGCTTAGGGGTTAATGCAATGAACCAGCTATCATTGAAAAAGGTGAAGAAAGCACTATAAACGAACCCACATTGGGTTATGATGCTAATATTAGTTATAAATTTTGATATGTTTAAACTTATATATTTTCTTTTGGCAACATTTTTTTTCAGTCCAATTTATGGGCAGAATATCATTATGTCTAAAAAACTGAAAACAAATTGGCAAAAAGTAATCCCTCTCAAAATATCACAGGATACTAATTATTTAGAATTAATAAAGAAGAATAAAATAGAATTAATCTGTGTAAATAACAGTCTTGAAATAATAAGTAGTAAAAGAATTAAAGCTAGTTATAAAAAATCTAATCTAAGAGTTTTAACAATAATAAATATTGGAAATGCAAATTATGTTTTTGCCAATTTTTGGAATCATCTGTACAAAAAGGATTTTCTCTTTGTAAGAAGACTAAACTCTGAAGGTGAATTTGTTGGAGAGTGGAAACAAATAGATGAATGCGAACAGCATATTCAACCTAGTGAAGCTTCATTTTTCTTAAAAGTATCACAAAACAGAAAATACTTTGCTATTTATTCTCATCAATATAAAGAAATTGATAGAGGTCCAATAAATATAAATGTAAAAATATATGATAATGAATTTAAGTTTATTAATTCATTTAACACTAGCGCAGGCGAACCAAAATCTCAAGTTTTTGTAGAACAATTGGAGATTGCAAATAATGGCAATATCTTCATAAAAATAATTGAAAATAAAGGAATTGTACGTTATGGTGTAAATTATGTCTACAAAAAGTATTATACCATTCTAAGTGCATCAATTGGAGATAGTATATTATTTTCTAATAAACTGCAACTTAAAAACAATAAAATTATTACAGATGCAATTATTAAAGTTAAGAATGACAACTCATTACTCATTGGAGGCTTTTATTCAAAATATGGTTTTGTTTCTGCCAAAGGAGTATTTCTTATGCAATTGAATGAAAAATCTTTACATATTGAAAATATAAATGATTTTTCAGAAGCTCTGATAAATAAATATTATTTACCCGCAGACTACAAAAAAAGAATAAATAATGAAGCTTTAAAATTTACAGCACAAAGGATAGAATATAGCTTAAAAGGAGAAATTTTTATTGTAGGAGAATTAATTACTAAATATTCAGCATCTAAAAATGGAATAGGAAAAGGGACAATTTATGACAAAGATGATTACGATATGTTTTTACATGGAGCTATTCTTGTTAAGAAAATAAATGGTGATAATAAATGGGAGCAAATAATTCCTAAAAAGCAAAAAGGATATTATTCATCTGATATTTCTTTCTCCTATCTATTTAACGATAATGGTTTTAGTTTTATTTTTAACACATATATCAACGATTCTAAAAACTACAATGCAATTTATAAACAAAACAAAAAAGGTAAAACTAAGCTTGTACAAATGGATTTGAATGGCAATATAATTCACGAAGAATTATTTAAATTCACAACTAATTGTAATCCGGTAATCTACAGACCACTCCCTTTTTACAACAAATTGATATTTCTTACAAAAAGTAATAGATTAATTTATTTTGAATTATAACTACTGAAATAAATATACTTAACCCATATTATTCATACAAAAGCAAAGCAAATTGTATGAATAAACATTGAATAGCGGAGTGCAATACGAGGAACCCCTCCCAAAACAAATTAGAGGCAGACTGATTTATAAATAATCAGGACTAAACAGCAAAGTAATCTTCAACCATTTTTTTATCTTTCTCAAGTTGTTTCTTTAGTGATTCCAGACTATCAAAGCTTTGCTCATTTCTTATTTTTTCACATAAATGAATTTCAATTCTAGAGCCATAAATAAATCTGTCAAAATCTAATATATGAACCTCAATTGTTTTTTCATTAGATTTCACAGTAGGCTTATAACCTACATTTAACATTCCTTTATATATCTTATCTTCAAAAACCACCTCCACTATATAAACTCCATCAGAAGGCAGTAACTTAAGCTTATATTCTAACATTAAATTAGCAGTAGGAAAACCTAATTTTCTGCCAACTTTATTTCCATGAATAACGGTACCACAAAGACTATATTTATATCCTAATAACTGATTTGCCGCTTTTACATCACCAGTTTGTATAGCCTTTCTGATTTTAGTAGAGCTAACAGCTTTATTCTCAACATCAAATTCAGGAATTCTTTCCACTTCAACCCCAAGACTGCGCAATAATACTTCTACATTTTCAAACTCACCATCCATTCTACCGAAATGATGGTCGTAGCCAATTGTCATGGCTTGTACATGCAATTTATCAATTAAATATTGTTGAATAAACTCACGAGCAGTAGTTTTTGAAAATTCAAAGGTAAAGGGTAAAACTAGAAGATAATCAATGCCTTGCTTACTTAAAAGATTTATTTTCTCTTTAGGATTATTTATCAACCTAAGGTCTTTAGCTCCTTTATTAAGTACAATACGAGGATGTGGGTAGAATGTAATCAATAATGATTTAGCATTTCTTTTTTTAGCTTCCTGTATTAAATGCTGAATCACAGCCTGATGTCCTTGATGCACACCATCAAATGTGCCCATTGTAGCTACGGGTTCTCCTTGTAATCTAACATCATCAATGGAATAAAATACCTGCATTGTAAAAATAATTTTGAAGGGCAAATGTATAGAAAATTTATTTTCAAAAATAAAGGCTAACAATAAAAAGGCGCCGTTGCAAGCAACGGCGCCTTTTTAATAATACATTTACTTAATGTTATTCAACAACAAATCGTGTTGTCAAAACATTGTCTTTACTTCTAAGTCTCACAAAATAGATTCCTTTGCTTAAGGTCTCAAAATGCATTGACTTATGTAAACTTCGGGACGCTTCAATGCTTTCTCTATGAATTATTGACCCCATTGCATTATATACTTCCAAATCGTATTTCACTGATCGACTGTTAACTGAGTTTATCTCTAATGTAAATACTCCTTTATTTGGATTAGGATAAATCTGCATATTTAACTGATTGTTTGTAGATTGTACAAAGCCTGTATTTGGTGCCATATTAGTATTAGCTGTATTTGATCTAGAACTATTATAGTTTGTATTTGCCTTTGTAAATATAGAATCAGGATAGCATGGATGTGGTGATATCACTTCTATCTGATAATAAACATTACCTGCCGGCGGATTTAAATCTGTATAAGAGGTTAATGTACTCTGAATCTGAGTCAATAAAGTCATATTAGTACTATCAGTTCCTCGATATATTCTGTATGAACCAAAAGTGAATCCTTCATAATTTGACCATATCAAGTTCCATACTCCACCCAAACCTGCATTGATAGTAAGGTGTAATGTTTTATGAATTGAACTTGGTGGAGTTTCCATTCCGCAGGTATCAACAGCTGTTATTCTATAGCGATATGCTTGCTGCGCTGGATTAGAATTTACATCTTCAAATACACTTAAGTCGGAGAAGGCTTGTGCTCCTATTTGCGAATATACTCCTGCAACATTTGTCTCGCGATAAATTTTAAAACTATCTATTAAACTATTTGCTTGTCGTTCCCATACTATTCTGTTATGGTTTGTTGCTGTATCTATTCCTACAATACATATTTCAGGAGCTTGCAATAATGAAGCATTTACTACAAATGGTGCTGATGATACATTACAACCATTATTATCTGTCACTGTTACTATAAAACTACCAGAGTTCTTAACATAAATACTTGGTAATGTACTTCCATTTGACCATTGATATGAATTAAACGATGTAGAAACATAAAGTTCCATACTATCATTAGAACAAGGTACTATACTGCCATTTGATAATATATTTGGCGTGGTAGTGGTGTGTTCTATCAATGAGAATGGCTGTGAAAATACTGAACAAGATGTATTACTAATCATTAATTGGTATAAACCTGTTGATTTAGCATAATATATAGAGTCAGTTGCTCCTCCTAATAATATTCCATCTTTTAACCATTGATAATTTACTCCCACAGTATGATCATTTGCAAATAATTTAACACTGTCACCAGGACAAACTTCACCTCCTCCTATATTTCCAAAACTAGCATCCAATGAACATGGGTTAGCTGTTCCTCCTGTACAACTAATA
>JAMOQI010000042.1 GCA_027064095.1 Bacteroidales bacterium | reverse complement strand
CAAAACTAATATTCCTATATCCTAGAAAATTATTTATCTTGCACTATCTTAATAAACATTATCGCTCTTTACTCATACCTTTAATCCTTATCCTCAAAAGCGGCTGCAAATATATAAATTATTTTTCTATAGAAACAAGTTCCTACAATATTATTTTAAAATTTATTTAAAAATAATTTACACATTTGATTATCTGACTTTTAAAACAAAATATTTTTCTATAATAACAAAAAAAACATTTATTTTCTTCAATTTTACAAGTTTATTTCACCTTAAAATCGTCAGATTTTGACTAAGACATAGAGTAAACTGAAAAAATGTATGTTACTTTGCACTGTTATATTTTTATTTTATAAAAGTTAATTTACCTAGATATTTAATCAATGAGAAAATATTTACCATTTTATAGAAGAAATATTGCTCTGGCAATACCAATAATATTTTCACAATTAGGACAAATTATAGTTCAGCAGGTCGATATTATGATGGTTGGATATTTGGGAACAACAGAATTGGCAGCCTCTGCATTCGCAAATTCAGTATTTATGATAGGTCTAATCATAATAATTGGTTTTACAATGGGACTAACTCCACTAGTAGGACACCAAATATCTAAATCAAAATATCAGAATTTATCTACTATATTAAGTAATGCCTACGTTATCAATATAATATTTGCAATTATTATTTCCATAGCCTTACTACTAATATCATTTTTATTTGTTTATATGGGGCAAGAGCCAGAAATAATTAAATTATCAAGAAACTATTACTATGCACTGGTTATTTCTGTATTACCACTTACTATATTTTTAACAAATAAGCAATTTGCTGAGGGACTTGGAGATACTAAAAATGCTATGTATGTAACAATAATTTCAAATGTAATAAATATTGGTCTCAATTATATTTTAATATTTGGTTATCTTGGTGCGCCAAAATTAGGTTTATTGGGTGCTGGTATTGCTACATTGATATCACGCATATTTATGATGATAGCATTTATACTTATATATAGGTATAATACCATTTTCAAGGAATATTTTATTGCGATAAGATTACAACTTATCAATAGAATGTGTTTAAAGAAAATATTTTCTTTGGGGACACCAATATCTATGCAGTTATTATTAGAAGTATCAGCCTTTGCAATAAGTTCAATAATGGCTGGATGGTTAGGCACAATAGCACTTGCGGCTCATCAAATTGCCTTAGGTTTAGCAACAATTAGCTTTATGATTGTTGGAGGTATTGGATCTGCCACTACTATAAGAGTGGCTCACCAGAATGGAGCTAACGATACAAAACAAATGATAATGGCATCAAAAGCCTCAATTCATATTGTACTAACATTTATGGGGCTTGCAGCTATTAGCTTTATAGCTATGAGACATTTTTTACCTACAATATATACAAATGACAAAAAAGTTATAGAATTGACTTCTATGCTTTTGATTATAGTAGGGATATTTCAGTTGTTCGATGGATTACAAGTAATAATGTTAAGTATACTAAGAGGCTTAGGAGATGTAAAACACGCAATGATCTATGCATTAATAGCATATATATTTATAAATATTCCTTTAGGATATTTTTTAGGATTTATTTTAAATATGGGACTTCCAGGAATATGGACTGCAATAATAATAGGACTTGCAAGTGCAGGAATTATGTTCTACTATAGATTTAGGAAAATACTAAAGAAAACATAAAAGCTAATATATTTCAACAAATCATTTATTTAATTAAAATTAGACTAATATTTAAATTCCCTACGCAAAAAAACCTTTAATTTGCAATAAATACAATATGTATATTATGAGTACTAACAAACACAAAGCCGGATTTGTAAATATCTTGGGAGCTCCCAATGTGGGTAAATCAACATTAATGAATGCAATAATTGGTGAAAACCTTAGCATCATTAATTCTAAGGTGCAAACTACAAGGCACCGAATAATGGGTTTTTTGAACGGAGAAGATTTCCAAATAGTTTTTTCTGATACTCCAGGTATTATTAATGACCCAAGTTATAAGCTTCATGAAGCTATGATGTCATTTGTTGAATCTGCACTTGACGATGCAGATATTTTTCTATATGTAACTGAATCAACATCAGATGTGTTGCATGAGAAGATTCTTGATAGAATGAAGAAATCTAATGCTAAATTAATAATTGTCCTTAATAAAATAGATTTGTCAAATCAGGAAGACTTAGAAAAGAAAGTTCTAAAATGGAAAGAATTATTACCAGAATCTGAGGTTATTCCAGTATCCGCACTGCACAACTTTAATATTGAGGGAGTACTTCAAGTAATATTGCGTAATTTACCCGAAAGCCCAGAGTACTTCCCTAAAGATGAACTTACAGATAAAACAATGAGATTTTTTGTTAGTGAGTTAATCAGAGAACAAATTCTGATCCATTATAAAAAAGAGATTCCTTATTCAACAGAAGTCGTAGTAGAAGAATATAAAGAACTACCTCATCGGATAGATATGAAGGTTATTATTTATGTGATTAGAGAAACACAAAAGATGATTATTATTGGCAAAGGAGGTCAAGCAATAAAACGTCTTGGAACTGAATCCAGGAAAAACATTGAGGAGTTCACTGGCAAACATGTTTTCTTAGATATTACAGTTAAAGTCAGCAAAGACTGGAGAGAAAATGAAAACCAGTTGCGTAAATTTGGTTATTCTACCAAATAATATTACATTTTTATCACCTAAAAACACTATTTTTTATATACTATATTTATTATTAAATAGATAAGTAAAAGAGTTATAATTGTTTTGAAAATAAAATAACATGAGGTATTTTCTAATTTTAGTTACACTTATTTATACTTTTAGTAGTCTATATTCACAAAAGACTCAACGTTATTCCGGAGATTTTTATAACGGAATGAAAATAAAAGGCAAGGCTAGCTATAGTTATTATTATGACAATAATAAGAAGGTAAAGAATGGCTCATTTAGATATTCAGCCAGAGAAAAAAATGAAACATGGAGATATAGTAGCTCAATAACAGGAAATTATAAAAGCAATCTGCGTAATGGTAAATGGTTATTTAATATAGAATCAAAAGATTACGAAAAAAGCAGAGACGGATATTATTATAATATCTCAACTACATTAAAGGCTAATTATATTGATGGAAAGCCAAATGGGAAATGGTATTTTAAGACAATAAAAAGTAAACACAAGAAGGAAAAAAAACAAAATCATTGGAGGAATGTTGGCGATACCATTATTGAAAATATTGTAATTAAGCTAAATTGGAACAAAGGAATTCTTACTGATTCTTTAGTTATTATAAATAAAGAAATTGAAGAGATTGTGGCAATAATGGACAATTATGGATATATAAAATCATTATCTCACAGTAACAAGCACAATCTGATAGATATTGTTTCTTACAGAGATAGTATTTTGGAATATCATCGTATCGGAAATCAGACACAAGTCAATTATGAATATAAAGCTTATTTAGATTTAGGAGGTAATGAAAGTCTTATCAAAAAGAAAAAGAGAAGCATAATATATAGTGATAATTGTAAAATAGATGATTATTTAGAGAAATATATTTTTATGAACTCACAGCTGCTATATTCATTTATTGATGGTGATTTAACACTAAAAAAGGATAGATACAATAAATATAGACTTGCGCTAAAAGGCATGTATTATTATGATATCAAGCCTATTTTAACAATTAAAGAAAATGAGATAATTAAAGACATTAAAATAAAACATGCTAACATCAAACACGCTAAATGGCTAAATGAGAGACAATTAAACAAAGAACCTAAGAACAAAATTCTTTTAGCTGACAAAAGAAGACTAGATAATGCACTATCTGCATACAAAAACATAAATTGCAATATTGAAGCATATAAAAAATTTGTAAGTTTGCATAATACATTAAACAACACATGCGTTCCAATAGAAACTAGTTTTAAAATAGAAACTAAAATTGATTTCCTTGAGGAACTAAAAACTATAGCTTTAAAGCAATACAAAATACTAGAGATTAATCACCAAATATAAATTCTATGGAAACTAAAGCAGAAAAAGATTATTTAGGAAACGGCTTTCAAAAAATAAATATTCCTTTAGAAAATGATTTTGACGGAGAGCAACATGCAACATTAGTTTTCAGAAAAGCCAAAGACTCAAAGAAGAAAGCTGTATTATATTTGCATGGTTTCATTGATTATTTCTTCCAAACAGAAATGGCCGATAAATTTAATTCTTGGGGGTTTGACTTTTACGCTGTAGATTTACGTAAATATGGAAGAAGTTTGGAAGAATATCAGCACCCCAACTTTATTTCAGACATCCATGATTATTTTGAAGAAATAGATAAAAGTATAGATATTATTAAAGCTGAAGGCGCCAAACAAATTATATTAAATGGACATAGCACTGGTGGATTAACGTTATCGCTATATGCTCATCACAAAAAAAACATTCAGGGCTTAATACTTAATAGCCCATTTTTTGATTTCAACGTTCCTAGTGCAGTGAAGGCATTAGTTCCAGTGATAGCATTACTAGGAAAATTTTTACCATTCGCAAAAATGAATAGTTTAGGAGAAAACTACCCTAAAAGTCTCCATAAAGACTATTTGGGAGAATGGAATTTTAAAGAAGAATGGAAACCAATAAACAATTTTCCAGCATATTTTGGCTGGACTAGAGCTATTTATAAAGCACAAAAAGAATTACAGGCTGGACTAAACATTGAATGTCCTGTTTTGGTATTACATTCTGACAAATCCTATAAGAAAAAAGATTGGGATGAAATAATAAGAATATCTGATAATGTGTTGGATGTGGAACATATTAAAAAGTATGCCGATGTAATAGGTAAAGACGTTACAAAAGTTGAAATTAAAGATGGTGTTCACGACCTCGTTTTATCAAAAAAGAAAGTTAGAAATAAAGTTTATTCAGAAATAGAAAAATGGCTAACAGAAAAACAATTATAGTCACTATAACGATTTTTATTTTTACTATTCTTACCAGCTGCAACAATACCGAAGCAGAAGAACCAAAAGTCAATTACTCATTAGATACTGCAGTTTATGAATGGGTGGATTTTAAGAGTAATGATAGCCTTAATTTAATTGTTGATTTAGAATATCACATTCCAAAGTTTAAATATCCAAAAAAAATCTCAAACGATATCAATGGTGTTTTATTCTATGGAAAAGACACAACTGTATCAGATTTTGATGTGGAGGCATATAAAAGGAATACTCTAATTTACTATTACGAAAGTGCATTGGAAGATAATTACATATCTGGGAAGACCAATTCACAGTATATCATAAAAACAAAAACTCAGGTTTACCTTAATAATCCTAATATTGTCAGCATTCGCAAAGAAACATACAGATATACTGGCGGAGCACATGGTAATATTGACATTGAAAATCTTAATTATAATTTAAGAGAAAATCATCTCATCACAATAAATGATATTTTTAATAAAAAAAATAAAAAAAATGTCAAGAATATAATTTTGCAAAAGATTAAAAGCAAATATAATATTCCAAAAAACTCTGATATTTCCGAATTCAATTTCTTTGTAAGTGACTCTAGTCTGTATGTTAGCAGTAATTTATTATTAACAGACAGCAATATAGTTTTCACATACAACACTTACGAAATATCTCCCTTCGATATTGGAGTAATAAACATCAAAATACCTTATACTGAAATACAGAATAATATAAAAGCAAACAACCAATTTATTGTAAAATAGTGAGAAATACAAAAAGAAATATTATCTATTTTTTACTATTCTTTATATGGATTAGTTTTAATTCTCACGCACAAACGACTAAGATTACAGGAATAGTTACCGATTCCATTAGTGGAGAAAAATTACCATTTGTAAATATTCTGCTGATAGGCACTAAGGTGGGAGCAACAACAGACTTTACAGGAAAGTATATAATTGAAACTCAAGAAAAATCTGACAGCATTCTTGTTAGCTATGTTGGATATAAAAATCAAAAAATTCCTATTAAATACGGTGCATTTCAAAATATAGATATTAAACTAGTATCGTCAAATATTGAATTAAAAGCCGTAATTATTCTTCCCAGTGAAAATCCTGCTCATATTTTATTGCGAAAAGTTAAAACCAATAAGCCAAATAATAGCGCATATAATTTAGATGCATATCAATATAAAATTTATAATAAAATTCAAATTGACGCAAATAACATCACTGATAAATTTAAGAACAAGAGATCTATGCGACCTTTTCAGATAATATTTGAAAATGTTGATACATCTACAATAAACGGGAAATCCTACCTCCCACTGCTAATATCTGAAGGAATTTCTGAATATAAATACCGTAGAAATCCAGAAGTAAAAAAGGAAGTTATTATAGCCTCACGAGTATCCGGAGTCAATAACTCTACAGTATCTCAGTTTTTAGGAAATATGTACCAAACTATTAATATCTATGATAACTATATGCAAATTTTTAATAAGAATTTCGTAAGTCCAATTGCTGATTTTGGATTAAAATATTATAGATACTACCTCACCGACAGTGCCAATATTGATGGACATTGGTGTTACAAACTAATGTTTAAACCAAAGAGAAAACAAGAAGCTACTTTTACTGGAAATATCTGGATTGCAGACAGTTCTTTTGCCGTTAAACAATTAGATATGAAAATCCAAGAGGTAAACTTGAATTTTGTAAATGCAATGTCTATAAAAGAAGAATTTCAGCTTATTGACAAAAAGTATTGGATGGTTAAAAGACAAAATTTTATTGCAGATTTCAATATTGATGAAAACAGTAAACGTATAACAGGATTTTATGGGCATAAAACCACACTATATAAAGATTATATTATAAATAAAATTTTACCTGATAGTTGCTATCAAACAAAGGTAGCCGTTGAAGTTGACGATGCAGCATGGAA
>JAMOQI010000041.1 GCA_027064095.1 Bacteroidales bacterium | reverse complement strand
TAGCAATCCACAGGTAGTTAAATTAATAAAAAGTGATTTCTCTTTTATTCAACTTGAGCATTCTTGGTGGTATCATCCAATTTTAAAAAAGCGTAAAGGGAAATTAATAATTATTGAACACAATTATGAATATGAATATTGGAAAGAAATGGGGAAGTCTCTTCTTAAACAAAAAAAATATATTACAGGTTTAAAATATATTATCGGAAGTTTGAAAATACTTCAGCAAGAACAAGAAGCACTTAAAGATGCAGATCTAGTCCTAACTGTTTCAGAGCGAGAGACGAACATACTAAAAAAATTTGTCCGAAAAGGGAATATTTATACTGTAATCAGTGGTATAGATACTACACTATATACTAATTATTCATTAGATGTAAAGAGGCAGGATGACTATATTTATTTAATTTATGTAGGATCATTAAATACACCTCAAACAGCCGAGGGAGCTATTTTCTTTATTAAGGAAATATGGCCTCTTTTAAAGCAGAGTCTGTTTAAATATAAACTTTACTTAGTGGGCCGAGATCCCGTAAGGGAACTTAAAAAATTAGCTTCTGAAGATCAGAATATTATTTTTACAGGATTTGTTGAAGATGTAAGGCCATATATTGCTAAATCTCATATTTATATTGTGCCTCTCCGATATGGTTCTGGTATTAGACTTAAAATTATGGAAGCCATGGCCATGGGCAAACCAATAGTGTCAACTAAGAAAGGTGCTGAAGGATTAAATCTTCACAATTGTGGTCTAATAATTGCTGATAGACCAGATGATTTTGCTAAGGCTATAGTAAAATTATCAAAAGATGATAATTTAAGAGAAAAATTTGGCAGAATTAATATAAAATATGCTCAAGAACATTTTGATTGGAAAAACATCTTTGTGAAAAAAGCCCTTCCCTTGTATCAAAGGATAACTGCTTATGAGTGAGATTAAGATAGATTGCAAATATTTCTCAGGTGAAAAACCATGCAAGTTTCATAAGCTATACGGACTAAAGTGTAATAATTGTTCCTTTTATGAACCAATGTCAAAAAATATTTTAATACTAAAAATTGGAGAGGCTGGAGAAGTAATAAGAAATACTCCATTATTAAGAAAATTGAGAGTCTTATACCCTGAATCATATATAACATGGCTTACTAAGTATCCAGAACTTGTACCTGAGCAGTTTGTGGACAGGGTAATAAGATTTTCGTGGGAAAATATTGAAATTTTAAAATGCCAAAAATTTGATATAGTGTATAGTCTTGATAAAGATCAATCAGTAGCTGCTATAGCCACCCAAATAAAAGCCAATCAAAAATTCGGATTTTATCTCAATGAGAAAGGAAAAGTTATGCCTTTTAATGAATTGGCATTTCATAAATGGAAAACAGGGATTTTCGATGATATCATGAAAATGAATAAAAAACATTATATTGAGGAAATCTTTGAAATTTGTGGTTTCAAATTTAATGGTGAAGAATATATTTTACCACCATTTTCTGTACCAAATATTGGTCTTAAAAAAAATTCACAGGATATAATTGTAGGTTTAAATACTGGAGTTGGTCCGAGGTGGAAGATTAGAGAATGGCCATTAGAACATTGGACGGCACTTGTGGAGTCTCTTCAAAAAGCTGGCTTTAAAGTATTGTTATTAGGTGGTCCTTCTGAAGATAAAAAGAACAGATATCTTTCTGAAAAAACAGGGGCTTATTATGCAGGAGTCTTTTCGTTAAGAAATTTTATTGGGCTTGTAAATTTATGTGATATTGTGGTAACGTCTGTAACATTATGTTTACATATTGCCATAGGTCTTAAGAAAAAAATTATTTTATTTAACAATGCCTTTAACAAAAATGAGTTTTATTTATATAATTTAGGTGTGATATTAGAACCACCTTTACCTTGCGTATCCTGTTATAAGCATCATTTTGATAACAACTGTCCAGTAGATAATTGTATGAAGCTAATCGATCCATCAGAGGTAAAAAAAATAATAATAAATATAGCCAAAAGTACACGGAAAGATTTATTTTATGAGTGAGATTTTCATTTCAGGATTTTTTGGAATGGGTAATCTTGGAGATGATGTTATTTTAAGAGGAATACTTGATAGTATAAGGGAATATATTCCCAAG
>JAMOQI010000040.1 GCA_027064095.1 Bacteroidales bacterium | reverse complement strand
TGATGTATATGTGGTTCTGGTTAATGTTGAGGAATCTGGTTTATTTTTATTGAGATAAATTTAGAGAGAACAGCTCCCAGCTTCGCTTCCCGCTGTTCTCTATGGGGTGGTGAGGATGTTGAGAATATAAAGAATAATAAAATGAAATAAATGCACATGTGCATTTGTGCACATTGAGCACATCAAATGCATAATTTGTGCACAAGTGAGATATAATAATTGTATTTTTTGTGCATTTTATTTTTAGCATTGTTTTGAATTGTTTTAAAATATTAATTAATATTATTTTTACTATAGTAAAAAAAAAGTATATGTGCATAACATATAGTACTACCATAATATAGAGAAAAAAAATATAAAAAATAATTAAAACTCGTGTGCATAAATGCGCATGAGAAGTACAAAATACACATAAAATGCACATAATCCTTGACAAACTGTGCATAAATTGTGTATAATATTGCAAATAAACAAAGGATATCAAAATGATAAACAGTATAAAAGCAAGACAAATTAAATCAAAAGATGATTTTTTTGAAATAAACGATAAATTAGCTGGAGTTGTACCAATGGCATTGCCTAATGAGCAAGAAGCATTAAACAGAGATATATCTGAAAATGGACAAAGAGAACCAGTTGTATTATATAAAGGTAAAATTGTTGATGGAAGATGTAGACAGAATGCTATTCGTACAATGGGACTGCCATCTATTATGTATAAAGAATTAGATGATGAGCTTACAGAAAATGAAGTAAAAATGTTTGTTAAATCTGTAAACACGAGAAGAAATCTCACTTATACCCAAAAATTAGTTGTTGCTTGCAAAGAAAGTTTTAAAGAAAAAAATAAAAAAGTTGAAGAAATCGCTAAAGATTGGGGTGTAAGCAAAAGGGCATTAGATAATGCAAGATATATTTATAAGGAACGTCCTGAATTTATAGAACCTTTATTTAATGGTGGATCTGTAAAAATAACTGATAAACATGGAAATGAAGTTGATAGTAATAAAGTATCTGCTATATATGCATCTATTAAAAGAAGTAAAGAAAATGCATCTACTCCTAATGAATTTCATGGATGGGATGAAAATAGTTTTATTAAAACACAATCTGGAAAAGAATGGTATTACTCAAGATTAAATGAATTAAAAAAATCTGGGTTTAAAGATGATGACAGTATTTCTGCAATGATTGTTAAAAGCTCAATCGCTGAACTAGCAAATTTTAAATTTGACAATAAAATAAAAGAGTATATGGAAAAGAAAATACTTGATGAAGCAGGAGTTTAATCCTGCTGTTATTGTTTTTCTATACTTATGTACAAGTAATTATTGTTCTAACTTTTGATAAATATATTAACCTCAAATAATATACCCCAATCTTTCCAAAAACTACCCCGCATTAAGAATATATGAAGCCTAATAACTATATTATTGGTCCATAATTAAACAAAAAGGATTCATATGGGTAAAAGTGTAGCTCCATTAATGACAAAGTTAGTGCAAGAAACGGAAAACTTCAGGATAATAACAAGTAGATTTCCATCAACGATAGTCACCAACACAATGACAGCAAAACAACTTATGAGAGAAGCAGAGTCAGTAGGAAAACTTACAATTCCAGATACTAATACAATATTGATAGATGGTTTGTTTTTAGCTGTTGGGATCCAAGATAAAAGTCAAGAAATAAAAATGAGGGTATTATAATGGTTTACAGTTTAGATACAAATATCTTATTGTTGGATGCACATAACTTACATACTATAGGAGACAATAACTCAATAATAGTTATTCCTGAAACAGTGCTGGATGAGCTTGACAGTAAAAAAAGCGTTCAAGGTGAAATAGGATATCAAGCAAGAGAATTTGGTAGAATAATGACAGCTGGTGAATATCTTTCATCAATTGAATATGCAAATCAAGTTACCGTTGTTGAATATAAAGTTCAAGATAAATTAATCAATATAGTATCTCTTAGAGAATATCCAAGCTACATAGGTATGGAGCGCAATGTAATTAATGATAGAAAAATCATAGATGCAACTATTGCTTATTCTGAAGTTGCTAAATTATCTGCTCATAATGAATTGACTTTTATTACTAATGATATAGCTTGTGGGATCAGAGCTCAATCGTTAGGTTTAAAGACTGAGCAATTAAGAGA
>JAMOQI010000039.1 GCA_027064095.1 Bacteroidales bacterium | reverse complement strand
AACCAAAAGTATACTATACTGTTCAGGACTTTCCTGTAAATCCTGACAGCAAGATAACTAAAGATATATTGGTTAATTTCTACCTTCATGCTGCAAAAGTCATCGAGTATTATATAAACAATCCGCAACATCATATTAATCATTTATTTGATGAAGATGCCAGAGAAATTGTAAAGAGAAAAAAAGATCAATATTGCAGTAATTATTTCGATAAACTTGCATCTCTATACTTGAAAATTTTTGACATGGCTCCTTTGATCACCCCTTCTTCCACTTCTCAAGAAAAAGAATTCTTATTATTATCAAAAAAATATATGTCACTATTATTAAGATATGACTTAATAAATGGTGTGCAAACAAAGATATGGTTAGAAAGTGTAAGAAAAGAATTAATCAAAAATAAACCAGAATTACTAGATTTTTAATGGCATAACAAGGCGCTCCACCTGACCGCTATTCCGCTGGCGCTCCATAGCGGCAGGTGAGCTTTAGCGTTATGCATGAACAGAGGGGGAAAATATGCCTAAAGCAAAAATAGTGTTTTGGGATGTGGAACATGGCCATGCTTCATATCTTTTAACGCCAAATGGGAGACATATTGTTATTGACCTGGGTACTGGCAGTTATGATTCAGGTCATGAATTCAGCCCATTGAATCATCTTAAACATAATTATAGAGTAAACCAACTTGATTATGTCATTATTACTCATCCCCACGTTGATCACATAGATGATATATTTAATTTCGATAGTTTAAAGCCAAAGGTTCTATTAAGACCAAAACATCTTGATAAAGAGCCAATTCTTAGTAAAGCATCTGATGCTGATAAACCTAAGTTGGAAAAATATTTTGAGATTAGCGAGAGATATAATACTCCTGTTCCCGAAGAAAGTCCTGATTCTCCCAAAAATCCCCATAATTGGGGAGGGTTAACAATCAAAACATTTGTTCCCTCTAAGCTTTCACAAACCAATCTTAACAATCATAGTGTAGTTTCAGTGTTCTCTTATGCTGGAATAAAAATACTTGTACCGGGAGATAACGAACCACCATCATGGCATGAACTTAAAGAAATGCCCGGTTTTTTAGATGTTACAAAAGACATTGATGTTCTTCTTGCTCCTCATCATGGCAGAAAAAGTGGATTTGAAAGTGAAATAATGAAACATTTTAATCCAAGGCTTACTGTAGTTTCTGATGGTGCGTACTGCGACACTTCAGCTACATCTCGCTATAGTGACATATCAAGAGGCTGGATGGTTTACAAAAGAGATGGTACATCTGAAAAGCGTTTTTGTTTAACTACAAGAAATGACGGTGTAATAACTGTTACTTTCGGTCATGATGGTGATAATTCTTTTTTACAAGTAGAGAAAGGAAAGTAGCATGACATTAAAAACGAAAAATGGACCATATCTTGTTGCTTTTTTAGTTATAATATACATTTTCTTTGCCATGATGAATAAATTAGATTGGAGTTTTACCAAAACAATTGAAATTGGAAAAGAGGGAGTGAAATTTAATAATCCCGTTTTATCAGTATCTTTTTATTTTCTTGCACTTATTTTGACATATATTTTGCCACCAGATTGGAAGCACAGAATTATCTATTTGCGGTGGGTCCATCCTCTCCCTGGCAGTCGAGTATTTTCAGAACTATTGGATAAAGACGAAAGAATTTCGCAAAACGAATTGATTGAGAAATATGGTGAACTTCCTATTTCACCAAATGATCAAAATAGACTTTGGTACAAAATTTATAAGCAGAAGCAAACTGATGAAGTTGTTTTAAATTCTCACGGTCGGTGGCTTTTGTTTAGAGATATGTTTGCTATTTTAATCATTGTTCTTGTTCCTTCCTCTGTATTTACTTTCTGGAATGCAGGCATTAAAAATGGTGCTGTTTATACAATAATTAGCCTATTTGTACTTATTGCACTCTGGATTAGTGCCCGTAATGCCGGAGAAAGATTTGTGTGTAATGTTCTTGCAAGATAGAAATAATGCATAACAAGGCGCTTCACCTGACCGCTATTTCGCTGGCGCTCCATAGCGGCAGGTGAGCTTGGTCGTTAAAAAAGAGAAAAGAGATTATAAGGGGAGATAAAGAGTTGATGTTTTGATTATTTGTAGATGAAGAGATTATTTTGAGTTAAAGAGATAATGTTGTAAAAGGAATAAGCTTTTTGATTATTCG
>JAMOQI010000038.1 GCA_027064095.1 Bacteroidales bacterium | reverse complement strand
GATTCACAAATGTAGATGTATTACCATCACCAAAACTCCACATCCAATAATAATCATTTACATTAGTTGTTGTATTTGTAAATGTTGTATTAAATGGTGGTATATTAAAACTAATAGGTGTGGCTGCAAAAGAAATATTGAAATTTGTAGAATTTACAGTTACTACTACTGAATCTGAAATATTAGAGCAATTATTACTATTGTCTGTAATCTCTACAGTATACGTACCTGCAAGTCCTGTAGTAAGAACTGCGGAATTAGCGGTAGCTATTCCATCCTTATACCATTGATATGAATAGTTCCCTGCATTAGCAGATAGTGTTACGTCTCCTCCCTGGCAAAAACTAGTACTTCCGAGTGCTGTTATATGAGCTGGAGTTGTAAGTATATCAATATTGTGAGTAGTTACACCGGCATAACATCCATTCTCTATAACATCAAGTGTAACTGTTTTTACGCTATCTATATTCCAGATGATATTATATGGTCCACCAGCAGATCCTGAGGCTATTTGACCATTATCAAAGTCCCACAAATACTGAGCTGATGTAGAACTTGTTCCTGAATAATTTACTGAAACCATATCTCCCTTACAAGCTACTGCCGGTAATGCAAAATCACTTGTAATTTGTGGATTAATAAATACATCTATTGTATTAGATATTGCATAACAACCAATATCATCAGTAACCTTAACATAATACTGTCCTGTTTGATTTACTGACAAATAGGATAATGTATCCACTGCAGAGGTTATATTATTAGATGTATCATACCATTGGTAGGTATATCCATTACCTCCATTTGCAAACATTAATATATTATCTCCAAAACACGCCGAATCGTTACCAATAATTGTAGCAATAGCAATGGCGTCTTTAATATTTGTATATTCATGCTCAACAACTGAAACACAGCCACTATCAGTTACACTAACACTAATATCTCTAATGCCAATAGAATCCCATGATAATTGATATGGTCCTTCATTTGCTCCACTTATTACATTTGCATTATCAAAATTCCAATTATATGTAGCATTTATGCTTACATTTCCAATAAAGCTAACAACAGCAGTATCTGATTTACAAATATTTGATGGTATAGTAAATGCTACTTGTGGCACTCCAACTACCCTTATCATATTTGTTGCTTCATTTTCACATCCCAATGAATCTGTATATTTATAAGATATCTCATTTAATCCTAATGATGCATTATTAGGATAAAAAACTCCTTGAGATGTATTTACAGCATTCCCTATATAAACTCCGCCTGAAGGAACTCCACCTATAAGGTTAACTGAAGATTGATTTGCACAGACCTGATTAAATACCGGTAAATTAACAACTGGCAAAGCATTTACGGTTGTTGAAATGGTATCGTTATTACTACATCCATTTACATCTGTATAGCTATAAACTATATCACTACTTCCAACTCCAGCTGAATCCGGATAAAACATATTCCCAAATATTCCATTTCCACTAAAAACACCTCCATTTGGAAAGCCTGTCAAACCAACGCTATCATCATTCTCACAATAATTTGATGCTAATGTGGATGTTATAAGTACAATAGGATTTGGATTTACTATTATATAAACTGTATCATAATTACTACAACCATTTGCATCGGTATATGAATAAAGTAATGTTTTCATTCCTATGCCTGCTTGACTAGGTTTAAATATAGAATCTGTAATTCCCATTCCACTAAACATTCCTCCTGCAGGAGTTGCTGACAAACTTATTGGTGGATCACTCATACAATATGAATTATTTAAAGTTGTGCTTATATTTACTACAGGTGCTGATACTACTTTGGTTGTAATAGTATCTGCATTAAAACAATTATGTGCATCTGTAAATGAATAAATAATAGTATCTAATCCTAAATTAGCATTATATGGTTCAAATAAACTACTATTTACACTTCCTGTAAATGTCCCTCCCAATGGGAAAGCAAATAAATTAACAGGTAAATCATTTGAACAATACTGAGAGTCCAAAGTAGAAACAATACTTACAGTTGGTATTGCAAATACAGAAGTAATAGCTGTATCGGTACTTACACAATTATTAGTGTCAACATATTGATAAATAATATTATGATTTCCTGGACCCGCCATTGTTGGGTTAAAAATATTTGCATTCATGCCAGCTCCTATAAACGAGCCTCCTAAAGGATATGCTGATAGCAAAATAGCTGTATCTTGTTTACAATATTGGGCATCAAGACCACTAATTGTAATACTCTGTTTAGGAATTACACTTATTACAATACTATCGGAACGACTAATAGAACATAATGCAGAATCTGTGACTGACAATATAGTATATTGTGTTGTTGACGGAGGGCTAAAGGTTTTATATCCTGGTGAATATAATGTGTCTGTATAAATACCTTGCCCATCGGTCCAGTTAAGAATCATTGGAAATACTCCACTTAATTGTGGTATAATATCAGTAGAGTCACCTATACATAGTGTTGTCTTACTTGCTGAAAAGCTTGCCTGTATTTGTGGGTAATAGCCAACAAAAATACTATCAGTTACAGTAAAGCCTGTATTATCCGTAACATCTACCCAATATTCCCCAGCAGTATTTACAGTTATTGATTCAAGTGTATCATATGTGTTAATAGTTGGACCATGCCATAAGAAATGATAACCTGAATCAAGACTTAAACCTGTGTTTAACAATATAGATTCTCCTGCACATAAGAGTGTATCATTACCTAAACTAAAATCAACGGGAGTAAAAATTCCGAAATTATCAAGGACAAAAGTATAATTATCAGTACAAGTATTATAAGGAGCAAAAATTCCAAAATTAACAATATCACCATTAAAATTACCAATTGGAACATTTATAGTATGCCAATTATTATCTGCAACTATACTATTTTTATTTAATGTATATACTTTTATAAATTGACCACAATTTTGAGTAATATAAATATAAAGAGTATCACTAAACTCATTACTCTGATATATATCAGCCATATAATCAAAAGTAATCATTGAATTCGTTTCTACTATACCATAATTATTATATGGCTCGGCATAATTGCCAAGAGAATAACCTTGATTTTGACCTTGTTCAGTATAATAATAATCATAATATAGGCTCCCTTCACCATTGTTTTCATATTGGAAAAATCCTGATAATCTCCATTCTAAATTGTTATTAATATCAAAATTCTCAATATATGGTATTTGCTTGTATACTTCATTGTAGCCTACTAAAGAAGCAGTATCATTAGAATTATCTTGATCGGTAGATAATGAAGAATAAGCTTGAGCATTCACTTGAGCATTATTAGTAGTATTAAGTGTTCCAATAAAAACTTTAGCTGTACTATCAGGAGCAATAGTTCCACTATAGACCTCTGTGAAATTAAAATTATCAGAGCCATAGTAACCTACCATATGCACAGGGAAATTACTAACTGAATTACTACCATAATTCATTACTTTTAAATAAATAGAATCTACTACTAATCCACAATCATTATCATCACTGGAAGACTTAATATCAACTACTCCAATATCATATGGTAAAGGTTCCCATAGTTTAATATTATCAACCATAGCATAATCTTCAGGACTAGATCTTTGATTTCTATTGTTAAAATATCCATTCAACTTGATTTTGATATTTCCTCCTAAATAATTATCCAAATTAAAGACTAAATTTTCAAAATTATAATCAGTTAAATTCCATACACTATCGCCTTTAATATCTTTAATTATTATTGTATCATTTATAGTAACAAAGAACCAAGCTTTATTAAGATTACCAGTATGTACAAGTAAATCAAATGATAATCTTAAAGAACTAAGGTTAGAAACATCTATATCGCATGTATATGCAGAAGAATAATGAGACTGATTATAATTAATAACATCTTCTAATGAGTATACGAAATTCCAATCATTATAGTCAGAGCCTCCCATAAATAATACTTTTGTATCATTACCATTAATTCCATTTTCTATTCCAATATAGGCACTATTCTCTGCTGAAGTGTGAAAATAAGTATTTTGCTGCTCAAAATTTTCAATAAATGGAAATGAACTAATACTTTGGTAAGTCTCAAATACGACAAAACTGCTATCATTTTCGCGTATAGAATCCCCAGCCAAAGATGTATATGCCAATATATTATGCTCGCCCACATTACTCAAATCAAGAGACTGACTAAATGTATAAATCAAAGTATCAAAAGCGTCTAAAGTATCACTATAGGTTTCGGTAACTATACTCCCTCCATCAAGTTGATAACTTACATGAAAAAAAGATTCCTGAACGACACCTTGGTTTATTATTTGTACTTTAAGCACCTCATTATTAGTTAAATTACACATATCACTGTTAGATGAAGATGGAATTATTTTCAAACCTAAGTTATGTTGTAAGGGAATAAATTCATCAGCCCCCATATCCGGATGAATGGGATTTCTACTATTACCATCAATATCGTCTGTAACTGAAATCAAAGGTGTACCCAGATTATTAATTTGTGGATTAGCAACATGTAAATTAGTATTTGACACAAACCATGGATTCATCCTAATTGAATTCGAATCAAGTTCTGAACTATTAATCCATTGTGCTAAAGTACTTACTTGACCAATATTAGATTGATAAATATATGACCCACTAGGTGTATAAATATCATTGTAATCACTATAAATATTAGCAATAGGGACATTAATACTATATGCATCTCCTCCAACATTATTAAAGTAAATATTATTAAAAAATGACAAATTATTAGTATAATTTGACGACCCACCAACATATATATTATGAGTATTTGTCAAAGTAATAGAGCCATTTATACTGATTGAGTTATAAAAAATATTTATATTTTTAGCAGTGTACAAATATATTCCGTAAGTAGTACCAGAAGTTGGCTCTAAAGCAATAAAATTATTAAATATGTTAGCCGTTGAACCAGCAATTGAATAATTAAAATATTCCATACTAATTCCTTTGCCTCCATTAAGTATAATTTTATTATTAGCAATACTAATATCTCCACTTGATTGATAAACCTTTATTCCATCAGCAGAATATGATGTATTAACTCCTTTTTTTATTACATTTCCACTAACAATAGTAGCGCCACAATAATAAAAATCTATGAACCTACTTGACTGATCAAAGAATGTATTATTAGTAATAGTATTTCCAAGACTTAGAGGTGAATTAGAACCATAAAAAACTAAACCTTTATCTCCATGATTAATAATACAGCTGTCAATATGAATATAATTAGCATTGTTACCAAAGCTTAGATAATTTGCACTTGAAGAAGAAACAATTCCAATAGATTGTGGATTTTGATTACCTACTTCAATAAAGCAGTTTGCTACAGTATTACTATCAGCTGCATTTCTAAATAACATCCCCCAAAATGGGTCATTATTATTAGAACCATTAACAATTCCAATTTCATTGAATATAATATGCTTAGCTCCATCAACATCAACAGCCGCATAATTTGTACTTATTGGCACTGCTTGAATTATAGTATTTGCTTTACCCTGACCGTTAAAAGTAATTGTATTTACTGATGAAACACCTTGAATAGGTCCTTCAATATAAACCGACTCATTAAATGTATCTGCAGCAACGGTAAAAACAACAGCTCCGGAAACTCCAAAGTTTTCCAAACTATAAATCGCTTCAGAAAAAGAGTTGAAATCATCAGATTCACTATGACCAATTGTATATGTTCCATTTAGTGGATTCCCACTTAATATAGTCATATTAACTATATTATTAGCAGTCATAGTATCCCCAGTACTATAAACCATAGCAACACAGTTATAAATACCATCAGGCATATAAGCTGTAGTTGCAAATGTATAATCTAAAGTGTCTCCAGCACTGATACTATCATTAATAGTTTCAGTAACAAATGTAGTTCCACCATCAATTGAGTATTTCACATCAAAGGTATCAACCATTGCAATACCGGCATTACGAATCTTAATAGTAATAGGCATAGCAGTTGAAGGTATCATGGGTGACTGTGGACTTGTCCACTCTACCATTGCCAAATCATTAGTTTGAGGTTGCATTAAAATACCAATCTTCATATTAGGGCGCTTAGTTGAGGTATTACCAGCTATAGTCGAAGTACATATTCCGCCTCCATCAGAATTAATCCAATGGCTGGCATCAAAACCAACTGTAGAATAATACATCTGTGCATTAGAGGTATAATTAGAAGTCCCCTGATATTTATCGAAACAAGTCTCTATTATAATATTACTTACACCGTCCCATACAAATGGAGTAGTGAAAGTATGAGTATTCCACCCTGTTACATCAGTATATGCAGAAACAGAATAAACGGTAGTTAAACCGGTTTCCCATGCAGAAGAAACAGAAGTTGCAGTTGTAGCACCCATTTTAATAGTAAAATCATCGAGAGGTGTCCCTTGTGCAATTGCTACATCAAAAGCCAAAGAATTGATTGTCCCTGCACCCCCACCTAAAGCCTGAAGCTCAGATGCAAGTATTATCATCTGATGTTTTGCTCCAGTATAATAATTACCATATGGAGCCGGATATCCATTATCTGAATTGCTGTTAGTTCCAGTTCCTAAAGTAAATATCTGCTGAGCATTAGAAGATGTTAATAATGTAAAGAATAACAAAGTAAATGTAAAAATGCGAATTGAATGTTTGTATAGTTTTTTCATAATACAGGTATTAATATTACATAAACACTTAATGAAGTGTGATTTATATCAATTAAAATATTTAACTATTTATATTATTATAATAATTAATTATATTTATTTCAATCTCCAAATATACAACAATAACAAGACTAAAACAAAGATTTTTTACCTGTTTTTTTCTAGGTGATTTACTCATTTTTAGAGATTAGCATTATAAATATTCATTAACCTAAGCTTGCCATACATTTACCTCGCATAAAGTCAACACCATTCTATATTTGTTGCTAAAAATCATACAGTTGTAACGAACTATTAAGAGGATTTATTAACCCGCATTATTCATCCAAAAGCAAAGCTAATTGTATGAATAGGCACCCCCAAAAAACAAGTTCTACAGGCTGATTTAGAAAAACTCAAATTTGGATATTTTTCAGATATCCAAATTTATCAACCTCAATTAGATACTAGTTTTCTATGTGTTCAAGTTAGTATTAAAACATTAAGTAGTGACTTATTTATTTTTAAAAAAAATAATAATGTTTAGAATAAAGTAATATCAATACTATTATCTTTGCCACAAACATATAATCTTGATTATGATGATTCGCTCAAATATAAAAATGGCAGATGTGATAATACAAAATCATCATCTACTAGCAATAATAAATAGGTTTGGAATAAAATTGGGTTTTGGTGAACAAACCGTCGCAGAAGTTTGTAGTTCATATAATATCCCTGTAGAGTTTTTTCTTGAAATCGTAAATGCATTTAACGACCCCGATTTTTTCCCTAAAAAGAATATGTACTCGTTTCCTTTAAGCCTAATTATTGATTATCTTTTTAAAGCTCATGACTACTACATAAATGTTAAAGTACCGGAGATAAAAGGCTTAATTGAAAAGGTTACAAAAACTAAAGATATAAAAACTCAAAAAGCTGTTTTATTAATTCAAGCATTCTTTAATGAGTATGCCGATCAACTAAAAAAACATATAAAAAGAGAAGAAGAAAAGGTTTATCCATATATCTTAGAATTAGAAAATGTTTTTGATTCAAAAGAACAAAACAAAATAAATGAATTTAAATCAAAATATAATTTTCGAATAGATGATTATGCCATAGAGCATGAAGATATTGAAGAAAAACTTTACGATATTAAAAATTTAATTATCAAATATATAAGCCCTAAGGATAATTATATTATTTATTTTAAAATCCTTGGACAACTTGCTCATCTCGAAGAAGATATTAATGACCATTCAGAAATGGAAAATAAAGTCTTAATCCCAAGAGTTAGAATAATGGAAAAAGCAATTTATAACTAAGACTATGGAAAATATTCAAATTGCTTTACTTAATGATTCTTTTATTATTAACCGTGGATTACAATTTATTTTTAATAAAATAAAGGGAATTCATCTGAGTCCTATTTGTACTCAATGGTCTGAGTTAGAAAATATATTGGACAAACAGACTATTGATATTATATTAATTAACAACCATACTTTTATTACAGATTCTAATGTTTCTAAAGCATACAAGACACTTCCCAATATCAGATGGGCGATACTAGAAGTTGAAGATATTGAAATCAATTCTTTATTTAATTTTGAATTTAAAATTTCTATTTATGATAATGAATTATACTTAATCAATAAGTTAAATACTTTTGTAGAAAACAAAACTCATTTACATAATATTTCTTCATCCATATTCGAATTAAGTGAAAGAGAAAAAGAAATTTTAAGACAAGTAGCTCTAGGCTTAACAAATAGTGAAATTGCCGATAAACTATTTATAAGTCAACATACCGTTATTACACATAGGAAGAATATAACTTCAAAATTAGGAATCAAAACAATCTCAGGACTAACAGTCTATGCCTTGCTTAATGATTTTATAAATATGGATGATGTAAATGAACTTAAATAATCACATATAAAAATGTAATACTTCTACTGAGGAGTTAATTCATACTTAATCTTTTTTACCTTTTTATCAGCAGGATTAGCCTTATTTCTGGCATCAATATCAGGATAATACTTCCATATATTATTTTCAAATCTAAGTGCATCTATAATATTTGATTCTGGATAATAGAACTCATAAAAACCTTTTACATCACTAGATGTAGGTTCAAGTCTATCAATCACTATCATATAATCTTTAATATTTTTCACCTTCTCTTTTGGCTGATTTATTCTTTTCTGAGCAACAAAACCTATATTCTTGGATTTTTTCTTTGTCTTGCTATGTTTTTTCTTTGTCTTTATAACAATAGTTTGATAATCATAGCTCAAATACATTTTTGAAATCGAACTATACTTATAAATTAACCTTTTAACTGAAGGTGTAGATTCAAAATATTCATAGCCTTTAATATTAAAAAGATTATATCCAAAAACAATATCACCATTATTTCTAATGGTAACAACCTCCACCAGCTTGCTTTGAACAGTTTTATCTATCCCTCGCCAACCTAACAAAGTATAAAAATATTTTTTACCTCGCTTAGTTTGTATCAATTTATAATAATAAGCTCCATACCATTTTTGATAATTTAACTGCTTATTATATACCCTTGACATTTTATCACCTTTATCATTTAATATCGAAATTCTGTATGACCTAGAAGAATGTGAATAAGATTGAGAAATCCCCTTAAACATATAAGTTCCATCATTTAATGGCACAACCCATGTAAATATTCTTAAGTATTTGTTTTTGGAAGTGATAACTTTTACCAGCTTCAGAGAATCCAAATTGTAATCAATTGATTTTTCTTGCTTTATAAATCTCTCAACATTCTTAGAAATTCTATCTGAATAAATCAATTTCTCAGAATCATCAATGGAACTAACCATTAATTGGGAGTTTAATTGTATTGAATCTTTCAAAGATGCAAGTAACATAGTATTCTGTCCAAAAGTAACTAACGAACCTAAACAAAACGATAAAACTATTAATGCAATTCTCATATAATACAGATTGATATAAACGAATAACAAAAGTAATGTAAAAATATTGTTAGTAGATATAAATGATTTAGATAGTACCGCAAGAAATCTTATTCTGAATTTAATTACTTTCGCTTCGAGCTAAATAATAGCAATAACAACTTTAACATTCTGATATACAGCATATAAAAAGAATGTCAGTGAAAAGTTGGCATAAGTTATGACGAATTTTTTATATTGGCCCATAGGTCTATCTGCTAATAGGCCGAAAAGGTTGTAATTAAAATTTCGTTTTGAGTATCAATAGCTATCGGTGCCATATCACCAAATTATTAATTATTAAACACATGAAACAGTATAAACATATCTTTTTTGATCTGGACAGAACACTTTGGGACTTTGAACAAAATTCCCATAATGTTTTACAGGAAATATATCTAAATCATCATTTACAAAATAAGGGTATTCCTAGTTTTGAAGTTTTTTATAATACCTATCACAAAATAAATCATGACCTCTGGGACCTTTATAGAATAGGTAAAATAACTAAGGATTTTTTAAATCTAGAAAGATTTTACGCCTCATTAAAAGCTTTTGATATTAATGAAAAAGATACTGCAAAAGCAATGGGCCTTGATTATGTAACACTAAGTCCCTATAAAAAGGTTTTATTTCCTGGCACACATGAACTGCTAACAGCACTTCAAGTCAAATACAAATTACACCTTATCACTAATGGTTTTGCTGAAGTACAAACAACAAAGATTAAAGAATCTGATTTGGAAAAATACTTTGAGAAAATTATTATAAGCGAAACCACTCCTTGGAAAAAACCTAGTCCGGAAATATTTAAATATTCGCTAAATAAAACTAATGCAACAGTTGAAGAAAGCATTATGATTGGTGATGATATAAATGCAGACATAAAAGGTGCAGCCAGCATTGGAATGGACCAAATATGGACCAATTTTACTAAATCTAAATCAGATTTTAAACCTACTCATACTGTTACTAAGCTTATCGAAATTTTAAATATTCTTTAACCATTATATATTAGAACTTTGTTATAATCATTGATATTACTTTTATATTTCATTATATTTGCAAACACAACTTATTCAATAAGCCATGACCAAACTAGCAAGTATAACTTTTCTGCTAATTTCATTTTTTATTAACCAACACATTATTGCACAATCTGGGTGCAAGGTACTACCAAAAGATTTGCAAGGCAATTACGATGGAGGTTGCAAAAAAGGACTTGCAAATGGTACAGGCATAGCAAAGGGTAAAGATACTTACTCCGGAGAATGGAAAAAAGGATTACCAAATGGCCATGGCAAATACATTTGGTCAACCGGAGAAGTATTTGAAGGTGAATGGAGTAAAGGTCTTAAAAATGGCTACGGCATTTATCATTTTAAATATAACAACAAAGACACCGTTATAGAGGGAATGTGGGAAAATGACATCTATCAAGGGAAACAAAAAAAAGCACCTGAAATAAAGCAACAATATAATATTGACAAATACCAGATTAACAATATAAATGCTTTTCAGAATAGGGTTTTATTTGACTTTTGGCAGAATGGCACCAGAAATTCCTCCATAGAAGATTTAAAACTAATATCCAGTAGTGGCACCTTAACTAGCTCAGGTAAACTGACAGGTTTCGACAATATTATTTTCCCGGTAACTATTATGGTTAGATACAATAGTTATAATAAACTACATACTGCTAAATTTAATGCAGTTTTTGAAATTACTATTTTTAAAGCTGGAGATTATGAAATAAAGTTATTCAATTAGCCCAAATTTAAAAAAAGCTCTGCATACAAATTGATGTAGAGCTTTTTTGTATAATAATCTGCAACGATTATTCAAAATGATATATATATTTATAATCTATTTCATTTTAAAAACATTCCAACCATTAGCACGAGCAATTGCCATAGCATCCTGGTTCTCCATTATATCACCTCCCCAATCATTATGATTATAAACAGTAGGATTT
>JAMOQI010000037.1 GCA_027064095.1 Bacteroidales bacterium | reverse complement strand
ACAAATAGAACCAGGACCAATCCCAACTTTAACGGCATCAGCACCAGCATTTACAAGATCTTTAGCAGCTTGAGCTGTTGCAACATTTCCAACAACCATTTCTAAATCAGGGAATTGTGCTTTTAATATTTTCAACATCTCTATAACTCCCTTTGAATGTCCATGAGCGGTATCAATCACTATTGCATCAACACCCATATCGTACAAAGCTTTAACCCTTTCAACAGAATCTGATGTAACTCCAACAGCTGCCGCAACTCTTAATCTACCTCGCTCATCCTTTGACGCATTTGGTCTTGCTTTAATTTTTATAATATCTTTATAAGTTATTAAACCAACTAAACTTCCATTTTCATCAACAACAGGCAATTTTTCAATCTTATATTCTTGCAAAATATCAGCAGCTTTTTCGAAATCAGTGAGTTCTGTTGTCGTTATCAAATTTTCCTTTGTCATTACATCTTTGATAGGCCTACTAAGATTCTTCTCAAATCTCAAATCTCTATTAGAGACTATCCCTACCAATTTATTATTTTCTCTAACAACAGGAATACCACCAATATGATTTTCTTTCATTAAAAATAATGCATCAGCAACAATAGCATCCTCTTCAATGGTGATTGGGTTTATTATCATTCCATTTTCTGCTCTCTTAACCTTATAAACCTCTTTAGCTTGTTGTTCAATGGTCATATTTTTATGAATGACACCTATCCCCCCCTCTTGAGCCATTGCTATAGCCATTTTAGCATCGGTAACAGTATCCATTGCAGCTGAAACAATAGGTATATTGAGTTCAATTTTTCTAGTAAACTTTGTTTTTAAGCTAACCTCTCGGGGAAGCACTTCTGAATATGCTGGAACTAATAGGACATCATCATATGTAAGTCCTTCTCCATAAATCTTACTGTCATTCATTGTTTAGAGATGTTTAGTTTTTGGGGTTTATCTAAAGTTATTATTAAAATGTACTAAATTTATGGAAAGCAAAAGTATAAAATAAATCAATGCTTATATAAAATAAATAAAGTCACCAACTTCAATTGATGACTTTATTAAGGTATTACAAAATAACGATATGTTATCGTTACTATCTATATATTATCATTATTATCTAATTAAGGTAACTGTACCTCTATTTTCGAATAAATAACCTGAGGAAGAAGTAAATCTAACATAGTATGTATATACTCCTCCAGGAGAATCTATACCTTTATATTTACCATCCCAACCTTTATTAATTTGATTCGTCTCAAATACTTTGTCTCCCCATCTATTGAAAACTATAAATAAGTAATCTTTTGAGTTAACAAAAACGCCATGAGGATAGAAAGATCTATTAACCGCCTCACTACTATTTGGGTCGAAGGCTGAAGGCACATATAGCCTTGGCTTTTGCAGTGCAGTAGCCGAATTAGAATAACTGGTATCTGCAAATTGATAAGGATTACCTGAACCTTCCAATGCTGCAACAACATAGGCAAACATTCCACCTTGGTCTTTATAAGAAGTAACATCATCCTTATAGGTAATTTGTGATTGAGGTAGAGTAATTATAGGAGATGGGTCCCATATTCCATCAACAGATCTATATAATTCATAAGTTAAAGGAAGACCCTGATAACCATGATAAGGGCTCCATTTTATCTCATTAAATAAACTATCGTTAGCTTTTACTTTTAACAGCATTGTACGAGCAACATTTGAAGTAATAGCATCATCACCACAACTATCTACTACAATAAATCTATAGCTATAACTATCCTCCATAACTAATGCTAATGGATCTATATAACTACGGTATGGATTTGTATAATCAGGAGGGAAAGTAGCTATTGCATTCCAATTTATACCATCATCACTACGTTCTAGTCTATATGTACTTACTTTGGCAGTTGTATCAGTATAAAATTTCAAATTAACACCAAGCTGATTTCCGGTAATTACACTTGCTGACCTTATGTATGCAAATTGAGGCTGATTAGGTTTATTCGCAATTTCACAAACTACACATGACGTACTAGTAGCCACAGAGTCACCAATAGCTCGTATTGCATAGCAATAAGTAGAACCATTATTTAAGCCTACATGCTCATAGCTTGTATCTCCTGGCATTGTGGTAGTCAATAACATTGGTAAGCCTCCATTTTCTGAACAATATATATCATAATGATTTAAACCTCCTAACATATTATTATATGAATTCCATGTTAATGTAATTTTATCATCACAAATATCTTTTACAGCACTTAAATTTATTGTGTTTTGCATATCACTAAAAGGACTGATATTTCCGCAACTATCAAAAGCTGCAATACTATATGTATTATAACTTCCATTAGGAGAACAAGGATTATTGATTTGATCAATATATGTTGTAACAGAGTCTCCCCAAACAGTATCAATTGGAGTAGTCAAACCATTTACTAATAAATAAATCACATAACCTTTAGTATCACCGGCAGCATTTTGGTCCCAGGCTATTTGTGCAAAACCAGTTAAAGGGTCAACACTAACGCTATCAATAACAGGTTTAAAAGGGTCTAAAATATCTGAGAAGTAATCAGTGGATGAATTTGAACGTGAAAAGCAAGTCTGTGTAGCACCGGTACTATCAATTACATTAGTATCTGCAATAGAAATTCTATAGGTAATATCATCTCCACAGGCTGTAATTGGATCTAAATAATTTAAAAAAGATATTGTATCTATTTGATTAAAATTAGTACTAGGGTAATCCCTTTCAATATTGTATACCCCTGTTGACGTATTATTAGCAGGACTTATGATTGAATTCCAAGATAAATTTGCAGATCCGGCCATATTATTAACAGCCGTAAGGGATATTGTTGAGAATGTATCGGCAGGAGAGAAAAGTTGATGACCGGGACAACCGGCACGTACTTGTAATTTATAATAACTTGGTGCATTATTAGCATTTGCTCCTACATGAGTATATGTATTAATACCAATATCGAAAATACTGTCAATAACTGTAAATGGTCCATTAGGATTATTACTATGGAAAATATGATAGCTGTCAAAAGTATTCATAGTATCAGTAACAACACTCCAAGTAAGTTTCACATCACCGGAAGGTAGTACTTCAAGGCACTGAATTGGAGGACTTGGAATAGTTGGTTTTGGTAAAACAACAACTGTCATAGTGGCTACATTTATACCGGGAGCAGGACAATAGTCATCCATAACTTTCATAACAAAATTATAGACATTAGTTGTAACACCACAGGCAGATGTTGTAGCCAAGTGAGAACAGTTTGTCTGCCATCCGAATTGAGTTTGTACACCAAAAATACCCGTTAAAGGATATCCTGGACCCGGGGCAGGAGTAAGAGTAGCACAAGGACCCGGAGGAGTATTTAAGGCACTCAAACAACCATTCGTGGAACTAAACGTCGCTTGTGTAGTTCCGGTTGGAGGCACAAAACTACCAAATTGTGGTCCTGAAACCTCAATTTTCATTGTTTGAGGACTACCATTAATAAGAAACTGAAAGTCCTGAGCATTTAAAGCAAAACTTACATATTCTCCAGCATAAACAGTATCTATAAAAGAAGTTCCCTGATTAAATGGTGGCGTTACTGTAGGTGGAGTATTTGAACCTCCACAGTTCAATAATACCACTTGCATATCTCTCCAAATTTCTGCTATCTTCACTCCGCAGCGATAAGCTGTAACTTTGGTAGAAGTAACATAAGCACCAGAAGTATAGGAGGTAAAAGATATAATCCCAAGATTTGGGTCAACTACTCCGGCTACATTATTAGGATTTTGCATTGGACCGGGTAATGGACTTTGATAAGAATAACCTGCACCGAAAGGAAGAGGGTTATTAGGGCCAACCATTGGCATTCCCCATGAATAACTCAAAATATCTAATTCTTTATCAAAAGCATTGTGATTATATTGAAAAGGGTAACCTGTACATATTACTGTCTGAGGTCTTTCGGCAAAGGTAGGCGAATTATCAAAACAAGGATATGTATTAGTATTTTGATATGGATACATTATCGCATGCAAATACCAGTTTTTTGAGGTAGCATTAGGGACGTTAGCAGATGGGTTTCTACAACAACTACCCCAAGAGAATGTCCAACCTTGTGCTGGTGGTACACCGGCAAGCTGAACTGGTGCAGAACGATAAACATGCTCTTCCACAGCACCTGTATTGTTAGAGGTTGCACCTGCACAGGTAATATGTAATCCAGGACCCGTAAGGTTGGAATTACATACAGGAGAAATATCCTTTGGCCATCCGGTAATTTCTGTCATTGGAATTGATGATACATTTGGATGCGTAGTGTTTAGTGTCTGTGTTGAACCAAACTGAATTCCATTACACTCACGATATACTTTTAATGTAAAAATAAATTTTCCAGCATTAGGCTGACCTTGAGGAATACACTCCCATACTATTTCACCACCCATATAATGACTGGCTCTTGCTTGATTAACATTGAAAAACAATGCAATGATAAATAAAAATAATCCTAACTTTTTCATATAAATAATCCTATTAATTTTAATAATTCTAATTCTGTCCTACATTTAAGAGATAGAAATTATCTCTCTTATAATATTTCTGTGCCAATAATTTCAATTCATCCGAACTTATTGACTTTACTTTCTCTATATAGTCTATATAATAATTGATATCAAGATTGTTAAGATTAGATTCCATAAATCTATCTAAGAGGTTAAAACTACCATCAAAACTTCTTTGAAAAGTTCCTTGTAAGTAGTTCTTAACGGTAAGAAGTTCTGATTCACCAACTTTCTCTTTATTAAGAATTTCCATTTCTTTATAAATCTCACTAATGGCATCAGCACAGACTTCACTTTTAACTTCAGTGGATATAAAAAATACACTTTCATTTTTAAAAGAGCTAATACCTGATCCTATACCATAAGTATATCCCTTATCCTCTCTAATATTATTCATCAAGCGGCTTCCAAAATAACCTCCCAATATGGTTGTTAATATTTTCAAACCGAAATAATCTTCATGATTGCGATGTGGAGTAATAAAGCCCATACGTAAAGCATTCTGAACCGCTCCTTTTTTGGGTATAAGTACCTCCTTTTCCTTACTTGGTGATTTTGTCCAGTCCAATAATTTACTATCAACTTTCTCATTAGGCAAATCTCCAAGATACTTGTTAAGTAATTTTAAATCAGCATCCTTAAAATTACCGGCAATAAATATTTTAAACTCGCCTCTGGCATAATACTTATTATGAAAATCTATTAGATCTTTCCTTTCTATATTTAGCAAGTCATCCAGTTCAGAATATTTCCCATAAGGGTGATTGTCTCCAAAAAGCAAAGATGTAAATCTCTGACTTGCAATAAAATTCACTTTCTCAAGATTAACTTCTAACTCTTGTTTCTTACGAAGTATAAATGAATCAAATTCATATTTTTCGAAGCTGGCATTTGTAATAATCTCTGACAGCAATGGAATTGTCTTATCAAGAAATTTATTAAGAGAATATAAAGCAACAGAAGCATTATCACTAGATGTATTAGTTTCGAAATAAGCCCCATAGAAATCAATTCTCTCTGCTAATTCTGCTGCGGAATAATTTTTAGTAACTTCAGTAAGCATTTTATTTACGGTAGGTGCTACCCATGGTTTAGGTGATTGTATGTTCCCAGCCTCAAAGATAATATTGATTTTTACTACTTGTTGGGGATTATTAAAAACATATACATCTACTCCATTATCTAATTTATATTGCTGAGGTTCAACAATTTTAACTGATTTAATATCTTGTATATCCGGAGCTGTATTTCGTATTGGTTGTGTCATTATCTAATTAAAGTTACCTGTCCTCTTTTAATATGATTTTCGCCTTTAGCATCTGTATATTTTGCTATATAAAAAAACGTTGCAGCAGGTAATAATTCACCTCTATATCTACCGTCCCATGATTGGTCAAGGCTTTTAGTTTCAAAAATTTTTTGCCCCAAAGAACTATAAACTGTCAATAAGAGATTTGAAATACCTATACCTTCTGCATTAAACACATCATTTTTACCATCTCCGTTTGGAGTAAATGCTGAAGGCAGCATTAGTGCACTACATTGTTTATCTACATTTACATTGTAAATATGTATATCTTCTTGTCCTTTATTGTTGGTTACGGTTACATAATACCGACTATTTTCTATAGGACTTACAACTATTTTATTAGTCACTTCACCGGTATTCCATAAGTAACGATAACCTTCTTCAACTTCTAGTATAGCATCTTCACCAAAACAAATAACGGGATTATCACTATATTTTACCTTAAAGGAATCAACATCATTATTAGCAATTAAAGACTCATAACCAAACCCATTTTGAGAGTCATTATCAATAGCAGGGGAATTGTTTAAACTATCAGCTAAACCTGTTTTTTCAACTTCCGTGGTTTCTTCATCAGAGATATCGACATTACTAAGCATGCTATCAACACTAGCATAAGCCTCATCATCACTAATCAATGGTCCATCATTGCATATACCGGGTTTTAATTTTATTAATGTGGCTTTTTTTATACTAGGCGTAGCAATATTTACTTTATTATTTTTCTTTTTTGTTTCTATTACTCTTTTTTGAGATGTACTTTGACTAATATCTATGTTATCTCCTTTATTATCAGCGGGAAAAGCACCCTTAATTATTGGCTTTTTAGTCTTAATATTTTCAATTATAATATCATTATTAGAGCTCCTTTTAAGGGCTTCATACTTATAAAAACTAAAAACTGCAGCAATAACAATAATAGCAGTAACGACACCATAAAAGGCATTACGATACTGAGCAAAAGGTTTGGAAACACCAGAATTAACATTAGCTTTATTAATAGAATCCCACACAGACTCTGAGGGCTTTATTTCAAAACCATCAAAAGCTTGTTTAAAAGCTTGCCCTATATTATCATCTGTGATATTCACTATTTAATATTATTGTTATGAATAATTTGTTCTCTTAGTTTACGTTTGGCTTTTAAAAGTTGTGACTTAGAAGTACTAACGCTAACATTTAACTCTTTTGCTATCTCTTTATGAGAATAGCCTTCTATTTCATAGAGGTTAAACACAATTCTATAACCGTTTGGAAGTTGCTGAATCATTTTAAGCATATCTTGAACTTCAAGATTATCAATACTTAGCCTCTCATCAGCAATTCTAGTTTCTGTTTCACCTAAATCCACATGATAATAATGCTTAAGATTTTTGCGATGCAAATTAAGTGAAGTATTAACCATTATTCTTCTAATCCAACCTTCTAATGAACCTTCTTCTCTAAAGTTATCAATATTTGTAAAGACTTTTATAAATCCATCTTGTAATGCATCTTGCGCCTCTTCGAGAGACTGAAAATATCTAGCACAAACTGCAAGCATTTTAGCAGAGTATCTTTCATAAAGAATCTTCTGATGCTTAGCATTACCGCGTCTACATTCTCTAAGTAGTTTATGTTCAGAAATCATTATAAAAGTTCTTTCGCGCACTTTAGACACTATAGTTCTTAAAAAAGTTGTCTTTATTATTTATTTTCTCAAATAATATAATGTATTTGAATTTACATCTGTAAATATCTGATTTGCGACTCTTCGTAGATCTTCAGAGCTAACATTAATATACAAATCCGACTCTAAATTAATTAAATTTGCATCTCCGAGTAATTCGTAATAAGCCAAATTCAGAGCTTTATCAAGAACACTAAGATTAGAAAATTCTTTTGCCGCCAAATATTTGTTTTTCACCTTCTGAAGTTTTTTGTCATCAACAGTAGAATTGCAAAAATCAACAAGCTCATTTTGAATTGCTTTATCTGCATCTTCAGCTTTAATTCCTTCTGACAGATATCCGGCAATATATATAACTCCGGGATGAATATCGCCACTTACAAAACAACTTATAGAAGTAAATATCTGCTTGTCAGATACTAAACTTGAATAAAGCTGAGATGATTTACCATTACCTAATAAATCGGATATAAAGTCAGTTGTTTGATAATCTTTATGCAATCTATCAACAACATGATATGCTTTGAAAATAGCATTAGCAGGCACATTACGTTCCAATTTCAAGAATCTGGATTTTGTTTGTATTGGTTCTTTAGGTATCTCCCTTCGTTTTGGAGATTTTTTATTTATCGTTCCAAACCATTTTTGTGATAAAGTCTTAATTTCATCCAAATTTACATCACCGGCAATAACCAGAATAGCATTATCAGGGTTATAAAATCTAGCATAAAAGTCTTTTACATCCTCCATTTTAGCATCTTCAATATGCTTAATGCTTTTACCAATTGTTGCCCACTGATAAGGGTGAACCTTATAAATCAAAGGACGTAATTGCAGCCAAATATCGCCATAAGGTTGATTGAGATAACGCTGTTTATACTCCTCAATAACAACACTTCGCTGTACTTCCAGACTTTTATCGGTGAAAGCCAAATTGAGCATTCTATCTGATTCAAGCCAAAAAGCCGTTTCTATATTCTCCTTAGGAAGACTCAAATAATAATTGGTAATATCGTTATTAGTAAATGCATTATTCTCCCCACCAACTTTCTGCAAAGGCTCATCATATTTAGGAATATTTACAGAACCGCCAAACATAAGATGCTCAAAAAGATGAGCAAAGCCGGTAAGCTCAGGGTCTTCATCTTTTGCTCCTACATTATATAAAATATTCATTGCCACTACCGGAGTGGTTTTATCTTGATGCACGATAACTTTCAAACCATTATCGAGTGTGAATTTTTGAAATTCAATCATATAGTAAATATAATTTATTAATACGCCGGCAAATGTATAAAAAACATATATAAGGATTATGAATTTAACGTAGCATTAATCCTGCATTATTCACCGCAGTGAATCATACACTTAAATTGTTTGATTGTTATTAAACCAAGCTCGATATAAGCTTTATTCACAGTTTCAGATAATTAGTTCACCGGCAACTCAAATATAGCAGTCAATAGTTTTATATAAACCTGATTATTCACAAATAATCCTAACAATCAAGTAAAACTCATAAATCAGCCTATCCCGAACTTGTTTCGTGGGGTTTCCCGCATTGCACCTATTCATTGCTTATTCATACAATTCGCTTTACTTTTGTATGAATAATGCGAGATAATACAAATTAATATCTCAAAATCAATATGTAGAGTTTTTGTAGAGTTTTTTATTTTCATATGAAAATAAAAAACATTCATCTTTGTAATTCATTTTATAATAACAAATATTAAATTCACAAATATGAAACATTTCATTTTAACATTAATTTTAATAAGCAGTTTTAATGTTATAATTTTTGCACAATCAGACACAACAGTTATAACCAATCAGTATGGTGTCGTAGTGGATAGACATCCTTTAGAGCCTGAATTCAGAAATGGAATTTTAAATTTCGAGACAAATAATAAATCCTATAGGCTCTGGTTCGACAACCGTATTTATGTTGATGGAGCATATTTTTTCGATAAAAACACATATAATGAAATAGGTAATGGAGTAACCATTAGAAGAGCTAGAATGGCAATAAAAACAATTATTCATAAGAATTGGTATGGGGAAATAGACCTTGATTTTGCCGGTTCTCAAACAGAAATGAAGGATATGATAATTGGATATATTTCGCCAAGGAAAAGTGGAATATTTAAAAATATAGGAATTAAAGTTGGTAACTTTAAAGAAGGGTTTTCAATGGAAGAAACCACATCTTCGAGATATATTACATTTATCGAGCGTTCTCTTATATCAAAATTAGCCCCATCAAGGCATCTAGGAATGCAAATAACTAAATTTGATAGATTTTACACAGTTGTAGGAGGTGTACATTTTCAAGACTTAGGTGGATTTGAAGAATCTGACATTTCTCAAAGTCATAATAAATCAAAAGGCATGGATGAAGGAGTGAGCTATACAGGCAGAGCAATAGCCAGATATATATCTTTAGACCATAGTTTTGTATTCCATTTAGGAGGTGGATATTCTTACAGAACTCCTAAAACATCATGGGAAAATAGTGATGCTTATCGTTATAGCACAAGGACATTGAGTAATATTAATAGAAAAAAATATTTAGATACTGATAACATAAAAAATGTCGATTCTAGAACATTAGCAAATATAGAAATTGCAAGTTCATGGAAAAACTTTATGTTTCATGCAGAATACTTAGTAGCAGGACTACAAGGCACAGATATTAATAAAGTTGCAGGAATAACAGAATCAAAAGCAAAAGGAGCATTTGCTCAATTAGGTTGGTTAATTTTTGGAGGACACTACAGATATAATATAAGAGAGGCTGAATTTACGCAAGTTGCAACAGGAAAATCGTGGGGTGATGTGGAACTTGCTTTTAGATATGATTATTTAGATTTGAATGATTTTAATGCAAGAATCTACGGTGGAGGTGCAAATGCATATACTTTTGGAATTAATTATCATGTAAATTCAAATGTTAAGTTTATGTTAAACTACTCTTACGCAGAGCATGACAGATATGCTAATGGAAAAGGAAAATTATACATTGGATATGACAACAATGGTAAGCTCACAAAAGATTGGTCTAAAGTAGATGAAACCAAAGGCACACCGGGAGAAAGATTTGGATTTATACAACTAAGAGCAGAAATTGACTTCTAAAAAGTTAGAATAACAAAAAATCAAAATCTTAGAAATATAAAATTTAATACGTAACATTTATAACTATAACAAACAATTAAAATTATTATTTATGAAAACTTTTAAATTTATTTTAGGCTCACTAGTAGTGGTAGCCATGATGGCAACTGCTGCTTGTAACAAAGATGAAAAAATTGATCCGGACCCAATACCAGAAGATACTACTTCAGCAAATATTGTTATAAATGAACTTATGACAAAAGATACTGCCGGATTAGTATTTGTTGACGGACAAGGAGATGGCTCCGATTGGGTTGAAATTTATAATCCTTCTGACAAAGACCTTGATATAGGTGGATATTATTTAAGTGATAAAGGTGCTGATGCTACCACTGATGATATGTGGCAAATTCCTACCGGAAATAGTGCTGTAACAACCGTTAAAGCTAATACTTACTTAATGATTATATTTGGTGCTTCTGATGCTAATGGTACTGACCTTGATGGAATTGTTGATGGAAGAATTCATTGTCCATCCGGATTGAGCACTTCAAAAGATGAAGCTGTTGCCCTATTCAACTCAGCTCAAGAATTAGTTACTGTTTCTGAGACATTTAATGCTGATGGTCCTTTTGGAAAATTAGAAAAAGGTAAATCTCTTGGTCGCGAAACTGATGGTGCTTCAACATGGAAAGTATTTGATGTTCCTACTCCTGACGCTGAAAACAAATAAGATCTAAGATATAAACATCATAAGGGCTACTTGTAATAAAGTAGCCCTTATAATATCTATTTTGGTATTATGCAAAAAACACTGAATATTTTATTTTTTATTTCGATACTTGCTTTTAGCGCTTGCAATAAAGATATTAAGTTACCTGAAGACGAGGATTCTCAAGATTTAACTTTTGAATTAAGCTTAATAGGAACGACCCTCTTAGATATTGCAGAACCATCGGGATTATCATGGGATTTTCAGCATAATAATTTTATAGTTGTTGATGACAATACAAATAAAGCATACATAATAGATAAATCAGGACATACAATTTCATCTCTAATTTACTCAGGAGACGACACAGAAGGAATCACTGTAGATATAAAAAACCATAATATATGGTTAGCTGAAGAATCTCTTTCAAAATTAATATTGATGGATTCTATGGGTAATAAGATTAACACTTATGATATAGACATTGATAGAAATTCCACAAAAAAGGGCTTAGAAGGCCTAAGTTACAATAGTTATAACAACACATTTTACATTCTTAATGAAGCAGAACCGGGCTTATTAATTACATGGAAGCCTTTATCAGGCATTTTAAGTAAAACAGAATTGCAATTTGCTCAGGATTATTCAGGTATTTATGCCGATAATGCTGACCAAAGTTTATGGATTGTCAGTGATAAATCTGAGATGTTGTACTATTGTGACAAAGATGGAAAAGTAATACAAAGTTTTGATTTAAGTATTGATAAAGCAGAAGGTGTTGTTGCTGATATTGAGAATAATAGAGTATATATAGTTAGTGATTCACAGCAAAAACTATACACATATAAGATTAACAAGATATGACACATTTTACCCCACGCTATGAGTATAGAATTTTTGGCCTTAACGAAATAGATTCTATACATAAAGTATTATCTCAAAAAGGGAAAGCAGGAGCAGTAAGGGATATTTCTGAGATATACTTTATGACTGCAGGAAATGATATTCATAATATTAAAATACGTAATAAACGACTAGATATAAAGACTCTAGTGCAACAAGATAATGGACTAGAACAGTGGAATCCTGTAGAGATTGGAGTGTTTCCACTTTCTAATGAGGCTATTAAAAATGACATCTTTCCTGCATTAGGAGTAGAATCTCCTTCTCTTGATAGAGATAAATATTCTCTTAAGCAATTTATGCAAGAATTAATTTTAAACGATCCTGACATTCTGGTAGCATTGACTGAGAAAAAGAGATATGCTTATAATTTTAATAACTGTATTTGTGAATACGTGGAAGTTTCAATTAACGGAGCATTACAAAAATCTATAGCCATAGAATCAGAGAATCCGGAACTTGTAAAGCAAGCTATAAATGAATTAAAAATAGAAGAGGATTTTGATAATATAAATTATCCTAAAGCAATAAAAAGAGTTTTAGGATTAGAAATAGATTATGATATAAATAAGTTTTTTTAAAAAATAATTGACATGGCAAAAGAAGAATTAAAAATTGGTGAAATATCTAAACCTAGATTTGAGTTTAGATCGTTTGGACAAGATTTTGAAGAAGCAGCCTACTTAATGGGGCGATTATCAACACCGGTACCAAGAAAAGTATGGGAAAGAGAATCAGATGAAATCTATATTGTTTCTAAAACAAATGATGTAAATAATACAAAGATACGTGATGGAAAGATGGATATAAAAACATTTGTAACAGAAGTAGACGGTTTGGAACAATGGAATCCATTGATGAAAGGTGAATTTCCAATTAGTGCTGATATTCTTAAAAATGAAGTTTTTACAGCATTTATGGTGGAATCTCCGAAATTTGATAAGAAAGAATACACTTTTGATGAATTTATGGAGATTATTAACAATCATAATGATTTGCAGGCTGTAAGAGTACACAAAGAACGTTATGGATATATGGTAAATAATACTATATGTGAAGTCGCTGATGTGTTAATAAATGGAGCACATATTGTAAGTGTAAATTCTGAATCCACAGAGATAGAAGATATTAAAAAAACCATTGAAGACTTAGAACTTGTTGGTGTTGAGAATATTAATTACTTACAAGCTATAAAGAGAGTTATTGGTTGGTCGAATAAAGAACTCGCAAACTAAATTTGCGGCATTAAATTAATATTAAAACACTAAAATAATCATGGCACAAGAAATAGAAAGAAAATTCTTAGTAAAAGGTGATTTTAAATCATCAGTGATAAAAGAAACTCGCATTACACAAGGCTACTTATCAAGTGTTCCTGAGCGCACTGTACGTGCAAGAATTAAAGGCGATAAAGGTTTTCTAACAATAAAGGGAATTGGCAATGAAAGTGGAGCCAGTAGATTTGAATGGGAAACAGAATTATCTATCGATGATGCCAAAAATCTTTTGGCAATCTGCGAACCCGGTATAATTGATAAAACTAGATTTATCGTTCCTGAGGAAAGTGGTTTGAAATTTGAAGTTGACGAATTTTATGGTGATAATGAAGGTCTTATAGTAGCAGAAATAGAACTTCCTACAGAAGACACCCACTTTACAAAACCTGAATGGCTTGGCGAAGAAGTTACCGGTGATGTAAAATACTTCAACTCTATGTTAATGAAAAAACCATATAAAGAGTGGTAATTAATATTTAATTAATGGCGCCTTCCATTTAAAAAGGGAGGCAGCTTTTTTATTTTTATTTTTTAATTAAAAAGAAACAAAATAAATATGGCAGAGAAGGATGTATTAGATATGAAGCAATATAGAATGGAGAAACTTCCTAAAAGGGAGAAATCAAAATTCGAAAGATTTCTTGTAGTAATTGGAGCCCCATTAGCTATAATAGCATTTATATTTATACAGTTTTTTGGACATATCGATTTTCTAACAAATATTAATCCGGCAGAATTATCAGCATCGGCATTAAAAGTATTTGAGAGAGTTGGCCCCGAGCAATTTAGCTCAATGAACATAAGCATGCTGGCAATTTTTATAGCAGCATTAATTCTTTGGATTACCGAAGCTATTCCCAACTACCAAACTTCATTAATTTTAATTATAACAATAGTATTGACAGGAGTATTACCCGAAAAAGAAGCTTATGCACAACTAGGGCACAAGGTAATGTGGTTAAATATAATGTCGTTTATTCTTGCAAGTATGCTTGTAGCCACAGGGATAGCCAAGCGATTTGCTTTGTGGTTTATTGTAAAATTCGGGAAAAATGCATCGTCAATATTTATTAGTTTTATTGTTATAAATGTAGTTCTTTCGGCATTTATTTCTGCAACTACAGCAAAGGCTGCAATATTGCTGCCTATATTTATGGTAGTAGCAGCTGTATATGGAGCTACAGGAGGAAAAAACAAAAATAATT
>JAMOQI010000036.1 GCA_027064095.1 Bacteroidales bacterium | reverse complement strand
TAATTTTGGAAGAAGTCTTGTTTTACAGAATTTATTAGAAATAAATTTAGGTGCCGGAGCATTTGTAACAGGCTCAGGTGCTAACTTAATTGCAGCAGCACTTATTGGTGGTGCAATAGGCCATGATATATTCTTCTCTGAATGGATGATGGCAGCTTTTCCTGTACAAGTAGGCACTATATTTATAGGTTTTATTTTAGCATATAAAGTATTTTTCCCTCTTAAAAAAGAAGAACGTATCCCACAAATTGAAGGAGGAATGGACAGGTTGAAAGAAGAACTCAACTCAATGGGGAAAATAAGTATAAATGAGATAAAATCTATCATTATTTTTGGCAGTATACTTTTACTTTGGACTACTGACAAATGGCATGGCATTAGTCCAACAGCTGTAGCTTTCCTGGGAGGAATAGTAGCCTTACTGCCTCGAATAGGAATTATAAAATGGAATGAAGTAGATATCCCCTGGCACCTATTATTGTTTTCAGCAGGTGCTTATACTCTTGGCGCCGGATTTAAGGCTACTGACTTGCCTGCAATATCCGTAAATGCATGGTTAGAAGCAATGGGATTAGGACAAGGTACTCCTTTCTGGTTACTTTATATTATTCTAACAGGAGGTATGCTGCTAAGTGCTCTGGTTTTTCAATCAAAAACAATGCGAGCGTTAATTTTTGTGCCTATTGCAATTGGTATAGCTCAGAAGTTTGGTTTCTCAGTAATTTCTTTGGCCCTTCCTGTAGCATTCCTTATTGAGCATGTTTATGTTTTACCTTTCAATAGTAAACCCGCTGCATTACTTTATGTTACTGACCACTATAGCATGACAGATTCATTTAAATACGGATTTACAATGATGATGATTGCTTGGGTCATTAGTATTGTAATGGCTATGACTTTCTACCGATGGTTAGGAATTACTCCTAATGGTTTAGGTTTATTCTAAAATTAAAATTTATATATTTTGATAAGCAGTAATATAAAAAAAATAGACTCTACTTCTTTAGAAATCAAGGTAAAATATCGCCCTGAGCAGAAAAGGTTTGTCCGTTTTAAAAAATATTCTGTTGAAACATATTTCTTCTTACCAATAGAAACCGGCGTTAACAAAAGAAATTATACCAGAATTGATTTTTATAGAGAACTTAAAGGTTATCTAAAAATTGACCCGCCAAAATTATTACTTAGCCAAATAGCTGATCAGTCGCATGAGTTTATGCTGCTATTAAATCAAGCTTTTAACAATTATGTAAGTACTGATGAGAGCAAAAGTAATTTGCTGGAAGACAGAATTAAAATATATCTAAATATACTTAAAAAAGCTATTAAAAGAGAGGTGAGAAAAGTACTCCTCTACCCTAGCGATGTTGAGAAACAAAGAGTATCTATCAGATTGGTGAAAAATCTGGGAACAATAATAGACCATTATCGCAAATTACCAAATAAATATTATTATTTAGATGATGCTAATAATAAAATCTACAATATCTATAAATCAGGAGACGAATATATTAGCAATCTTAAATATAGATATTTACTCCAAATAATTAATGAACTAGATATTGAGGATAAAAATATCCAGCAACAATTAATCTACCTGTTTGAACAAAACCTAAACAAAGAAATAGAATATAGAATATCAAAAAAATATCCATTATCATCCGGTAATAGCAAGAAAAACCAAGAGCTAATACGTAGGTGGGATAAGGTAAAACATTTTATTGCCGACAAACTTATTATTAATACCAGAGTTGATAAAGAAAGTAGATATATAGAAGAATTATTATATAGTATATCGGCAGGTATTGCAATGATCTTCGCTACAGCAGTTGCATTTTATTATAATAAGGTTTTTGGTAATTTTACAATACGGTTTTTCTTTGTTCTGGTAATAAGTTATATGTTTAAAGACAGAATAAAGGAATGGTTTAGAAGCCTTTTCAGTAATATACTTCATAAGCAAGTCTTGGATCATAGATTTAACCTATACGACGATAATTCCAGGAAAATTGGCAGCAGCATTGATGGTTTCTCTTTTGTCCCAAGAAAAAATTTAGATATAGAAATTCTTAAAATACGAGAAGCATCAGATAATGATTTCATTTCACATACTAGTGCTAATGAGAAGATTATGAAATTTACTCGAATAAATAAAATAAAAACAAAAAGTTTTCTTAAAACTTTTAAAGATATCAGCCTACGTGGAGTAAATGATATAATAAGATTTAATTTCTCGCCAATAATTCTAAGACTAGAGGACACTCTTACTCCTATTTATGTACATAAAAAAGGGAAAGTAAAAATTGTATATACCGACAAGCAAATACCAATACATATCATTACTGCAATAAAATTTGATAACGATATAACATATCAACATTATAAGGTAAGCATTGATAAACATGGTATTCAACAACTAAATACTCTAAGCCCTTAATATGAAATAATTATATCGCTACTCAACTACTGCAGCATTATATGGTATTTTGTAAATAAACTTGCCCCTAGGATTAGCATGGCGACAATGGGTTTATTTCAAGACAAAATGAAAGTTAACCCGAATTATTCATAATTAATCATAACGATTAAGTAAAACCAATAACCTCAATTAATAAATTTGGATATTTTTTAAATCCCCAAATTAAAGTTTTTTCTAAATCATCCTGTCCCGAACTTGTTTCAGGATGAGTTTCCCGCATATCACCACGCTATTCATTACTTATTCATACAATTCGCTTTGCTTTTATATGAATAATGCAGGATAAAGAATAATCCTGGATAAACCCAAATTATATATTACCTTTGCAATTATTATTAGGTAATTCATATTATATGAGAAAGTTAATTGATTTTTTTGCAAGTTCTTACAACAAAATTGAAAATTACTGGGAAAGTGATACTAATCATAGAGTTTTAGGAACAGCTATAGTTATAAGTTTTATCCTTAGTATTATAATTATTCAACTTCAATTATGGGGCTTATTGCCTGAAACTATCGGCAATTATATTCCAAAAAACCACTTTGCTGCAATTGAAATTGCATTTATAATACTTCTTACCTTCGAAGTACTGAGTTTAATATTCACTCTTCCCTACTCAGTTGCAAAATCAGTTCACAAACAATTTGAAATCATATCATTAATACTATTAAGAAATGCCTTTAAAGAATTTAGTCATTTCACTGAGCCAATACAATGGGAATCAAGTTTAAACACCATAATGCATATGTTTGCAGATTCATTTTCTGCAATTTTTATTTTCTTCGGCATATTTATGATTAGAAGAATAAGGACCTCAAAACAAATAACACTTGATGAAAATGACCAGTTTAGATTTACACAAACAAAGAAATTTATATCTATATTGCTTTTATTTGCTTTTATACTTCTAGCTATACAGGATGGATATTTGTATATTTCTCATGCCGGCACATATAAATTTTTCTCTGTTTTTTATACTATTCTTATCTTTTCTGACATATTAATAGTTCTTGTATCGCTTCGTTACAATTATAATTATATGGTTTTATTTAGAAATTCAGGTTTTGCACTAGCAACTGTAATGCTTCGACTATCTCTAAACGCTCCTGTTTACTACAATGCCATTATTGCATCAGCAGCAATAATATTTGTATTTTTACTTACCTTAATATATCAACAAATGAATAAAAAGGAGCTTTATCTATCGAATCACAGTACACATAATAAATAATGAGCTTAGGGAAATATATTGTAATTCTTATATTACTTTTTGGAGCTTTATATTCGAAAGCTCAATTCTACAATACCGGGCAAGATCGATTTTCAACAAAATACCGGCAAATAGATACTGAGCATTTTAGACTAATATTTCCTGACTTTGCAGAAGAAAAGGCACAATATTTTGCCAATAAGTTAAAATGGGCAAGTATAAATGTTCCCAAAGACCTAAGCAAGAGAGTACGTAAGATAAAAATCATTATGCACTTTGAATCAGCAACTTCTAACGCCATGGTAATATGGGCTCCTCGCCGTATGGAAGTTCATTCCACACCTGACCAGACAAGCTATGCCGAAGATTGGTTTGAGCAATTGGCTTTACACGAATACCGACATGTAGTTCAGATTGACCATTTAAACAAAGGACTAACAAAACTTATCGGATATATTTTTGGAGAATCAGGCACTTCGGTAGTATTAGGAGCTTATTTACCACTCTGGTATCTCGAAGGAGATGCTGTAGCAATAGAAACCGCTTTAAGCAGTACAGGAAGAGGCAGAATGGCCGATTTTGCAATGCCTCTTAGAGCACAACTATTGAAATATGGACGTTATAGTTACGATAAAGCATATTTAGGATCATACAAAAGTTTTGTCCCAGATTACTACAGCCTCGGTTATCATTTGGTAACAATAGGAAGAGAGAAATATGGTGAAGATTTTTGGAAAAACACAGAAGATTTTGTAGCAAGAAATCCTTATTATATTGTTCCTTTCTCCCACTCTATTTACAAACAAAGTGGTATGCGTAAGAGTAAGTTCTATAAAAGTTGTATGGCTGAACTTAAACAAAAATGGAAATTTAATATTCAAAACTTTTATCCCGATACTTTATTAAAACACAGTGATAGATACTATACTTCATATCGTTTTGGACAAAAAATTAATAATAATAATTTGATTGTGTATAAAACAGGAATAGGAGAAGTTGGGAGAATAGTTAATGTTGATATCACAACAAAAAAAGAAACCACAATAGCTACAACAGCTTATGGAGCTATTTCTAATATTAGTTTATCTGATAGTAATATTTTTTGGATAGAAAAAAGGCCACATCCCAGATGGGAAAAGGTAAACTATCATATCGTGATGAGATATGATTTAAGAAAAGAAAAAAAAACTCAGATAAGTCATAAATCGAATTACACTTTTGTAGTAAAGAATCCTGTTAAAGACGAAATTGCCTGTATTGAAATTAATAAAAAAGGAAGAAATAAAATCGTATTTATTTCTTTAGCAGACAATAAAATTATAGGAGATTTCGAGATAGAATCGCAGATTAAAAATCTGGAGTTTAGTACTAATGGAGAGAAACTATTCTTCTACAAATTAAATTATAAAGGATTTAGCATTAACGAATTAGAAATAAAAACATCAAAAGTAAAACCTATTATTTCATCTAGTTTCGTCTACAGAAACCGTTTAGCAGCAACAGATAGTTCAGTACTATTTATATCTGACTCAACCGGCATAAGCAATATTTTTGAATATCGATTTTCAAATAATAATATCAAGCAGTTAACAAATGCAAGATATGGTGTTGGAGCTATTTCTACTGATAACAGCGGTATTATTTACGATGATTATTCAGCTTCCGGATGGAATATAAACTATCTGCATAAAGATTCTATTTATCCTATTCACAATAGTATTGAGAAACCTAAATTTTACAATTCCTATATCATTGATTCAAATAGGAATATCCAAACCCAAAACTTACAAACAGAATATTTTAAATCAACAAAATACTCAAAAGCAGCACATTTATTAAACATCCACAGTTGGGGTCCATTAGCAATACATGCTAGCAATACTGAAGTAAATCCAGGACTTACTTTCTCATCACAGAATATACTTAGTAATTTAGATTTAAATATGGGCTATGAATATGTCCTAAGCGAATCAGTAAATAAATATTTTGCGGAAATAAATTACACAGCGCTTTACCCACGAATTTCATTTGTAAGTAGTTATCAAGATAGGAGAGGCGCATATAACGGCACTCAAGGTAAAACTTATTATACATGGAACGAAACAAGCATAGGATTACAAATAAGCCAAGGCATAAGACTTAACAAAGGTGCTTTTTCCAACTATATCAGGCCATTAGTTGAATATCTTTATCAAGGAATTGGTAAAAATAGCGATACTCCTGACAACTTTCCCGTAGGACAAAATATACAATCGTTTCGATATGGATTATATGCATATACATACCGAAAAAGAAGTAATTTGGAAATTAATCCCAGACTTGGACAGAACATTAATATTGATTATAGACATACACCTCTTGGCAATTTAGATTACGGGTCTGTTTTTGCTTTTGAATCCAACACTTATTTGCCGGGAATTGGCAAGCATCATAATATAAAAATCTATATTGGTTGCCAGAATAAGAAATATTATTCTTCATTATCATATTCTGATATTATTCGCCTTCCCAGAGGCCTTAATTTCAACACTATTAACTTTGTTAATAAAAATAGCAACACTAAACTATACAGCTATCAGTTCAACTATCAATTGCCGTTGTTATATCCCGACTTAAGCATTGGCGGATTGGCCTATTTTAAAAGAATAAGGGCAAATATATTTTTCGACTATGCTAATAGTGATGATTTAACAGTAAAATCTACCAATGGAGATAATGAAATATTTAGATTTTCATCTTTTGGAACAGATATAAACTTTGATATGCACATATTAAGGACAATTGCCCCTATTGATTTAGGTATACGTTCAGCTTATCTGCCAAGTTCAAAGAGTTTGTTTTTCCAATTTCTATTTAGCATAAATATGTAGTCTGACGAAATATTTATCTGATAACAATCACACAATCAACTAATAATTAGACTCAGAAACTTATCCAATTTCAATACTAATCAATAATCCTATAATGCTTTCTAGTAGCAACATATTTATCCGGATAATATTCCTTCAGCATATACAGATAGTAGTTAAAAGGCTTATGCTGAGCGAAACTACCAGTTTGTATAGTCATATTATTTCCATAAAAAGGAATAGATTTCAAAGAATCAATATTTACACTATCGGCCTTAAGTTGTCTTAATACATCTTTAAAAGGACCAAGGAACATTCTATTTTCTAATGGAGAATAAGATTGATCAGAACAGTATTTAGGCATAACGATTTTACCAATTTTTTTCTCTACTTGCTCCTCAACTTCAATTCCGGCCTTTTTGATATAATAAGCATTTGGGTCTTTCACAAACCACTTCGAAACTAACCTTGAAGCTATAATTCCGGTAGCATTACTAAAAGAACTATTCATAAGAAGATTGCCAATTTGCTCAGGGTCAAAGACTTTACCATTATACAATGTAATAGGCATCCTAGGCACTATATCCTTTGGATTAACGATATTATAACTTGTATTCTTAAAAGCGAAACGTTTATTATATTCATTGGCAAAAACTTTATTGCCTGGCATTGGACTGGCAAAAGCATAAGTTTTAAATCTATTTTTGGAACTAATCCTCCCTTTTGGTAAATTTTCGAAATAAGCTCTAGCAAGATGAGCCAAAGCACCACCTTGACTATGGCCGGTAAAAATAATATTGTAGATACCTTGATGATTGAGATTATTTATATGATAAACCAAATCATTTACCATAAATAGCAAACCTAATGTCCAACCGGCATGTACATGAGCTGCAGTGTCGGAAGCGAATTTATAATCAACAGTTTCAGAACCGGGTAATATTACCTTCCCTACTGCAGGAATCATTGCTGAATACAAATTCTCAAGCCAACTTTCCTGCTTAGCAGTTGAGCCTCGGAAACTTATTACTGCAAAATTGTTATTTCTCCATATCTGATATTGGTTATCCAGGCCAAAAACTCCACTACGATAAATTCTTTCATAAGATTTTGGTACAATAGCAGTATCAGTATTAAATACTTTGATAAAAGTAAAACTATTATTCAAAGCCATCATATCAGTTGCCTCTTCTGCGCTGAAACCATTTACAAACTGAGCTTTAGAGAATATTGAAATATTCAATAAAATAAGAATTAAAATACATTTTATATATTTCATATGTTTAATTTTATTAATTCAGCAATGTGAAGTCACATGACAAAACTAGAAATTTATACTGATCTAAATAACAATTGTTTAAAAGGATTTAATAATAATTCTATCCGGCAAATAAAATTAACAAAAAATCATTTTATATAAACATGGAATAAAAATAATATCATAGTGCCGATTAAACCGGAAAATACAATTTTCTAATTTATAATGTGTTTATTTATCAACAGAGAAACAATTAAATACAAAAAATATTATTTAACTCTTATTATTTATACAATAGCGAAGCAAAATACATTATTAATGCAGAATACATATATTGTCCAAATAAATTTTCCGAGAAAGAATCTTTAAAAAAATAATAAACAATATCAAATATAATTAACTAAAATAGTGTTCATTATAAATTATAATAAAAAAAAATATATTTTTTTAAAAAAAAGGATTTGAAAACTCAAAAAAGATGTATATTTGCAGCCTCAAAAATTAATAACAGAAGTTCTTTGAGATTATGCGGAAATAGCTCAGTTGGTAGAGCATGACCTTGCCAAGGTCAGGGTCGCGGGTTCGAGTCCCGTTTTCCGCTCACCTTTATAAAAAAGCGGTAATACCGCTTTTTTATTGCGAAGAATTCTGCTCGGATGGTGGAATTGGTAGACACGTTGGACTTAAAATCCAATGAGCATTGCGCTCGTGCGGGTTCAAGTCCCGCTCCGAGTACAAGCCTAATTGACTTTCAGTCAGTTAGGCTTTTTTATTTTATTTACATACTGAATTTTACTACACTCTGTACTAAAGCTTATTACTTATTATAAAGTCTTCCGTTTTTTTATACCATAAAATATTGATATATTCTTAACCTAAAGCTTCTATTTTACAAATATATTATATTGCCAAGGTTCTAATACAAAATCATTGGTATCAATAAATTCAACATTATCCTTAGTAAACCAATCCTGATACTGACCGGCAAAATCGCCAAAGCTAATTTTAATATTTTGAGAGATATCACTCATATTACCAACAAAAACTACTCTATTATTATCCTTTTCCCTAACAAAAGCAAAAACATGCTCCGGACAATTTGTTGGTAATTCGAGGTAAGAGCCTCCAAAATCGCCATTCCATAAAGCACTATTTTCATTTTTCAGATCTATAAGATTTTTATAAAAATCGGCTAAAGGAATGGAATCCCAGTTTAATGTATCTTTATCGAAGAAACGCAGACGCTTTTTATTGGCAGCCTCTTGCCCACTGTAAATCAATGGCATACCCGGAATTACAAATGTCAAAACAGCCATAATTTTAGCACCATCTCCCATCTTTTCGTATTCTGTACCATTCCATGTATTTTCATCGTGGTTAGTAGTAAATTGCATACGATAATCGTCAGTATTAAAAAGTTGACGATCTTGTATTATCCTATCATTCAAAACAGTAGCAGGCTTTTTCCCTGAGGCTACATCGGCAAACACATGGTGCATTTCCCACGCATAAGACATATCAAATGCATGAAAATGATGCTCCGGCAATTCAGCCTCTGCCAGCATAAATACAGGCTTAACTTTATCTAACTCAACTCTTGCACTATCCCAGAATTCAGTTTTTACGAGCATTGCTACATCACAACGAAAACCGTCAATATCAGCATTGGTAAGCCAGAACTTCATTTCATTAGCCATAGCTTTCCACAGCTCATGATTTTCGTAATTCAATGCTACTACATCAGTCCAATCAAACGGAGACTCTATATTTCCCTCTGAATCATGTCGATACCATTCCGGATGATCTTTTACCCAAGGATGGTCCCAAGCAGTATGATTTGCTACCCAGTCTATTATTAAATGCATTCCAAGCTTATGAGCATGATTTACCAAATTTTTAAAATCTTCCATTGTTCCAAACTCAGGATTTATTCCTCTGTAATCTTTAATAGAATAATATGAACCAAGGCTTCCTTTTCTATTCTTTTCTCCAATTGGACTTATTGGCATTAGCCAAAGGATATCAACTCCCATTTTTGCAAGTCTGTCTAAATGTTTATCAAAAGCATTAAAAGTACCTTCCACAGTGTATTGGCGAATATTTACTTCGTAAATATTCGAATGCTTCGTCCAATCCAGGTGTTCTAATTTCTGTTTTTTGTTAATTGTCATAGTTTGATTATCAGATGTTTGCGTATTATTACATGATACCATCATAAAAGGGAACAAAAGTAACATTAAAATATTTTTTTTCATTGTATTTATAGATTTAGAATTTCGAAAGAATAAGCTGGAATCTTTATTTGTACAGTATCAACATTAATTATTATTTCATTACCAAAGTTACTCTCAAGTTGATAAGGTTGAATATCAGGAGCTAAGTTTATAGTAAACAATTTTACCGTATCAGAATTATTAAAACCTACCCAAGCATATTGATCAAAATACCTGCGGGCATAGCTCAAAGTATAATCTGAAGATTCGATATAACAAATATCACCATACATCAAAGCCATATTCGATTTCCTAATTTTACCTAACTTTTTAGTTATCTCAAGGTTTTCCTTTTCAAAGTCGTTAAGACTATTTCCAAAGCGCATCATTCTTCTACAATCGGGGTCATTCCCACCGGGCATACCAAACTCATCACCATAATAAATAACCGGTACTCCCGGGATTGTCATATTAAAAGCCATCAGCATCTGTAATTTTTTATATCCAATCTTATCTCCTACCTCAATATCTCGTGTCCAACCGGCTACTTTAGCATCTTCATCAAAATGCAAGTCTCCACCCGCATAAGAAATAAACCTTCCTTTGTCTTGATTGCCAGTAATATTAGCCATTACATTGTGATAGCCATAGGCTCTAAGACTTTGCTTCAATTTATCTGCTATTCCACTTAAAGGCTGATTTGCCGCAAAACCACTCAAAGCTGCATCATAAACATTAAAATCGAACTGAGCATCTAACAAACCGTTACTAATATAGCTACCAATAAGTTCGCTACTACCATATGTCTCTCCAAGTTGATATAATGGTTTATTTTGTGGTAAAATCACTGAATCCTTTAATTCTCTGGTAAGAATCCGCCAGAAACTCAAAGGAATATGTTTAGCTGCATCAAAACGGAAACCATCAATACCATATTCCTGCACCCACCAAACAGTAGAATCAGCAAGCATTTCGGCAACCTCAGATCTTTCCAAATCCAATGTTGGCAAAAACTTATCAAACCACGTTGTAAGACGATATTCATCCCACCGTTCTAAATTTAAACTCCCATCAGGAAGTTCCAATTTTGTAGCACAGTCAGGATGTTCAATATAATATGGATGTTCTTTATGAACATGATTGGCAACCATATCAAGGAAAATATTCATATTATTATTATGGGCTACTTCTACCAATGTTTTAAGCTGATGTGAATCACCAAAATGAGGATTAACTTGTGTAAAAGATGTTGGCCAATATCCATGATATGCAGAGAATTTTGTTTTCGGATTAGGCCAAAAACCATAGGCTCCTTCTGTATTTTTAACTACCGGAGAAAGCCAAAGAGAATTTACTCCCAAGCTATCAAAATAGCCATTATTTTCAGCAATAATAACTCCCTTCATATCACCACCCATATAGTTAGCTTTTGGCAACACTATGCTATCGGGAAGAGGATTATTATTTACAGAATCACCATCTATAAACCTATCTATAAAAACGTTATAAAGAATATTTGTTTGCCATGCTGTACGTGGTAATTGCTTAATATTTGCAACTACTTTCCCCTTGACTAATGGTATAAGAACATCATTACCGGTGCCAAAATTATTAGACGAGTAGAATCTCAAATATGAAAGTTTATAGTTTCTTGCTTGCTCAGGTATTTTCACCTTCAATTGCCATTTATTTCTTGCATTAGCCGGAATTTCTATTTCTGTATTATTCCAAAACATCATTAATTGCTCCGGATTATTATGGACAACCAAGGTTATACTATCATTTTGTTTTGAGAATGGAATAAGTTTAGGAAGTTTATCAAAATTATCTTCTCCTACAACTAATACAGAATTTAATCCCCCTTGTCCATTTGGAGCAGTAACATCATTATCAGGGTCAAGCATCCATTCACCATCCAGAACAACCTGATATGGATATTTACCATCCTCCAGAAAAACAACTTGCTGCCAGGCAGTATCATGCCACTCTAATAATGTACGCGAAGGTGTCCAGCCATTAAACACACCTGCTATTTGTACCGATTTATACTTTTTACCATGTGGATTAAAGCTAAGCATTACTTTTTTCTTTGAAGACTTTTTCAAAATTACCTCAGTAGAAATAGAGTTCATCCATATATCCATTTTCAATAATGGTTTTTTAAACTCATCAGCCTGGAATTCTATAAGCCTCTTTGATTGGTAAAAGGGAATTTTTACTCCATCAATAACTACCGAGTCTATACGGTTTATATCAGAAATAAAATCTGATAAGTGTAGAATATTCGTTCCATAATCTAAATTTTGAACCATTATAGGAGCCTCATATTTATTTAGAAATGGCTCCTTTTCATGAGTACATGAAGTTAGCAAGCCAAGTATAATTATCAGAGCGGCAATAGAAACTTTTATCATTTTAATATTATATAAATTCATATATCAATGCAGACTTAGATGGTATAATTAGCTGAGGAGGAATTTTATCAATCTCTTTCTTACCTGGAGCTCGTATACCGGAATAATTTTCAAATGACTCTTTAAATCTCGGTAATTTTAATATGCTTTCTTTGTCAGAATTATTCATAACAATCATAAAGCATTCTGAATCGTTATATCTAAAGTAAACATATACACTATTCTCTGGTATATACTGAGTTAATTTACCCGTTTGTAATGCTTTATGCTCATTTCGAAGTTTTAGTAATTTCTTTGTAAAATCCAAAGACTCCACTTGAAGTTTACTCATATTTTTATTTTCAAACACATTAACGGAATCTCCATCCCATCCTCCGGGAAAATCTTTGCGCAAACTGGCATCGCCTTTAGATTTATCACCAGTCATCATAAATTCTCCTCCATAATAAATCATTGGAATACCACGAGTTGTCATTAGAAAAGTCATTCCCATTTTCCATTTATCATAGTCAGAATTTATATTAGTAGCAAAGCGATTAATATCGTGATTATCTAAAAATATTAGATTACTATCAGCATTAGAATAAACAAAATCCTGACTTAAGGTCATATATAATTTAGCCATTCCATTGGTCCAGGAATCTTGTTCATTTAAGGAATTATTAACAGCATAACACAAAGGGAAGTCCGTTACTGAGTGTAGTTTGCCGGGCATTTTACTGCCAGGAAATGTTGTAGATTGGAAATAAGCTGTATGACTGATTGTTTGCAACCAGGCTTCACCAACGATATTAAAATTTGGATATTCCTTGTAAACAGCCTCCACCCATTTTACCATAAACTCCTGGTCGGCATATGGATAAGTATCCATTCTAATACCTCCAAGGTCAGCATACTCTATCCACCAAATACTATTCTGTATCAGATAATTCGCCAGAAAAGGATTTCTCTGATTCAAATCCGGCATAGTATTATCAAACCAACCATCATGCATTATCTGCCTGTCAATATTTGAAGCATACGGGTCCATCAATGCTTCTCCCCGATAATTGGAACGTGTAAACTTATCAAAATGATGTATCCAATCACCAGATGGCAAATCATTTATCCACCAATGATTGCTACCACAATGATTAAAAACCATATCCATAACTATTTTAATATTTTTAGAATTAGCCTTTTGCACTAAATCAATATAATCTTCATTACTACCAAAGCGTGCATCTATTTTATAAAAGTCGGTTATAGCATAACCATGATAAGAATACGCTTCCATATTATTCTCTAACAATGGATTAATCCATATTGTGGTAACTCCTAAATTTTGAAAATAATCCAAATGATTAATAATTCCATTTATATCTCCACCATGACGCCCATCAGGATTTAATCTATCAACCTTCTCAAGCATTCCTTTTACATTATCATTTGACAAATTAGCATTACTAAACCTATCAGGCATAAGCAAATAAACAACATCTTCCGGTCCAAAACCCTTTCGTTGTGCAGAATTTTCTCGTCTGGATTTTAGCTTATAATTATAAGAATAAGATTTCACTTTACCATCATAAAAATCAATATTAAAACTCCCGGCACGCGCATCTTTATCAATGATAATATCAAGGAATAAATAATTAGAATTTTCAGTTTTATTAACTTTTGCGAGAGTGATATAAGAATTGTGGATAACTGGTTTTAGATTAGCAATATTTTTATTATAAACTAATATCTGGAGTTTAGGATTCTTCATTCCTATCCACCAAAATGGTGGTTCTACACGCTGAGACAATCCTGATAAATTGAATAATATTAAAATTGCAATTAATAAACTAAACTTCATATACGATTATTTAGGAGTTCCACAGAAAACAAAATAAGACTTAAACCTTAACATATAATATCTTACATTAATTCAATACATAAATTTATGAGATATAACAATAATTATAATAAGGTTTTAAAAGTATAAAATTAATCAACTAAGATTATAAATAATTATAAATTTATACCATAAATATTTCAGTAATTGACTTGTAAAACTAATATAAAAACTTATTTAATATATTAGCACTGTTAAGAAGGGCAAATGTCGTCAACGAAAATATTATTAAGATGGTTGATTTAACCAGTATTATTCACAAATAGTCCTAACGATTAAGTGTGATACCAATTTAAAAGCAAAAGTGCCGATATAAATTCTAAATATTTTTTTGTTTAACGAATTTAAAAAAATTAAGCATAGCCTCAGTTACGGTTTATTTTTTAAGGAAGTAAAACATAAAAAGATAACGAATTTTGCGGTAGTTTTGTTTTTAATTTGGTATGAGCTATGATAATAAAGAAGCCCCATTTAGCAAAGCTAAATGGGGCTTCTAAGAATTATTTTAATCTCACATTAGTTGATAGTGATAACTTTTTTATCATTATCTGCAGCATCAATAGTAAGTACAATAGTATAAGTACCTTTTGTATTAACTTGTAAGTTACCGGAAGTAGCAGGATCAACGTTAGCAGAGCTATTAGCATGATCAACAGCTTCTAAACCAGCATCAAAGTTTGCACCACCTGTAGTAGGAGCAACACCATTTTCTGTACGTAGTTTAAAACCTTCGTTAGCTTCAAGTACTATATTAGACCAAGTCCAAGTATAAACATCACCTACTTTAGTAGGAGCTCCATCAGCTAATAATTTATTTCCCCAGTTCCAAGAAGAAGGATCAGGAACAGCATTAGTATTATCAGAACTTACACCAGTTCCAACAGCATCACAGATTACACCAGTCCAGTCAGTTAAAGGAAGTCCGCCAGTTTTTGTAGCAGTTAAAGTATAACCTGAACCTAAAGTATAAGATAAAGTAATATCATATACACCAGGATCAGAATTAACGATATTAGCTCCACCAGGAACCAAATCATCAATAGAACCACCAAAGTTAGTGTTAACTTTCACACCAATGTTTCCATTACCATCATCTAAGGTAGTATCTAATTCGATTTTCCAACCGTTAGAATAACGTAATTTCCAATCACCGCTACGTAATTCAGTACCAATAATAGACCAAGTAGTAGTATTTAGGTCAAAAGCGGACTCAACAAGTTCAGTTGAACCACCCCAACCATTAGCAGTTGCGGCACCAATAATACCCCAATGAACACGAGCCACTACAACTTTATTTAAGTCTGTATCAAATACAACATGGTAAAAACCATCCTCAGGAACAGTAAATTTAGCAGAAGATTCTTCTATGCCACCGCGAAAGAAAACACCGGAATGAGGCTCATCGTTTGTTGGATTAGTTACTTCAGCAAAGTCAGAAGCAGGACCATAAACAGTTTTAGTAGAGCCAGCTACTTTTACAATATTAAATCCGCCAGTTGCTTTAACAGCAATATATAATTCCATTAGTGAAGCACGGTCAACTTGCCCTACTTCATTTTTTGTAGAAGACATCATTGCTTTTTCGTTAAAATCAGAAAAAGCTACAGCATCACCTTTAACATAGATACCGTCAAGAACAACCACAGGTTCTGGTTCTGGATCGGGATCTTTAGTACAAGCAGTAAAAGTAACCATTGCTAACAGCACCAATACACTACTTAATTTAAGTACATTTTTAAAATTTAAAACTTTCATTTTAATAAAATTTAGATTAATAATAATTGTTTATTTACTCTACTATAATATATTTATTACTTTACAATATAGTCATTTATAAAATTATTTCGGAGGTAATAGCAAATTGCTATTAACATCAGTTGCCCATTTAGGTATAGGAAAAATTCTCTTATCGTTACCATGAGGATCTTTCTCCCACCAGCCTTGCTCCCACTTACCAAAGCGAATTAAGTCCTGGCGTCGATGACCTTCAACAAAAAGCTCACGACCTCTCTCAGCTAATAAAGAGTCAAGTCCTACATTTGTCCAGGTGCTAACACCTGCACGTGTTCTAATAGGATTAACCCAAGCATCGCCATTATGGCCTAATCTAATTTCAGCCTCAGCTTTCATAAGATAGAAATCTGTTAAACGAAAAATCGGAAAATCGTTAGAAAGATTTTCTTTTGCACCAATAGCAATTTCGTATTTTCCAATTCTTGCTCCAGACATTCTAATTTCTTCAGGGGTTTGCACTCCGGCTTGCATATATAATGCAGGTACATATGGGTCAAGGAATAAATCCTTATGTGTTTCGCCATCAACAATTTTATTTCCTTTTGTATCATACCTTTGACCGTACAGCATATAAGCATCCTTTCTAAGGTCACTGCTATTGTAAGTATCAAAGAAGTCTTTAACAGCACAGAATCCATTCCAAGGGCCTACTGTCATATCAAATTCAAGGTTTTGTTGATAATGTAATGTTCTCATATGTAATCTAAATCCCTGAAAATCATTCTCATCATAGGGAATTACCATTATTAATTCTGATGATTTTGAATTATTAGTAGCAAATGGAGACTTAACATCAGAAGCAAGATTATAAGGACCATTTATTACACTGTCGCAATACTGACTCGCTTTTTCCCATTGTGGCGTCCCAGTATATACTTCTGCATTCAAATATAATTTTGCAAGAAGTGCATAAGCAGTGTATTTATTGAACATTATCTTATTATCATAAGGTTTTAAATATGGCAATGAAGACTGCAATGTTGACACTAAAATATTAAACAAATCTTCTCTTTTAATTTTAAAAGGATATTCAGGTGCATTTCTAGCGGAAGTCAAATAAGGAACATCGCCATAATTATCTAACAGAAAATAATAATATAGAGATCTAAGACTTTCAACCTCTTTGCGTTTGGCTTCTATTGCCGGTGTTTCTGCCATGTCACCAAGCATATCAAGAACCTGATTACAGGTAGTTACTCCTGCCCACATAGTTCCCCACATTCTATTAACTCCTTCTTCGTCATTAGACCAAGTATGTTTGTGCATATTAAGCCATTTTCCCCCATCAAACCAATCAGCTCCTCTAGTAGGTCCACAAATCTCATCAGAAGATATTTCCTGTGCTAAAAACCACCAACCATTATCATCAGCAAATGGTTTAAGTTTAGTATAAGCATCAACACTAAGATTAGCTACTTGATTATCATTCTCAGGATACTTATCACCGGGAATGCCACTATATACAGTCTCATCTAATTTTGTGCAAGAAGACAAGAAAAAAACTAAAGCTAGGCTATAAAATATAATTTTCTTCATAATAGTATCAATTAAAAGCTGGCTTTTAAACCAAAGGTTAATGAACGAGTTTTAGGATAAACATTGTATTGATCTATTCCATAAGAAAGACCATTCATGCTGGTTTCAGGATCCACACCGGTATATTTTGTTAATGTATAAAGGTTGTTTGCAGATAAGAATAAAGACAAATTATTCATCCATGACAATCTATCTACATCAAATTGGTATGATAATGAAATATAATCAATTTTCAAGAAAGAAGCATTCTCTAAATAGATATCTGCTATTTTAGAGCCATCAGTTCTTCCTTTGTCTCTCCAAACTGCAGCCTCCGGACTTGTGTTAAGAGTAAGTAGATTATTTGGATCATCAAAAAACATTGCGGTAGCATTATAAACATAATTACCAACCATAGAACGCAATGCAATATCAAAACTCCAGTTTTTATAAAAATTGAAAGAGTTAGACCAACCTATTTCGAAATCAGGAGCAGCTGAACCTAGAATTGTTCTTTTTGCTTGTGCTAAATCGGAAGTATATCCACCGGATTCTGATTCATAAATAAACTGACCATTCTTAAGAGTAACATAAGTAGGCAAATAGAACGACGCTGCTTCTTCTCCTGTAATTAAACCGGTAACATAATACTCTTCACCAACCATTCCTCTACCTGATATAAATCCTGCTTTACGAATATTGCCATCAATATATGTTCCCAGATCAGTTATATAAGTTTTATTTCTAGCAAAAGTAAAACTTGTTTTCCATTTAAAATTCTTTTTATCAACAGCATAAGCCTGTAAATAAAGTTCAATACCTTTATTCTGAATAGCTCCCGAATTAGCCCATGTTGTACTTGCCAAATTTGGTGGTACAGGAACAGCATAAGAGCCTAATAAATCTTTAGTATTTTTATTATAAATCTCTAATGAACCACTAACTTTATCATTAAATAATGCAAAGTCAATTCCAATATTAATTTCTGAAGTCTCCTCCCACTTAAGATCAGGGTTGGCATTATGTGCAGGACTAAAAGTAATAACCTCTTGACCTGTTTCCGGATTGATAGCTTTTCCACTAGGAACCCAAAGTACCATACTATTGTATTCTCCAATTTCCTGATTACCGGAAACACCATAACTAGCTCTAAGTTTTAGTTGACTTAACCAATCAACATTGTCCATAAAACTTTCTTTATCGATATTCCATCCAATGGCAGCAGTAGGAAACCAACCCCATTTATTATTTGCACCAAATTTAGAACTCCCATCTCTACGTAAAGAAGCTGAAGCATAATACTTTTGCTTATAATTATATTGAGCACGACCAAAGAAACCTATTAAATTCCAGCCTCCTTTCCATGAGCCAACATCTCCCCAATTAACATCACCTAATACCTGAAGATTATTAGGCCCTGCCCAGTCACTTTGTGCATTCTTGGCTTGAGCATAGAATCCAGAATAAACACCCTCTTGATACGAATACCCTCCTAATAGGGATATGTTATGATTTTTATTGAAAGTCTTGTTATAAGATAGTGTCAATTCCATTAACTTTTGAATATCATTATCATATTGTTTTCTTCCAAAACCATTATCTGCACTAGCATACAATCCATTTGGTCTAAAATAATCTGATTTATTATCACCTCTTATATAAGCTAAATTAGCATGTGCTACCAATCCATCGATAATCTCATAATCAGCTTTAAAGTTACCTAAGAATCTATTAGCAGCACGAACATTTGTAATCTCATTTATTGTGGCTATTGGGTTTTCATAATTAAAAACCCTTGATGCTTTATAATAACTACCATCAGCATTATAAACAGGATCAGTTGGGTTTCTTGACAGGGCTTGATAAATAATATCATCTTGACCCCAACCACCATAATTCTCATAATCATTATCTTCAAAAGAAACAATTACGCCTCCGGAAAGAGTAAGCTTATCATTGAAAGCTTTATGATTAACATTTAATCTAACTGTTGTTCTATCTTTAGAAGTTCCTTTCATTACACCTTCCCAATTTGCTCTGGTAAAAGCTGCAACATAATTAGTAGAAGCATTTCCTCCACTTAAACTTAGATTAGTAGAAGCCGAAATACCGGTTCCATAAATTTCATCTTGCCAATTGGTATTTGCACCACCATCTACAAAGTTTGATCCTGTCTTGGCTGCATAATCTCTCATTTCATCGGCAGTCATAAGCTTAACAGTATTAGCTACTTTATCAAAAGTAACTTGAGTATTGAAATCTATTCTACTATATGAGCCATTACATTCGCCACCTTTTTTGCTTCCTTTTTTAGTGGTAATAATAATAACACCATTAGAACCTCTAGAACCATATATCGCTGTAGAAGCAGCATCTTTAAGAATATTATAGGACTCAATATCATCAGGGGCAAGCATTGTAGGATCAGCCCCCGGTACTCCATCAATAACATAAAGTGGCTGTGTATTAGATTCATAACCGCTAGCACCACGAATACGAACAGCAAAACCACCATTAGGGTCACCACCTTTTTTAGTGATAGTAACACCAGCAGCCTTTCCTTGCATAGCTTGTATTGGGTCGGTAATCATACCTCCGTTTAAATCTTCAGCCTTAACTTGAGCAACAGCTCCGGTCTTGTCAGATTTCTTCTGAGTACCATATCCAATCACAATCAACTCGTCAAGCTGAGTATTCTCACTTTGCAATAGGATATTCATCTCCCGGGATTTATTTACAATTATCTCTTTAGAATTGTAACCTATAAATGAGAAAATAACAGTAGAACCTTTTTCAACTGATAAACTAAATCGTCCATCGATATCGGTTGTCGTTCCATTCTGTGTCCCTTTTTGAACAATATTTACTCCAACCATACTTGAACCATCAAGACTATCGAGTACTGTTCCGCTTAATGTTACACTCTGTGCATAAAGCCCGAATGTAAGTAACATTGCACTAACCAATAATATAATTCTTTGCATCTGTTATAAATTAAAAAAACTAATATATCTAATAAACAATTTATTTTTAAATTCTATCAAAGTAAATTCATACTTTTGCCAGCATTCAATAACATCTATTGACTGGCAAAATTAACATAATATCAACGCAATTATATCGAGATGATAATTTTTAACAAAAAAAATTATATATTTATATTCCTATCATTATTTTACACATCTGCAAATGCGCAATTAATATCCTCCAGTCCCACATTTCCACAAGATAATCAATCAGTTACAATTACATTTAATGCTACATTGGGTTCCGGTGGATTGGCAAATTATAATGGTGATATTTATGCCCACACAGGAGTTATTACTGACCAAAGTATATCTCAGGGAGATTGGAAATATGTAAAAACAAATTGGGGACAAAATACTCCTGAAACTAAACTAACAAAAATCGGTAATAATCTATATTCTCTTTCTATTAGCCCCAATCCTAGAACATACTATGGTGTGCCATCAGGAGAACAGATTCTACAATTAGCTTTTGTATTTAGAAGTGATGTCGCCATAGGAGGCTCCTATTTAGAAGGAAAGACGTCTGATGGAGGTGATATTTTTATAAATATTTATAGCGGTTCCGGCATTAACATAAATATGCAAAAGCCATCCTCAGGTTATATTTTCTTAAATATAGGAGACAGCATTCCTGTTTATGCTGAATCTATAAATGCTGATTCGATATTTATTTACGAGAATAATCAAATAGTAAGTTCCGATAGTGGCAATCTTATCAACGACACCATCATTGCAAACCAATATGGTAATTATTGGATAAAGGCTGTTGCTAAAAATAATATTACAACCGCTGCAGATTCATTTTACTACTATGTGCGTGATAGTGTAAATATTGAGCCCCTACCTGCTGGAGTAATTGAAGGAATAAATTATATTGACTCAACAAAAGTGATACTTTGCTTATTTGCTCCTTTTAAAGATTATGCTTTTGTGATAGGTGATTTTAACAACTGGATGCCTGACACAGCGTATTACATGAATAAAACACCTGATGATAAATATTTTTGGTGTGAAGTTGACAACTTAATCCCAAACAAAGAATATATATTTCAGTATTTTATTGATGGGAATATAAAAATTGGTGACCCTTATGCCGAGAAAATCAGCGACCCGTGGAATGATAAATACATCAACTCTTCAACTTATCCAAATATGCTAAGCTATCCCAGTTATAAAACAAAAGGTATAGCAACTGTATTGCAAACAAATCAGAAAAAATACCAATGGCAACACCAGAATTTTGTAGCCCCAAAGAAGGATAACTTGGTTGTATACGAACTGTTAGTGAGAGATTTTACTGCAAAACATACTTTCGATGCTGTAATTGATAGCTTACATTATTTAAAAGCTTTAGGGATTAATGCAATAGAACTAATGCCTATAAATGAATTTGAAGGTAATAGCAGCTGGGGCTATAATCCAAATTATTATTTTGCAGTAGATAAATATTATGGACCAAAAGACAGATTAAAACACCTAATTGACACATGCCATTCACAAGGGATAGCTATAATTTTGGATGTAGTTTACAATCATTCCTTTGGCACTTCACCATACGTAATGCTTTGGTGGGATGATATTTATGACAGACCTGCCACAAATAATCCTTTTTTCAATCCAATCCCTAAACATGATTTTAATGTTGGCTTTGATATGAATCACGAAAGCAGTGCTACCAGAAAATACATCAGTCGTTCATTAGTTTTCTGGACTAAGAAATATAAAGTTGATGGTTTTAGATTTGACTTATCAAAAGGATTTACACAAACTAATACACTAGGAAATCCTAATGCTATGGCTAATTATGATGCTACCAGAATTTACACATTAAACAGATATGCCGATAGTGTATGGGCATACAATCCAAATGCTTATATTATTTTAGAACATTTTGCAGACAATAGTGAAGAAAAAGAACTATCATCAAGAGGCATGATGCTTTGGGGAAATTTGAATAATAATTATGCTGAAGCAGCAATGGGATATAACAACTCCGGTAAATCAGACTTTAGCTGGATTTCGTATCAAAAAAGAGGCTGGTCCAAAGCTCATGTGATGGGCTATATGGAAAGCCACGACGAAGAAAGACTTATGTATAAATGCTTGCAATGGGGTAATAATTTTAATGATTATTCCATCAAAAATAAATCTACATTTATGGAAAGAGCCTCATTAGATGCTATGTTGTTTTTAACAGTTCCAGGGCCAAAAATGATTTGGCAATTTGGAGAATTAGGATATGATATTTCTATTGAAGAAAATGGCCGAACAGGGGAGAAACCAATTAAATGGGAGTATATGAACGACCAAGATAGATACAATAACTATCTTATATACAAAGCATTGATAAACCTTAGAAAAGATGAGAGTGAATGTTTCCAAACTACTGATTACAGCATGGATGTAAGCAGTTCACTGAAGGCAATATATCTTAAAGATTCTTCGATGAATGCTATCGCCCTAGGCAATTTTGATGTAAAATCAGACACTACAACAATTTCATTTCCTCACAATGGTATCTGGTATGATTACTTAAGTCAACAAGAGATAGAAATAAAAAGTAAGACTTTCTTTTTTAAGCTTCAACCTGGTGAATTTCACCTTTTAACCGATAAGAAAAAAGACAAACCTGAATTGGCAATAACTCCAAAAAATATAATTACTGACACTTTAGATTTTAAAAGTAAGTTAGAGATATTTCCAAATCCTAACGATGGTAACTTTTATATTTATATTAACAGCAACGATGATGTTACGATAAGTATATTTGATATTAATGGTAGAATTATCTCAAAGAAAGATGTTGCTTTAAATGAGAAACATCTTTTAAGAATAAACACTAATGACATGCAATTACAATCAGGAGTTTACTTTTGCTCAATAAAAAGCAATACAGAGGTTGTAACTAAAAAATTTATAGTACTTTAAGATAATAAATAGTATGAGTTCAACAAAAAAACCACATTTAAGCTTTTGGCAAATATGGAATATGAGTTTTGGATTTTTGGGGATCCAATTTGGTTTTGCCTTACAAAATGCTAATGTTTCCAGAATTTTTGAGACTTTAGGTGCCGATATTAGTTCTATTCCAATTCTTTGGATAGCAGCACCAATTACCGGTTTAATCATTCAACCAATTATAGGACATGCTTCTGATAACACATGGGGAAGATTTGGAAGAAGAAGGCCATATTTTTTTGTTGGCGCTATGATGGCCTCATTAGCATTAATATTTATGCCTAACTCTCCTGTGTTGTGGATGGCTGCAGGGACCCTTTGGATAATGGATGCTAGCATTAACATATCAATGGAACCTTTTAGAGCTTTTGTTGGAGACATGCTTCCCGAAGAGCAGCGTAATAGTGGATTTGCAATGCAAAGTTTTTTTATTGGCACCGGAGCCGTTTTAGGGTCAGCACTTCCTTGGTTGATGACAAATGTGCTTGATATTGCCAATACAGCACCTGAAGGAGTAATTCCTCCATCAGTAAAATACTCATTTTATATTGGAGGTATAGTTTTCTTTGCTGCTATCTTAGTAACTGTAATAAGTACTAAAGAATATAGCCCAGAAGAGCTTTCAAGTTTTGACAACTCTGAGAATACAAATCAAACTACAAATTCAGATATCTCACAAAATATCGATAATAACATTTTTACTAAACTGGCAGTAATATTTGGATTAATCGGAGCAGGTATTGTTTTTATTACTTATTACCTAACGTTGGAGAAAGAGTTATATATTTTGGGAGGCATTATGTTATTATTCTTCATTTTGATGTTACTTGTATATTATTTGCGAATAAATAACAAAACGGAAAATGGCTTGGTGGAAGTAATGACTGATATGGTAAATATGCCAAAAACAATGCGACAACTAGCAGTGGTACAATTTTTTACATGGATAGGCTTATTTGCAATGTGGATTTATACAACAGCAGCTGTTACAACACATATATATGGTTCATCCGACACTAGCTCCCAACTTTATAATGACGGTGCAGATTGGGTAAATATTCTTTTTGCCGTTTACAACGGAGTTGCTGCTTTAGTAGCATTTGGGCTTCCTATACTAGCTAAATATACCAATAGAAAAATTACTCATTCTATCAGTCTAATATTAGGAGGAATTGGATTAGCATCTATGATTCTATTTAAAAATCCAGACTTATTAGTAATCCCTATGATAGGAATAGGAATAGCTTGGGCATCAATACTCTCTATGCCATATGCAATTTTAACAGGATCATTGCCAAGTAATAAAATGGGCATCTATATGGGTATTTTCAATTTTTTCATTGTTTTACCACAAATACTTTCTGCTACAATCTTAGGCTTTATGGTAAAATCTATTTTCCATGGCGATGCAATGTATGCTTTAATTGTAGGTGGTGTATCAATGATAATTTCAGCTATACTAGTATTGTTTGTTAATGATAGTAGCCCGAAATAATGCATTCCCTAAGATATTAGAAAAAAAAATTATATTTGTATGATATTTAGGCAACCTAAAAGATTATGTTAAATCTCAAAATCATTATTAATCATTTTTTAAAAATAAATAATTAACATTATGCAAAATTTTAAAAAACTATTTTTTATAGTATTAGCATTTACCCTCGTAACAATAGGGTGTGAAAAAGATAAAGACCCTGACACGGCTCCTGTTGCAAAAAGCTGTTATATTACAAAAATGGATTATGGGACTGATGGTTACGAAATAATGGAATACAACTCTAATCATCAGCTTATTGCAATTACTGAATATGAAGCAGATGGAACAGCAACGAATATTACTAACAGCATTACTTATGATGGCGACAAATTAATGGAATTTAATTCTATTGATAATGGCAATGTAGATCTTAAAATCGAATATAAATATAGTAGTCAATCAACTCCAGATTCAGCAATAATATGGAATGATGATGGAAATGGAAATTTGAGTAAATCTGGAGTTTTCTCTTTAACTTTTAATGGTACAAAACTAGTAAAATCTGAACTTGTATACAATTATATGGGACAATCAATAGCCATTTCAAAAAACGAATACTCATACACCGGTGACAACTTATCTGAAGTTATTACTTATAAAATTAACTCTAGTATGCAATTAGAATTGGAAAGCACAATAACATATAACTATGATACAAAAAAGAATGCAATTCATGATATTGGATTAAATTACTTCTTTTTTAATCTGGATATTCCTTTTATGTCAAAAAACAATATTATAGAGTCTATTTATAAAGACAAAGATGGCAATGTAGATCAAAGCAAGTCTTATACTAATACTATAGAATATAATGATAAAGAATATCCTGCTAAAATCACTACTAATAATGCAGATAATAACAAAACGGAAGTAGTTAATTACACTTACAATTGTCAATAATACATTAGTATTATACAAAATATTTAATAAAGAGGCTACCATAATAGGTGGCCTTTTTTTATCGCACATTACAAGACTTCATAAAAAAGTAGCAAAAAATATATCAATAAAAATATTATCTTCGCTTAATAATAAAGCTCACTTAATGAAAGTATTTTATCACAAACATAAAAAGCTATTGCTGCTTCTTTCCTTTATAATTATAATTGGGGCTTTAATATTCCTTTATAAGATTCCTGAAATACAAAAACATGGAGAAAAGTTAAACAATGTTACTCATAGAACTATTGCATTTAACAGGGTAAAAAAAACAAAAACACTAAAAGTTCTTACTCATAATAATTCTACAAGCTATTTTATTTACAAAGGAAAACCAATGGGCTTTCATTATGACCTTGCTAAAAATTTGGCAAAACAAAACGGGTGGAAGCTAAAAATAACGGTGGAAGATGATCTTCAGAAAGCTATTGAACTACTCAATAATGAGGAATTTGATTTAATAGCAATGGATATTACAAAAACTAAGAAAAGAAAATCTAAAATATATTTTACAAACCAAATTGGCTATACAAAACAGGTACTCGTACAAAGAAAAAAAAGAGGCAGGAAAAAAACTGATTCTGCAAAATATATTACCAAAATTGGTGAGCTTACCCATAAAAAGATTTATATTCAAAAAGGAACCGTTTTCAAGAAGAACCTATTACATATTAGGGATATTAGCCTTACTGATTTTGAAATTATTGAAGACAGCAATCATACGATGGAAGAGCTTATTCTAATGGTATCTAGTGGACAAATTGACTATACAGTCTGTGATAAAAGAGTTGCTGAAGCTAATGCAACCTATGATTCGAGAATCGACTATAGTTTAAATCTTAGTGTTGAACAAAAACTAGCATGGGCAGTACCTATTGGAGAAGATTCCTTACTAAATATAATAAATAATTGGCTTACGCATTTTATAAAAAGCAAACGTTTCGCGGTACTAGAAAAAAAATATTTCAAAACAAAGAAAAAAAGCTTCTATACGGATAAAGATTATTTACCCATACGTGGTGGAAAACTCTCTCCTTATGATGACTTAATAAAAAAATATTCAAAGAAAATAGGCTGGGATTGGAGACTATTAACAGCTGTAATTTACCATGAATCGAGATTTAATCCCAATGCTAATAGTTGGGCCGGGGCAGTAGGCCTTATGCAACTTATGCCCTCTCCTGCCAAAAAGTTTGGCTGTAAGAACCTTTATGATCCGGAGCAAAATATTTCTGCTGGCACAAAATATCTTAAATATCTTGAGAATAAATTCGACTCAACAACAGTGAGTCATGAAGATAGAATTAAGTTTGCTCTGGCTGCATATAATGCCGGACTTGGACATATCTTAGATGCACAGAAATTAGCAAAAAAGAATAATAAAAATAGCAACTCCTGGTCCAATAATGTTGACACTTTTATTGTGTTGAAATCAAATCCTAAATACTATAAAGATCCCGTAGTGAAATATGGTTATTGCAGAGGAAAACAAACTTTTAAGTATGTCGAAGATATATTTTATCTTTATGATAATTATCTAAATTTAGTAAAGAAATAAGACTCTTAGAAAAATAAAATTACTATTAGAAAAACCATTTATCCAAATATGTTATTAACCTAATCTATTTCTAAAATTAAGGTTTTTTCTTCTTAAGATATAGCTTATCACCGGCTTTAATATTCGAGTCTATTTTTAATCTATTACGCTTAAGCAGCCATTGTAATTTTATACCATGAATCTGGCTAATTTTCCACAAGCTTTCCCCTTTTTGAACAGAATGGAATTTCATATCACCTTTACGTCTTTTTGGCTGGAGATATAACATCATTCCCGGATGAATAGGGCTTCCCTTTTTTAAGTCATTATATCTATATAAACTATTTGGATTAATATTAAAAAGTCTGGCAATATCAACAATATTTTCCCCTTCATGAACAATGATATACCTTACTCTATTCCTATAAAGTATAGAATGAGGACCAGATTCTGCTATTTGCTTTGGAGCCTCTATAATTTCGGTATCAGTAGGGAACACTGTGTCAGGATTTTGACCATTTAATATTAACATCTTTTTAAAATCCTCCAAAGAAATCCTGTCGTATTGTGCTAAATCATAACGCTCTATTAAATCAATTAGTCGCTGAGGATATTTTGGATTAGTAGCATATCCGGCTTTCTTCAGACCTTTAGCCCAAGCTTTATAATTAGTTACCTTATAACTAAATAAGAACTCATATCTAGATTTAGATGTCAAAAATAAGGCATGGTCAATAAAAGATTCTTCAGCACTATTATAAACTCTAAAGCATTCATCTTTAGCATCATCATCCTTATAAATACGCTTTCCTGTCCAATCATTATGACATTTTATTCCAAAATGATTATTGGCCTTTACCGCTAGCATACTATTTCCATTTCCGGACTCTAACAACCCTTGTGCTAATGTTATTGCAGCAGGAATATTATAGTCGAATCTATCACGAATAGCTATTATTTTATAGCGTTCGATGTATTGTTGTGGTGTAATATTTTGTGCATCAATTGTCTGAATTACTGAAATTAACAGCATTACAATAATCAATATTTTACGAATATGCATTTTTAAATCGGATTAATAATTACACTTGAAAATTATAATAAATTTTAAAATTATATATTGTATTATAATATAACACAATACATTAATACAAATTCAAAAATAATAAGAATATCAATGTTTTAATGAGGCACTACTGCTACTTTTCCACATTAGAGTGTTTATACTAATTAGTATCTGCACAAAAAAGTCAGATTATTAGAAATAAAATATCTCAACTCGGATTTTCCACAAATAATTATAACCATTAAGTAAAATATCTCTAACAGAGAGATATATAATTTTGTAGAGTTTTCTTACTGGCACTGATTAAATTCGCCCAATAAGATTATTAATTCAGCATTAGGGTAATCAGTTTTTAGTTTGGCACTAAGATTATTACGTACCTCAACTGCATCTTTTATAAGCATGTCAGAGGGAACTAATAAACTAAATTGAATAAAAATTGTAGAACCGGAATATCTTGTTTTAAAACTATCTATCTTATAATTTTTCGGCAGATTACTCTCAGCTACATCCAAAATCTCAGCTACAGATTTATCATCCAAAGAACTATCAAGCAATGGATTAAATGCTTTTAATAATAATTTATACGCTTCGTATAGTATAAAGACAGCAACAGAAATAGCAATAATTGGATCTAGAAAATATAAACCGGTAAAGCGAATAAGAAGCAACCCAAGTCCAACCCCAAGAGAAGTATAAATATCAGTTTTTAGATGTAATGCATCAGCCTCTAAGGCAATAGAGTTCGTCTCTATAGCAACTTTATACAATCTGCGAGAAACGAAAAAATTAATAATACCAGAAAGGATCATAACAGCTATTCCTACTTCCAACCCTCTGTCTTCTATAATCCTATCGCTTTCAAAGAACTTTCTGCCAGCCTCAAATATAATCCAAATTGCGGCAGCAAATATTAGCAATGCTTCTACAACTCCAGATACATTTTCATATTTCCCATGGCCAAAGGGATGTTCCTTATCGGCAGGTTTAAAAGAGATTTTAACAGCAAAATAAGCAATTAGTGCAGCTACTAAATCTATACCAGAATGAATAGCTTCGGAAATAATACTTACAGAACCACCAAAAAGACCTGCAATAACTTTTATAATTATTAAAACAGAATTGGAAATAACACTTAATCTCGCGGTTTCCGATTTTTTATTTTTTGGGTTCTTACTCATTGCTCGTGAAGAAATCTGTAAGACTTAGTCTAATAAAAATGCTAAAAGCAGGTTTCAACAAATTGTAATTGTCCAGTTTTATTTTTTGGAAATATATTCTAAAACCCGGATCAATACTAACTTGGTCATTAAACTTCATCTTCACTCCTAATGCCGCACTAAGCCCTAATCCTATTCCTCCCTGTTGAATCACATATTGATTTTGGGGAGCACCAGGGACATAGCTGCCAGATAAATAAACATCTACAAGAGAATATTCTAATGTTTCTATTCTAATTTTATTTTCTTTTACTCTGGTACTACTAATATTTATACCACCTTCAAAGAAAGGAATAAACATTGGATTTTTCAGTTTAAAATATCTTGATACTAATAAATCAATATTAACTCTTTCTTCAATGCCCCAAATATCATAGAGACGAATATCAGGTTCTTGTGCTATATAACCAGGATCTACTTCAACAGAAAATTTATCAGCAGCAGTAAGCTTTGAATAGTCAAATTGTAATGAAACACCAAAATAATTATCAAATGTTCTACGAAAATAAAAACCAACCTGAAATGCCGGTGTATAGCCCATATTTTTTGGCAGCTCTCTTACAAAAACAGTATCAGAAGCATTAAGTTCATTATAAATATCGTTATACCAATATTTATTTCCAAACACATAAGATATCTTATTGACATTCGATTCCGAACCATCATAAAATCCGGCATGATAATTCGACGGACAATACATACCGAAATTAATTCCTAAATCCCAATACCCAAAGCTATTATCTCGTTTGGGCTCAACATCTTGTGCCGAAATTACAAAAAATGAAAATGCCGAAATAAATACTAATAATATATATTTTATATATCTACTCATTATTTGGCAAAGTTAGGAAAAAATAGATTCTAAAAATAAAAAAGCCCACTTTAAAAACTTAAAGTGGGCTAAACAAAATATTTTAATCTGCCTATAACTTAGTAACCATCTTAGATAGTTTTGACTTTAAGTTTGCAGCTTTTCTTTTGTGAATAATGCCTCTTTTGGCATTTTTATCAATAATTGAAACTACAGAAGGCAATTTTTTTATTGCTTCTTCTTTATCAGTTAAGCCACGAAATTTACGGATTAAAGTTCTCATGCTTCTAGCATAAAAACGATTGTGAATTCTTTTCTTTTCGCTTGTTCTAATTCTCTTAATTGAAGACTTATGATTAGCCATTATATCATTGTTTAAATCGTGTAAAAAAAAGTAGTCCGTAGGGGAATCGAACCCCTGTTACCAGGATGAAAACCTGGCGTCCTAACCCCTAGACGAACGGACCATAATTTCAAGCTTTCTTTAGCTAAAAATTGGACTGCAAATATAAATCTTATTTCATATCAACCAAATATTTTTTAAAAAAAAGTTGTTTTTTTTATTTTATATCATTTTTGTGAGCTTCATACCTGAATCCCAGTCTTTTACCAGTTTTAAGACTTACACTTGAAGCAATCTGATTCATCTCTTGTACGCTTACAAGCTTAACTTCGTCGAATGGAGGCACTAATAAATCAAATTCAATGGAGTATTTCAAACTCGATTCAATGATTTTTCGCAAAGACTCCTTCGTTAACTTTTGATTTGTAAAATCATTAAACAAAAAACCTAATTGCCGTTTTCCTTCTACAAGATAATGCTTATCTTTATTAATGAATATTCTTCCTATAAGATAGCCAACATCATTCAATCTATTAAACCTAAACGAATCTGCAAGAAAATTATAAATACTAATAACCCCACAATACGACCTTAAAACATCATCTTTTACATATTTTGTTTGCATAACAGCGTGGGCTTTAGGAAACTCAAAAACATTAGTATGCATATTAAAAATAAGCAAATCTCCCGCAACCTTAAATTCAACTTCATACTTCCCCCTCTCCTTATATTGTATCGGAATATCCTCGTTTCTATCAGATAACTCCACTTTTAATTCTTCTGCAATTTCATTAAGAAGACCTTTTATAATTTTAAAACTCTCATAAGTATTGTCAAATACACTATACTTACATACAGATTTACTAGCTAATAATTCTATAATCTGTTCTTTATTTGTTTTATTATCCATAATTACATAAACATTTGAAGCCAAAGGTACAATATTTTATTAAAACCCGTTTTAAATAATCCAATTTAACATTACTGTTTTTTATTAGATTATTATAATAATTATACCTAATCCGTAATCTTTTTTATTTACCTTTGAAGTTGTTATTTTTTGATAAGTCACTATTTATTTTTAGATTCTAATACCTTATTAATTAATTGTAACTCTGTAATTTACAACATAAAACATTATAAAACCGGATTAATGAAGATTTTTAAATTTATACTTATTGTAATTATTGGCGCAACTATTACAGCTGGATTATATTTTGGGTATCAATTTTACATACAAGTCAAGGAGAAGCCTATAGATGCTTTATATCTTATCCCCAACAACTCTGCTTTTATAGTAGGAGGCTCAAATTATTCTACCTTAAAAAAGGAATGGGCTAAATCGACAGAATTAGCAGAAATATTCGAAAGAGACCAAGATTTTTCTAATCAAATTAGTGAATTAGATAGCTTAAATAATGAAATAAACAATCTGATAACAAAAAAAGATATACAAACATCTTTTTATTATTCGATACACTTTATTGGGCATCATAGATTTACACCATTAATAAGTTTCTCTTTTTCTAAAAATATACTTCGAAAGGATTTTGAAAACTACCTTAGCAAACTAGGCAAATTAATCAAACATAAATTTGAATCAAAAACAATATACGAGTTTAAATACAATAATAATAAAGAGAAAAAATACTATATTGCGTTTGAGCACAGCAATGTCTTCATCGGCACATACGAACCTATTTTAGAAAGACTCATTCTCGAAGAAAGTTCAAGCAATATTGAAAAAAAGAACAATATTGATAAGCTAATAAAGATTAGGGGGAAAGACGCAGCTGCAACTATTTATATCAATTATAGATATTTATACAGACTGATATCTGTTTTCTCTCATAAAGATTATATCGATATAATCAAACAACTCCGTCAGTTATCGCAGTACTCTGCATTAGATTTCAGCTCACAATCTAACTCTATAAGTCTTTCCGGATATAGTTTTAGCGATGATAGTATACCAAGCTTACTTTCAACATATAAAGGTTTCGATGCTCCTAAAGTGGAAATATTCAATCATATTCCTGCTCAAACATTATTACTTTATTACCAAGGAGCAGAAGAGCTTAATAAATACTTTGAAATAAGAAAATCTAGTAATTTTAACACAGAGAACAAATTGGCTATGCAAAGCTATAAAGCTGATTTGATGATAGATGTAGACGAGTATTTTTACCCTTGGATAAAAAGTGAACTAGCATTTGGATTAATTAATGATAATACTGGAGAGACAGAAGCCTTTGCCGTCGCTAATACATATGATACTAAAGAAGCAATGCAAACAATGGGGAAATTAGAAAATATCGCTAATGAATTTAAAAACTCAAAAGCAGATACTATTTTTTATAGATCATACCAAATACACTATATCCCTCTACCCTATTTATTATCAAATGTATTTGGTGAATTATTCTCTCCAATACAACAAACATATTATTGCACTTATGACAATTACATAGTTTTTGGAGATTCTCCACAAACATTAAAACATTATATAGATAATATGCTAATTGAGAAAAATTTAGCAAATAGAGACGGTTTTAGTGATTTCGCATCAAAACTAAGTTCTCAGGCTAATGTAGTTTTGTACTTAAATATGCATTATTTCAATTTATTATCTAAACAATTTATAAGTATTGAGACCAATAATTACCTAAAATCATCATCGATGAATTTACAAAATATTGGAGATGTAGCCATTGAATTTATATCTGATGATAAAGGAGCATATACATCCGTAATTATAAATAAAAGTGATTGGAAAGAGGAAGTTGATAAAGTATCGTGGCAAGTAGCTTTAGACTACCCAATTGCGAAGGGCCCATTTTTATTTAAAAATCATCAAACAGGAAAAATTGATTTCATTGTCTTTGATAAACATAATCAGATGTATAGAATAAATCATTTAGGGCAAATTGCATGGGCAATACCCGTAGCAGAACTACCTCTTGGTGATATAGCAATTGTGGATTATTATAAGAATGGCAAACATCAATTTTTGTATAATGGGAAAAACTATTTATATCTATATGATTTAAATGGTAATAAAGTTGAAAATTACCCAATAGCATTAAACCATGAAGCTACAGCACCATTAACATTGATAGACTACGATAAAAACAAAAAATACAGAATACTAATACCTATGTCTGATGGTAAGATTCATAATTTTAAAATAGAAGGTGAAGAAACTATTGGATGGCAAAACCCACAAATGCCTGCACTCGTAAACACAAAAGTCCAGTATTTTAAATTAGGAACCAAAGATTTTATCATTTTAGCCGATACCGCCGGCAATGTATTATTTTCAAACAGGAGAGGTGAAGCAAGAATAGAGGCTCGGCTGGCTTTTACAAATAATATTAACACAAAATTCTACAAAAACTCTAACAAATTAATAACTACAGACAGAATTGGCAGAATTATTAAAATAGATGCAAATGGTCAGGTTAATAAAAAACTAATAGGTGATTTTAGCCCTGATTTTAAATTTGACTTTATTGATGTAAACCAAGACAACAAAAAAGATTTCTTGTTTTTTGACCAAAACTCAATTTACGCCTTTAATCAAAATGGAGATACTATCTGGACAAGAAACTTTGCAGATAAGATATTTCCTAAAGTTGAGAGCCTTCATGGAAATACTATTGACAGCAGTAGTATTCTAGCTTATAACATCAACAAAAGAGTCTTTGAATTAATAACAAATAATGGAGGTTTAATTGAAAAAAAGGAATACTCAGCAAGTAGTAATTTTACTATTTATGAGGCAACACAGGACAATAAAATTCGTCTTATAAGTTCTAAAAATAGGGTAATAAGCAACTATTTATTAAATTAACTTGTTTGGCATTAGTAAATATCTTACTTTTATCAAATTAAACTAAGACAATAAAACTGTATAAAAACAGTAAACAATAAAATTGTTATGAATAATAAAAGCAAATACAGAATCACTTTTAAACTATTGATAATAAGCGTATTGACTATATCTTTCCTACAATCGTGTTATAAAGATAAATTCAAATTAGATAAAATAGCTGGCAGTGATTGGAATCCAAATATTGCTGCTCCTTTATTTTATGGTGACTTGAATATGACAAAATTGGTAAATAACAGTTCTGAAATTTGGAGAGAAGACCCCGATGGATTACTTAGTCTTGTTTATATAGGTGATACTATTTCCGATCTTGCAGACCAAATTTTTACTATTCCTGACCAAAGTATTGATACTGTTTTACCATTTGTTCTCCCTCCTGGAATGTTCCCTGGTGACAGCACTTCAAAATATATGCTTATAGAACCTGAATTTAATTCCGGCTCCAATCAGAGAATTGATAGTGTACTTATTAAATCTGGTATTTTAACAATTGAGGCAACAACAAATATCAATCATACAAGTTATATTGAAATTGTAATCCCTCAACTAAAAAAATATGGCGCAACAGGAGAAACTTTTAAGGCAAAAGTTAATATTCCATACACTGGAGGAAGCTCCACAACTATAACAAAACAATTTCCGCTTTATGAGTATATGCTAAGTATTAATACAAATGGAAGCACTAATAATAAAGTTAAAGAATATGTTAAAATGTTTGTATTAAGAGGAAATGGAGCTGATAATTCCCCTTATTCTTTTAATATTAAACAATCCATAACTTCTTTAGACTACTACCAGGCTTACGGTTATTTTCATCAACATACAATTACTGTAAATGAAACTAAAATACCAATTAGTCTTTTTGATAATCTTCACTACACACAAATATTTATAGAAGACCCAATTCTTACTCTTGGTTTTAAGAACAGTTATGGATTACCAATGGACATGACATTCAATGACCTATATGTAGAAAGAGATGGAATTTCAAAAGATATCATAAGTAATTTGCTACCAACATTATCACTTAATTACCCTGACTTTAACCATGTAGGAAATAGCGATACAACTGCATTCATATTTAACAAAGACAACTCTAATATCGTTGATGTAATAGATTTTAATCCTGAAAAATTGGTTTACTCCGGTACGATTCTAAGTAATCCTACTAATGTAATATTGCCAAATTTTATTCTTGATACCAGCAAGGTAAATATCAGTGCGGAATTAGAAATTCCACTATATGGTAGAGCATTAGATTTTACATTAAACGACACATCTAAAGTTGACTTTAGTGACTCTTTTGATTGGGATAAAATTGAGAGTATTGATATAAATCTAAATGCTCAGAATTATTTCCCCGTTGAATCTAAACTTCAGATTTATTTTGCAGACTCAAATAAAGTAATTTACGACTCTTTATTCGAAGGAGTTTCACAAATTGTAGACGCTGCCACTATTGGCCCTCCCCCCGCTTATAGAACGAATATCCCCGCACATAAATTAACTACTATTAAGCTATCAAATGATAAGTTGATTAAGTTTAAAGAATCAAAATATATAATTGTGAATTCAGTATCTACTACATATGATAATGGTACTAAAATAATAAAGATATATAGTGATTATAAGATATCTTTAGAATTATCAGCAAAGGGAGTATATAAATCTAGAATTAACCCATAAGGACAAACTATTGAAAATGATTAATATAAGAGAACTATTATTTATTACAATTGCTTTAAGCTTTTTCTCTATGGGTAACAAAGCTATAGCACAATATGATTTAGGTTTTAACAGCCTTAAAACTGTTCCACAGACTAACTTATTGAATCCATCTTATATACCTAACTATAAATATCATTTTGGTTTTCCAGGAATTTCATCAACTTTGGGAAGTTATGGAACAAGTGGTGCCAGATATAATCAGATATTTAGCCCTATTGGTGACTCCATAAGCCTAAATACAGAAAGTATTCTTTCTAATATCAAAAATGGCAATAATATTAATTTCAGGACCACCAATCAATGGCTATATGGAGGTATGAAGTGGAAGAAGTTTTATTTCTCTGCTGCTATTTCTGACATAGCAGATGTAAATTCAATGTATTCTAAAAGTCTTGTTTCGCTAGCCTTTGAAGGCAATGGCGACCATATTGACGAAACAATTAAGGCAAGTCCATTGGCAATAAAGGCATTACAATATCGCGAATACGCACTTGGAGCGGCTTATCAATTTGACGATCAATGGAATTTTGGCATTAAAGCAAAATTTCTTTTTGGCAAAAGTGGTATTAACTCTGAGAATACAGATTTAAGCCTCACCACAACTAAAGATTATTACTACCTAGACATAAAAACTGATATATCTGTAAACACATCTCTTCCTGCTAATAAAAAAGACTCTTCAGATGTTAGCTGGAGCGAATATGCTTTTTATGGTTCAAATTTCGGTATGGGAATTGACTTAGGAGCTAGCTATAAACTTGATGACCAATGGAGTTTCTCGGCTTCAGTGCTAGACTTAGGGTATATTTCCTATGATAGATGGTTAAAAACTTACTCTTCGAATATCGAATTTACATATAAAGGAATAGATATTAATCAATTTGACGGTTTATCAGATGATGAGGTAGATGCAAGAATTGAAGAAATAAAAGACTCTTTAACTGATTTATTTGATATAAAAGAATCTGTAGAAAAGTTTAAAGTACCCTTAACTGCCAAAATATATTTAGGTGCAAACTACAAACTTAGTGATGTAGAAACAGTAGGGGCTTTAGTAAGAATAGAGATTTTCAAAGGTGTTATTAGACCATCTTTTACAGCATCTTACTATAGACAGCTCAATAAAAACTTCGGTGTTACAGCAAATTATAGCATCATTAATAGAAGCTATCTAAATCTTGGTGTTGGTTTTGTTGCAAACTTTGAACCCCTTCAAGTATATTTTGTAACGGATAATGTTTATGGGATAATTTTCCCTAATAAAGTTCGATATGCGAATTTCCATTTTGGCATTAACTTTATTTTCCCTAGTCATAGTATTAATCGACCCATGATTAATTTATAACACTTCATTATCTTAATAGAGTGATTCTCTTAAAAATATATTTTTATATGACCATCAACGTTTGATATTCAACAATATTATTATTTTATATTAACCCTGATAATTCACAAATAATTCGAATTGAACAGACACATGAGTTTCTTAGCCCAAAAAGAAGTCATCCTAAATGTAAATAAAATTATAAAGTGTAGAATATTTACTTGTTATAATTGTGCGATATTACCAACAGTATATTAATTTCCACGTAAAATCAGCATTAACATTAAAATGCCGCTCTATAAATAACTTCCACCTTCTGAACTTAAACATATCTGCCAAACATTTTCTAAAAAGTTAAACTAACTCCAAGAGCCGGCATAAATGGTAGTTGGTCAACACGCTCATTTGTTACTCTATCGATATAGAATATATTATTTCTATTATAAACATTGGTAACACTAAGAGAAACCACTAATGTAGATTGATCTGAAAATGGGAATCGTCTCTTTATACCAATATCCAAGCGGTGATATAGCGGCAATCGTTTGCTATTTATTGCCCCATAAACAATACCTATTTCTCCATTATTAGTAGTATAATCTGAGCCAATTCCATTCTGGAAATTCATTATCTCATAATTTCCTGCAGTAGGTGTAAATGGAAATCCTGAACCTAAGTTCCACCTAAAATTAATATCCCAGAGCCTTTTATTTCCAAGTGAATAATTAGTAAGAAAGTTTACATTATGACGTCTATCAAAATGAGGAACATAAGTTATCAACCCATCATATCTATGATTAAAAGACAATGAATATACAGCCCAAATATAAATCCGCTTTTTCTGATATTTGAATGACACATCAAAACCTTCAGCATCTCCTTTCTCTATAATAAAATCTTTCTTTAATGCATCTGGCTTATCAATATATTCAGGAGTATCATCAAAAATTTTATTTTTATTCATATTTGTTAACTGATTAAACCACTTATAATAAGCTTCAAAATTAAGAGTTAGATAATTGTTAAAATCATATTCAAAACCAGCAATAAGATGTGTTGATTTTTGTAATTTATGTGTTAGTTTTTCACCATCAAATTCTTTTTGAAGGTTATCGGGACCAGAGATAAATCCATAAAACAAATTCACAACATCTCTGTCGGAAGCAGTACTTATCAGATTTTGAGAATAAATACCTGATGCTGCTTTAATTCTAAAGCTAGGTGAGATATTATACTTCATTGACAAACGAGGCTCTAAAGAGAAGTTTGATAACGAAGCATAATAATGCAATCTAATTCCCGGAACAACAATTAGTTGTGATATTTCGTTTTTACTTCCGGCAAACTTTTTAGCACCAAACAAAAACCTTGATGTTAAGAATCCCGCAATCTCAGTGGTTGACTCCCTTTGGTAAATTGTTCTATTCAATGAGTTACTAAATTGAAAATTAGTTTTAAAACCTTTGATATCTACACCATAATCCAAAGAGTTTTTTTTACCTAAAAAATATTTAAAAGCCAGGCCCATATTAAAGCCCCCCACTTCGCTACTTCTAGGAATACTTGAACCATCATTTAAACTAATAGTATAATCAGAATATGAAATATGCCCTGTTAAAAGCATAGGTGACGAACCTGGTACAACCGTGAACTTCATTCCTCCACCATAGGAATGCCACTCATAATTATTGATAGTCTGATAACTAACTTGATCATTAAAATTAAAACCAAAAAAATCCATTCTATTGCCATTATTGCCATTAAAAGATACTTTTCCATAAAAATCTGCAAAAGTAAATGGCAGCCCATCTCCATTATTTACATATTTATATACCGATTCAGAAGTCTTATCAATATATGATTTCTTAGCAGAAAGCATATATGTAATACTACCGGATTCAGGAGTTTTGGGTTTCACAATTGGCCCTTCAACTAATAATTTTGCACCAAAAGTATTTATATCAATTTTACCGGCAGTTCTATAAGGGTTCCCATATCTGGTAGTAATATCCATAACAGAAGAAATTCTACCTCCATATTCAGCGCCAAAACCTCCTGTATAAACATCTGCATTGCGAATAATATCTACATCAAAAACTGAAAACAAACCAATGGAATGAAATGGATTATAAACTATCATTCCATCAAGTAAGACTAAATTCTGAACAGGAGTACCTCCCCTAATATATAGCTGTCCACCCTGATCGCCAGTAAAAACCACACCAGGCACGACCTGTAAATATTGAGCCAGATCAGCTTGACCACCAATTGTAGGCAGTCGGTTCATAGTTTTAGGAGTCACTCTTACAATGGAAGTAGTAGGGTCAATAAGCGAAGTTTGTCTTTCTGCAGAAATAGTAGCACCTGAAATTTCGTATGCTGACTTTACTAAGAAAAGCTTCTTATTGATAATTTCATTTCCATTTATTGAAATTGGAATACTTAAAGTATCAAAACCTATATAACTAATCGTTAAAATATAATTTCCTTTTGGAATATAACTTATAGTAAAATAGCCATTGACATCAGTAACACCTCCTATATTTGTTCCTTTAAGATAAACATTTGTATAAAGTATAGGCTGGCCTGTAGACTTCTCATAAACAGAACCTCTAATAGTAGCATTTTGAGAAAAAGATATATCAACAAAGCCAAAAACAAAGACTATAATTAACGGGATAAATATCTGTAACTTAATCATTTAATATATTTATTCAATTTATTGTGTGTTCGCCAAATGTAAGAATAATAATTATGTAAAATAAAAAAGTTGTACTAATTAGTACAACTTTTTTATTTTCAATATTCTAATAACTAATGACCTTGCACCTTAGCATCTTCAAGTTGTTTTTTTCTTGCTTTACGAAGCATATATTTATTAGCAAAATCTTCACCCGGCTTAATAAGAATCGCAACTACCAATTTAAGGCCCAGACCTACAATAAAATTATCAGAAAACATTTTATCAATTTGAGGTTCAATAAAAGCTTCTGAAATAATAAAAAGCGCTATAGCAACCATCATAACAATAGTGGCAGCACGCCTACCTATTTTTGCTTCAGTAAGCTGGTCAATAGTTTCATTAAGCTGACTATTTAGCTCAGCTAACTGATTATTCGAATTCTCTAATGCTTCATTAGTTCTATTCAACTTCTTCTGAAGCCTATCACTAATCTTAGTAATTATCTTTACCTGATCAATGAGTTCTTCATAATTCTCAACTATCTTTTTGAACTCAAGTTGCAATTCTAATTTAGAGTATTCACTCCTTTTAAGAAAAGACTTACTTTGTTCAAGATTCTCAATCTCACGTTGATATATACTTTGTTTAGCCATTTATATTAATCCTCTTCTACAGCAATAATTTCAAAAGGCAAGCCACTTACATCTTCATAATCCTCGCCTGTTTCCATCATCTCTTCATCATCTTCCTCATAATACCATTGTACTAATACATCTTTTCCGTCATGTAATATATTCTTCAATCTTTTAAGAACTTCCAAAATATACTTTGAAGAGCTTGTATTAAAATATTCAAGATTAATTTTAGCTATAACTTTTTCGGGGGCTTCAGCAGCATAAGAGTCAAGCCATAATAACACTGGATTAAAGAACTCAAAAGTATTTTCAGGGATAGATCTTCCAGAAATCTTTAATATTCCAGATGCAGCATCAAAATCAATTTCTGGAGTTTGTTTTGTTCCTTCTATATTTAAATTATCCATCTTCGTAATTTTATTTATAATTAATAAATGTAAATTCTATTTTTTCTTAGCAACTTTAACAGTCAAGTCAAAAAATGATAGTTCGTCATTAACTTCGGTAAAGTTATAATCAAGTTTTTGACCTGATTTACGAGCCATATCAATCATACCTAAATCAGCTCCTCCTTTATCCGAAATCCTGTTGTTATCAAGTATTTCTCTGTAATATTTTCTTAATTCTTCTTTTGATAAAGAATTAACTCTATCTATTCGTTCTTTAAGACGTTTTATTTCTTTATTTTTGATATAATTACCAGTCAAAATAAAATAATAATCTTCATTAAAGGAAAGCTCCAACATTGCTCGCCTGGTATGAATTTGACCAGGCACCTCAGGCTCTGAGTGGTGATACAAATTTTGCATACACTCTACAAGGACGTTAAATATCTTTTTTCTAACACTTCCCTTTTCTGCAACGGCATCTAACCTTGTTTCCATTATTTGAAGAACCATATTGATTATATCCGATGTTATTTCGCCTTTAAAGGATAACATAATATGATTATCCATCATTTTACGAAACTTTTCATAAGTATTCATATCAAAAATTTTATGAATTATTTAAAGCCACTAATTTATAAAAAAAAACTATTTATATCTCACTATATTAAAAACAAATGCCAATTACTAAAACATCATCTATTTGTTCATGCTCCCCTCTCCACTCAATAAATTGTTTATCAAGTTTTTGCAATGCATTTTCGGAGTTCATATATGGCAATTCCAACAAAAGATTTTTAAACCTTTTAGACATAAACTTCTTCCCTTTTTCTCCACCAAATTGGTCAATATAACCATCTGTAGTGATATAAACTCTGTCACCTGCTTCCATCTGCATCCTCTTAGTTGTAAAATTTAAATTCATTCTATCAGACATACCGATAGGCATTCTATCTGCTTTTACCTCTATGAGTCTATCATTAAAAATGGAGTAATTAAAATCATAGTTTAGCACTGATTTATTTACAGGATATTTTTTGACAACATACATTGAGTTATATGCGCCAGCGTAATCAATTATTTTATTTTCAGTATCAATAGAAAGCAATGCTATATCTAAACCATCTTTTGTTTGCATATCGCCACTTTGCTTCAGGTCATTGATAATGTCATATCTCAAACTATCAAGAATTCTAGCTGGATCGGTAATTTGTTTCTCTTTAACAATTTTATTTAGCGAACTAATGCTTATCATACTCATAAAAGCACCTGGTACACCATGACCTGTACAATCTGCAGCTGTAACAATAAGTCTATTGTTATGAAATGTATTCCAATGGAAATCACCACTAACTATATCTTTGGGTCTATAATAAATAAATGAAGAGGCTAACAATTCATTCATTTTTGTTTGTGGCGGCATTATTGCCCTTTGAATTCTTCTTGCATAGTTTATACTATCGGTAATATCCTTATTCTTTTTAGCAAGAAGTTGATTTTTCATCCTAACTTCTACTGTTCTTTCTTTTACTTTGCTTTCCAGTTCAGCTTTTTCTTTTAATAATTGGCGTTCTCTAATTTTTACAAATAAAACTATAGAAATAATAAGTACAACTATTGCAATAGTATAAAACCATATTGTTTGCCAAAACGGAGGTAAAATAGTAAATCTGTACTGCTGTGGATGATTATTCCAAATACCGGAGTTATTTCTTGCCTTAACCTCAAAAACATACTCACCCGGAGGTAATGCCGGAAAATTTGCATAGGTCTGTTTCGTCAGTGGTTGCCATTCTGTTTCAGCTCCAAGCAATCTAACTTTATACTGCACTTCAGAAGCATCTGAAATACATATGGCTTTATAATCAATAAGTATTGAATTATTGTTATATTCAAACTTAGCACCTTGTTTTAATGGCCAATCTTGAAGATTAACTCTTAGTCGCTTAATATTAATAATAGCCGGCTTATAATTTACAAATAAATTATTTGTTTGAATTAATGTCAACCCTAAAGCAGTACCACATAATATATTGCCATTCTGAGTTTTATAAAATGCATTTGGTTTAACTTCTATACCAACAAAACCCTCCTTAGGACCAAAGGAACCTATAATTGAATCTGTAAGGTTTATTTTATTAAGCCCCCTATTTGTTCCAATAATAATATTTCCTTTCTCATCACTACTCAATGCTGTAATTAAGTTAGAGAGCAAACCATTATCTATACTATAATGCTCGAATACTTTTTTTCCTTTCAAATGAAATAATCCAAGGCCTTGTGTTCCTACCCACAAGTCCTTTTCATTTCCTAAAAAGCATGTTGGTGTAATTTGTACTCCAATATCATACTTAGATATCTTGCTACCATCAATTCTTGAAATACCTTTGTCCTGATGTCCAATCCAAACAGTAGCATTATCATCACAATACAATGAAGAAATGTCATTATTTTGCAATCCATTTCCCTGTGTTAAAATATCTGTCTTATTATTTTTTGGTTCAAAATAAATTAGTCCTCCATTACTTCCAATCCAAATATTGCCCTCTTTATCAATCTCTAAAGCTGTAACATTGGGTACTTTATTTGATTGTAGTATTAGCATATTTGGATAGTAAGGATACTCTATTTTTTTAGTAGTATAATTGTACATCGACAAACCGCCACCGAAAGTTCCAATCCAAATATTTTTATCTTTATCTATTTTTAAAGATCTAATATCATTTGATTGCAGATTAATATCATCTTTATAAAACGCTTCTATATCTTTTTGCCCGTCAGTTGTTATGTACTTAAACAGCCCCACATTTGTACCAAACCAAGAAACATTAACTGAAGTTTTCACTATTGCATTTACTTGTAAAGGCTTATCAGAGATAAATTTCCTGTAATTTATAAATCCATCTCCCTTATAAATAGCAAGTCCTTTTGAATAAGTCCCAAAAAGAATATTCCCTTCATAATCTTGATAAATTGTATTAATCTTATTATCCGGTAACCCATTTTCTATATTGTAATTACTAATTTTTGAATTCTTAAATCTATTTACACCACCTCCAAAAGTTGCTACCCATATAGCACTATCCCTACTCTGGTAGATATAACTGACAAAATTCATTGCTAAACCATCCCTTTTGTCATAGATAATAGGCTTTGTATTAATATCTTTGTAATAATAAAGACCGCCATTAAAAGTACCTACCCAAATTCCATTACTATTATCCTCGAATACTTTAATAATATTGAAATAATGTGGCCAAGCAAAAAATTGATCATTTACAAATTCATATTCATTTACTTTTTTATTAAAGAATTTTACACCGTATCTAGTAACAAATAGCATTCCCAACGAATTAGTATTACTCATTGAAAATATAATATTGCCTAATCCATCACTTGCCATTAAGTGTTTCTCTATAAAGAATTTATCAGTAGACGTATTTACTACATAAACTCCACTTTCTGATGTTGAAATCCATATATTATTAGTACTATCTTCTACAAAATCAGTAATGTCACCCGACACGCTATCCAAATCAAAAGTTTCAAACTTATTATTTCTATAAATAGTAACACCTCCGGCAAAATGCCCAATCCAAATATTTTTATGAGAATCGATAAATATTTTAGATACACCTAATGGAGCTACTCCATCTTCAACACTATAATTTGTAAAAGTCTCACCATCAAATCGTGATAACCCACTAGAGGTGCCAAGCCAAATATAGCCATCATCACTTTGAACAATAGCCTTTACTTTAGAATCAGGTATTCCTTCATGAACACCAAAAGTATCGAAATAATATTCTTGAGAATAAATATTTGACGAAAATGAAATAAAAAGTAAAACTGTGAAAAATACCTTTAAAAAAATGTGTGTTTTCATTGAAATCTGAATTATGTGACCATAAAAAAAAGGAGAAAGATACACTTTCTCCTTTAAAAAATTATAAGTTACTTATTTTCGTATGAAAAAGAATGTACCATTTTCGTCTGCCAAACCATCAATCTTTCCAAATTGAGGTTCTTGTTGTTTGTTTTTAGCAACAGCTTTCTTAACTTGCAATACTATACTTTCAATATCTATACATGAATTTGGATTATGAATTAACGAATTTGCAAATGTTTTTGTAAACTGAGAATTATCTGAAGCTAATTCGTATCCTGCCGATGAAAACACCTGTGAAGACTTAAATTTTGTAGCTTTCCAATCACTACAGTCTCTTTCTTTAATGTCAGATCTCATTGCCTGATAAAATGATGGTCCTGACTCACAAGCATCAGTAATAACCAAGGTGTGTGTTATAACATTACTATATGATTGTAACGCAGCCTTTAAGTTATTAATATTAAAGTATGTAAACTCATCATCTGTTTTTCCATCAACAGGCACCCAGTAACCATTATTATTTAAAAATTTACCATGACCAGCATACCAAACAATTATTGAGTTAACATGATTTTTTATCACCATATCTCTTAGTTCTATGGAAAAAAACTTTTCCATTTGAGATTTGGTCATATCTCTTTTTGTAATAATATTATTAATACTATATTTATGCAAAGCAGCCTTCATCATAGAAATATCTTTGGTAGGGCCATCTAAAGATGCAAATGTCTCATATTTAGAGTTTTCAATAAAAACAACCCATGTTTTTCCCATTGGATTATCAACAGCTATTTGTGCTCCTTCTCTATTCAGGATATACTCAGAAACAGTTTTATTACCAAATATATCAGTCACTTCAAATGTAATCTTCTTCTTATTAACGATACTAATAGTAGCAGCAAAACTCGGATTCAAAGCTGATGGGATATAGGAGGCGCTCACACTATCTATTAGAATACTTGCGATTCTACTTTCATCACTAATAGTACCTTCAATATATAGTGTTGCTCCTTCACTTTCAAGATAAATCTGTCCATCATCAGATGCAAGAGGTTGAATAAGGAATATTTCAGGTTTACCAACTTCAGTCCTTAAGATAGGATATGTTTTTGTAAGAACATTATCATATACGTCAACAGCAGAGAATCTAATTTCGTTTTTATCTTTTACATTAACATCTGCAACAAATTCATTTTTCTTAGAAGTTGAATCAAAACTAACAGATTCACCATTAATGCTAAATGATTTTATTGGGCTAGCATCATCAACTCTACCAACTATTTTTTGTTTTTCAACACCCTTAACTATCTGCATTTTACCATTCTCAGTAACATAAGGCTCACTGATAGTCAATTTTGGTTTATCGTTTTCTCTTTTTAGCTCAAACAACCTCTTATGAGCATCATCGAGCATAGCTATTGCAGCAGAATCTTTTAGGTTTAAAGCATCTAGTTGCTCATAATCTGTAATTGCTTTATCATAGGAGTGTATTGCCTCATAAGAAGCAGCTCTTTTAAAATAAGCCAAATAATAATCTTCATCAATATCAATGACACTAGTAAAATCATTTATTGCATTCGTATGCATATTAAAGTCATAATATATTTCACCTCTTTTGTAAAACACATCCTTTAAATTTTCATCTTCCGGATGCAAAACAATAATCTGTGACAAGTCTGCAATAGCCTTCATATAATCAACTTTCTTATAATAAGCTAGTGCCCTAATCCAATATGCATCTCTTGATCTCTGGTCAATATTTAATGCAGAATTTGCTGTAGAAACAGTTTGGTCATAAAGGTCTTGATAATAATAAGAATTGGCTAAACCTATATATCCAATGATATTATTCCTATCATAGGTTATTGCAAGCTGATAATTATTTTGAGCGGCTTTATAATCCTTCTTATTGTACAATATTTCAGCTTTATCATAATATGTAAGGAAGTTCTTTTTTATATCAATGGCCTTATTTGCAGTTTCTAATGCTTCATCAATTTTTCCTAAATTACTTAATGACCAAATTTTAATATGGTATAAATTAAGTAATTTCTTATCACGTAATAAAGCCAGGTTAGCATTTTTAATAGCCCGCTCATATTGTTTCAAATCATAAGAAAGTTCAGCTGCTTTCTTAGTATACTCCTCTTCCTTAGGGTCAAATGTTGATGCTCTTTCATAATCAATAAGAGCTTCTTCTGCCTTACCCAATTTCTCATAACACTGAGCTCTCGCCACATAAGCATTAACGTAACTAGGGTTTAATTCCAGTGATTTTGTATAACTGTCTATTGCATCTTGATACTTCTCAGCTTTTTGAAGCTCTCGTGCTGCTTTATAAATTTTCTTCGGACTTTGAGCAAATGCTGTAGATACTGATAAGATAAAAGCCAAGAATAAGATTGTGTAAACTTTCATAATAATAATCTAAATAAAAAATAAACAATGTAATCTATAAATATTTCCAATATTTCTTGATGACAAATATACAAAAAAACACATGTCATGTCAATAACTTATGGTGCTATTTATGAAAAACAGGTAAAAATACCATAAAACTACCGTCTAATAACAAGGAAATTACTTAAAAATTTCTAAAACAATATGATGCAAACACTTTTCTTCTCAATTTTAGAAATTACAAATTAACGAACCAAGCTTCCAACTTTTTCTCCGGAAATCACTCTTGAGAGTTCACCTTTTTTATTCATATCAAATACACAAATCGGAAGATTGTTTTCTTCACAAAGGGTAAAAGCTGTTAAATCCATTATGGCTAATTTTTTATCATAAGCATCTTTAAAAGAAATCTCCTCAAATTTTATTGCGTCTTCAAATTTTTCAGGATCTTTATTATAAACACCGTCAACTCGAGTTCCTTTCAGAATAACATCAGCTTCTATTTCAATAGCACGTAGAGCACTGGCAGTATCTGTGGTAAAAAATGGATTGCCTGTTCCGCCACTAATAATAACTATTTTTCCTTCATCCATATAATCATTTGCTCTTTTTCGGCTCATTTTTTCAGCAATAGGATTAATTTCCAGGCCTCCAAGAAGCTTTGTTGACACTCCGGTTTTTTCAATAGCTCCTTGTATCGCCATAGAATTAATAACCGTAGCCAGCATTCCCATATAGTCACCTTGCACTCTATCCATACCTTGGGCTGCACCACTAAGACCTCTATAAATGTTACCTCCACCAATAACTATTGCTATTTTAACGCCTTTATCGTAAGCCAACTTTATTTCGTTTGCATATGAATCTAATCTATGAGAATCAATACCATATTGTTGATTACCCATTAGGGCTTCTCCGCTCAATTTTAGTAATATTTTTTTGTATTTAAGCATAATAGAATATTTATATTAATGTGCTCAAAAATAATATAATATTAGATTATAACGATATATTTTTAGATTAAATATTAAATCTGTCATATATTAATGGCAATTATAATAGGAGCAAAATTTCTATATTAGTAAGAATATATTCACTAATAATCACTATTAAAATAAAGATTAGCCGCAGTGGGCTAAAGAAGCTAAAAGAGGTTATAATAAACAAAAAACCGCCAAGTAAAAACAAGGCGGTTTAGAATATATTATTTATAAGATTAAGCTAAAGCTAATCTATAAAATCCGGTAACAGTTAAATCTTTATTAGCAGATTGTAAATATTGCTCAACAGACATTTTATTATCACGAACAAATTTCTGAGCTAATAGAGTATTTTCTCTGTAAAATTTATTAAGTTTACCCATAGCAATTTTCTCTAACATAGCTTCAGGTTTACCTTCTTGGCGAGCTTGATCTTTTCCAATCTCAATTTCTTGTTCGATAGTTTTAGAATCAACTCCATTTTTATCAAGTGCAATAGGAGCCATAGCAGCAATTTGCATATTAACTTCTTTACCTATCGTTTCTATATCCTCAACATCTGCCATATTCATTCCCATAATAGTAGCCAAACGGTTACCAGGGTGAATATAAGCAAATACAATAGGAGCTTCGATAACTTGATACTCAACTATCTCTATCTTCTCACCAATCTTAGCTAATTGTTCAAGAACAATATCACTGATAGACTTTCCGTCTATTAAAGTAGCCTTAAGCTCGTCAACATTAGCAACTTTGTTAGCTACGGCAGTATCAACAAGGGAATTAACAAAATCAATAAAATCTTGGTTTTTAGCCACAAAATCAGTTTCGCAGCTTACTCTAAGTACAGCACCAAAAGTTTTGTCATCAGAAACCTTAGCAATAATTACACCTTCAGAGGCATCTCTGTCAGCGCGTTTTGCGGCAACTTTTTGTCCATGTTTACGAAGATATTCAATCGCTTTCTCTTTATCACCATCAGCCTCAACAAGGGCTTTTTTACAATCCATCATTCCTGCGCCAGTAGCCTTACGCAGTTCATTAACTTCAGCAGCAGTTATTTTTGCCATCGTATTAAAATCTTTAATTATTAATCAATTATTAAGCTTCTTTATTATCTTCTGTTTCAGCATCTAATTTAGCAGCTTTTTTAGCTTGCGCCTTAGCTTGGTCGCTAGCTCTTTTCTCTCTTTCCAACTTACGTTCTGCAAGACCTTCTTCCACAGCTGTTGCAATAACATCAATAATTAGAGAAATCGATTTAGAAGCGTCATCATTAGCTGGAATTACGAAATCAACATCATTAGGATTTGAATTAGTATCCACAATTCCAAATACAGGAATATTAAGCTTATGAGCCTCAGTAACGGCAATTTTCTCTTTCATTATATCAACCACAAAAAGTGCTGATGGAAGACGAGTCAAATCAGAGATAGAACCGAAGTTCTTTTCTAGTTTAGCACGTTCACGAGTCAACTGAAGACGTTCACGCTTAGAAAGGTTTTTATAAGCTTCATCCTTCATCAACTTGTCAATTGTAGTCATCTTACGAACTGCTTTACGAATAGTAGCAAAGTTAGTAAGCATTCCACCTGGCCAGCGCTCAGTAGCATATGGCATTCCTGTTTTTGCTATTCTTTCAGCAACGATATCTTTTGCTTGCTTTTTGGTAGCAACAAATAAGATTTTCTTTCCTGATTTAGCAATTTGTTTTGCTGCAGCCGCAGCTTGATCTAAAAGAACGATAGTTTTATGAAGGTCAATGATATGAATACCATTTTTTTCCATAAAAATATAGGGAGCCATATTTGGGTTCCATTTACGTTTCAAGTGACCAAAGTGTACACCTGCATCCAGCAAGTCATCAAATGTTGTTTTTGACATTTTTATAAATTTAAATTGTTTACATTCTGTTTAACCACAACCTCCGAGTAGCCTAAACAAATAGAGTCTCGGAAGTTTAGATACTAAACAAATATTTTTGATTAACGTTTTGAGAATTGGAAACGCTTACGAGCTTTTGGTTGACCTGGTTTCTTACGTTCAACCATACGTGGGTCACGACGCATCAAACCTTGCTCTTTAAGCAATGGGCGATATTCCTCATCAATTTGAACTAAAGCACGAGAGATAGCAAGGCGCATAGCCTCTGCCTGACCTTTTATTCCTCCACCTGTAAGATTAACTTTAACGTCATATTTCCCTAAATTATCAGTAATTTCGAATGCTTGAGTAGCAATATACTGCAATGTTCCTGTTGGAAAATACTCTTTATAATCACGTTTATTAACAGTGATTTGTCCACTACCTGCACTCATATATATACGAGCAACAGCAGTTTTTCTACGACCTATTACATTAATTACATCCATGCTTATTTAAGTTCATTAAGGTTCAACAATTGAGGCTTTTGAGCTTCGTGTGGATGCTCGGAACCTGCGAATACAAATAAATTACGAAATAATTGTCTTCCTAATTTATTTTTTGGCAACATACCTTTTACTGCTTTCTCTACTACTGCAGTAGGTTTTTTTGCTAATAATTCTGCTGGAGTTGCAAATCTTTGCCCCCCTGGATAACCAGTATGACGTACATATTGTTTGTCAGTCATTTTTTTGCCCGTCAATACAAATTTCTCTGCATTAATTATAATTACATTATCTCCACAATCCACATGAGGAGTAAAATCTACTTTGTGCTTTCCACGTAAAAGAAAGGCTGCTTTTGAAGCCAATCTACCTAAAGTAGCACCTTCAGCGTCTAACACAACCCAATTTTTGTGAGCAGTTTCTTTATTCGCTGAAACAGTTTTATAACTTAAAGTATTCATTCGTTCTGCTTTAAATTTTTAATAATAAATTAAATATCTCATCTCATTATGACTTGCCTTTGGGCAAAAAAACACCGGCAGTCTGCGCACCATCGCTGACATCTTTCTCTAAATTCCGGCATAAAACAAGCCAATAAACGAGCTAATTTCCTAACTTTCAGTAAACTATCACTTCTACTAAAAATTGGGCTGCAAAAGTAGAACTTATTTTTTTAACAGCCAAAACTTTATGACACTTTTTTATCATAATTTTCAACTTAATTATTTGATTGATAATTTATACCAATAGCTGATTATCAATATTTCTATTTTTATGACTTCTTTACTTCATTCAAAAGTTTCTTTACATCAAAAAATAAACCCGCAGTCATAAATGCACCTACTGTAATACCCAAAATTCCATGTATATCAATATTTTGTCCTACAAAAAATAAATTTGGAACTTTTGTATAGGGTGCGATATGTGTTCGAATGGGGTCTTTTGAATTACGAATAATACCATATAATGAGCCTCGTGGAGAATTTGTATAATGCTCGTAAGATAATGGTGTGCTTACCTCATAATACTTAATTTTATTTCTTAGTCCCGGATGATTTTTCTCCAACAAATCTAAGAATTTATTTCCCATCTGTTGACAAAAATCATAGTACGATTGTGGTCTGCTTTTATGTTTTGTACCGGCCCATTCCTCTACAAAACTATAATCCATAGGGCTTATTGCAGTAATACCTTCAGCATAAGTGGAATTTTTAGTAGAACTTTGTGTTATCATCATAAAAGTCTTTGGCCATGTTGGCTCTATATTTTCCTCTGACCAAATATCATCATCACTAAAATAGTATGAGTTATACCTATGATTTTTAAAAGAATTGGGCTTTAAAACAATATAAATAGAAAAAACAGAATATGTATTCTCTAAACTTTGAATTCTCATTCTATAAGCCTTTCGAATTTTATCTTTAGGAATCATATCTAATGTTACAGATGGATGAACATTTGAAATATAATTATCTGCAATAATCTCTTCACCATTATTTAATACTGCTGTTTTAATTTCTTTTCCTTCTCCAAAAGTAAAATGAGAAACTTCAGCATTTGTACGCACTTCACAATTTCCCGCTTCAATTTTTTCCAGCAATCGGTAAGCCAATTGAGAAGCACCACCAACAAATCGGTACGAACTTGACAAATATGAATTTAGTATTAATGCATGAACATAATAAGGAGTAGTTTCACTATTACCTGCATATACCAAATTAGAAGCTGCAAGTACATTCTTTAGTTCTTGATTTTGAGTTATACCATCTAGAAATTCTCCAACACTTTGGTATAAATGCTTCTCTTCTAATTTTATTTCTACTCCTTTCGAAATATCAAGTGAATACATTGGATAAGCTTCTCCAACTTTCCTTATTTCGTCAACATATTTTTGAATTTCTCCTCTATTTTCGGGAAAATAATTACTCATTACATTTACAAAATTATCATATCCTTGTCCATAGCAATAGGTTTTACCATTGGATTCGAAAGTAATTTTATCAAATGCATTTACATCCAGTTTTTCTATATTGAGTTCATCAACAATTCCCAAATATTTAAAATATTGATACAAATTCTGCCCCTTTTCAATACCTCCTATATAATGCGCACCGGTATCGAAATTAACACCCATTCGGCTAAAACCTTGTATTGCTCCGCCCAGTTGTTTTTCTTTCTCAAGCAATATTACTTTTTGCCCTTTTTTATTTAATATTTGAGCCATAATAAGCCCTCCTATTCCACCACCAATTATAGCAAAGTCGTATTTATTCATATACAAAGTTATTATTTCTCTTTTACCTCATTATGTCTTATCTCATATACTATATTAGATAAATGCTTACTCTCATTCAATACTTTAAAACTACAATTCATCTGAGAAGCTGTTTCTCTTATTAACTGCGAAGATATAAAATCCATTTCACTAAATTTTGCCTTATTAAAACCAATTCCTGTTGACATTTTTTCGGTAAACTCAGTTCCTTTATGTTTTTCTTCTAAATCAGTATTAGCATCTCTAATAATGATTTTACCATTTGGATTAAGATGTTTTATACAGTTTTTGATTAATACAATTTGCTTATCTCTGTGGAAATAATGCAAAGTATCTAAGATAAGGAATACATCAGCCTGTTCTAACTCAAATTTAGTAACATCACCATGAATAAATTTTACACTATCAGGTCTTATAGCTGAATTCCGAGCTACTTTTATTTTCTCCTCATCAAAATCAACACCAATTATCTCTCTTTTCTTACTAATCATTCCTAACATTAAATCCAGGAATCCATAACCACAACCAAGATCAATTATTTTTGCATCTCTAGGCACCCAAGAATCAAAAGATTTATATTTTTCCTCCATCCTGAATTTCACCTTAAAATACCACTCTAAGACAGGACCTTTATACAAGAAATTTCTTCTTAATTTCAAAGAGTAATAATTTACACCGGCAACTTCCTTTCGAAGCTCTTCATAATTACTCCTATAATATTGTGTCATATTTTTTGCTACAGCAGCTACACTAACATCATATGGAAGCTCAGATATTTCAATTCTTGGCATAATTTTTAAACTAATTTTCCCGGAGAAAAGGAAGAATTCACCTTTACGCAAAGTTTCATTTACACCATGAATAATTATTGGCAATATTGGCAAACTCAATTCTTTAGCCATCATAAAAGCACCTTTATGAAAACGTCTAATATCTCCATTAATACTTCTGGTACCTTCGGGAAAAACCATTAACGAATATCCATACTTAAGCTTTGTTTTGATATCCTCCATCATATTTTCATAACCAGCAAATGCAGGATAATAATCAGCATAACGAAGAATTGCTCCCCAAAGCCAATGTTTCCAAACTCTTTCATTGGTAACTATCAATATTTTAGGATGAAGCAACAACATCAGCATTATATCAATAACCGATTGATGATTACTAATAATAATAGCCGGTTCTTTAAATTTCTCCTTATAATCATTTATTATTTTAATAGGGATGCTTGGATGTAAAAAGATATGCGCTGAAAAGAATTGCACCAAATAATGAAATGCAAATTTCTTTTGTCGTTTTGGAGCAGGAAAAATAATAAACAATGGAACTAATAATGTTAACGTTATCGATCCTGTTACATATATTACAAAAAACAAAATTGAAGTAAGTGTATCAGTAAAAGTAATCACTTTCTCTCTTGGCTTAGCATTCTTCCATTCCGTAATCCAGCGAAAAGCTGCAGGTAATATTGTAAATGTAATAATTACAATAGTGCTTATTCCTACTATTGATGTAAGTGCAATAGAATGCATAGCCGGATGTTTTGCAAAAACTAATACTCCTATTCCTATTATTGATGTTAACGCACTTATCAGTATCGAGGCTCTGTATGCATTAGATTGCTGTTCTCCATATTTATGTTTTAGAATCAAAGAACGAAGATAAAATACGCTATAATCGATTCCCAGACCAAATACAAAAGATAGTATAATAACATTAAATATATTAAACTCGATACTAAAAATATTCATAATAGCTAATATCCATAGCCAACTGATAATTACCGGAGCAAAACTTATTATTGCCAACTCAATTCTGCCATAACTTATAAGAAGTATTAAAAAAACCAAGCCCAAAGAATAGAATGCCAATTTATCAAATCCAATTTTAAGTTTATTAAGTAATGTTTTGGTAAAATAAAGTTTATCTACAATTTGCACTTTGGAATTTTTGAGATTTTTTATAATAGCATTCTGGGTTTCCTCATTTTTCGAAACATTAAGCTGACATAAAACATAGGTCTTATTATCAAATTCTACTACAAAATCTTTAACAAATTCTTTGAATAAAGGACTATCTTCCGGTTCAACGGGTTTAAAAGATTTTCCCAGCCACTTCTCGAATGCAAAAAATGCTGTTGGTTTAAAGCCATATTTATTAATTTGCTTTTGCAGAATTGCCAAAACAGCTAATTTTTTATTAGGAGTCCAATACTTATTCCACTTTTCAATTCTCTCATTCTGCTTCTTTACAGAGGGTGTTAGTAAAGCAGTATTTATTTCATAGTTGGTTAATTTTTGTCTATTAAGATTAGTTATCACACTTTGAATTTCTTCATTATGTCTCAAAGCTTCTTCTAAATTATAACCACAACTTGCAACAAACATATTACGACTACTATCGAGGCCAATCAAACTATTTATTGATTTTTCAGACTGCTGAAGAGATTTATTCATATAATTATTATCACTTAAATCAGACGTAAAATGACTTTCGTGATCCATAAAAATAAACACTACAGTAATCAACAACACCCCAATAAAAAAATATTTTTTTCTACTGAAATCAATAGCTGCAACCCTATCAATAATATTTAGCTTTTTGTTGCTCTTTGGCAGCTTTCCAGGAAGAAGCATTGGAAATAAAAACAAGGACAAGAAAGCACTAAACAATATACTTATCCCAAGAAACATACCCAAATCAGATATCACTTTTGACTCAAGAGCTGTAAGACTAAAAAAAGCGGCAGAAGTGGTTAATGCACTTATTAGTATTGGCTGTCCAACCTCAGCAAACAGCTTTGATAAGTCTTGATTATTACGATAATGACCAAAAATATGTAGACCATAATCAACTGATATCCCAAGAAGTACCGAACCAACCCCTAATGATATTAATGATATTCCACCTTGGATTAAAGAAACTAGTGCTAAAGAAAAAATTGCTGCAATAAAAGTTGGTAGAAATATTATAATAACTGATCTCTTAGACCTATAATAGTAACTAATAAGAAATACTAATAATACCAAAGCTAAAGATACTGTCAGAACAATGTCTTTCTTTATTTGATTAGCATTTGAAGCTGCCACCAATGGACCTCCAAAATAATGAACAACAACATTATCAAAGTCTTTGTAAGAATTCAGCCTTTGTAATATTCCAGACAACTTTTTGTCAAATCTATTTATTAAAGCCGTGTTTTGACTATTTTTTAAATCTATAAATATCAGTAAATTAGCTTTATCAGCACTAAAAATATAATTATCAATCAGTTGAAAACCATTAACCTCTCTAAAACTATTTAACTTTGCAGTAGCCAATCTGTTAATACTAAGTGGATCTTTAAGAATAAACTTTTTAAAACCAAAATTGGCAGGTGAAGTAAGAGCCCTATAATTAGCTGACATGCTTTTTATAATCGACTGCTCGGAGATTATTTCATCCAATTTAATATAATCAGAATCCTCTAAAAATATTGGCAAATGATCAAACATAAAATCCAAACTAGAAAGCATTTCTGCTGAATTCATCTTAGACTTTACATCCTTTATAATGCTTGAATCTAAAGTATTATTTATATTAAAAGTTAACGAATCGGCATATTGCGTTAAGACAGAGGTGTTTAGTTCATTTTTATTATTTATCCTTATAATAATTTTATCGGCCAAACTACTATGAGAAAAAATATTGCTTATTACTGATATTTCGTTATCATTTGGAGCAAGATCATTAATGTTCTCTTCAAATTTCATCCTTGAAATAAGAAATAAGGCAGCAAATATTAATACTCCAATAATAGAGTAGAAAACTAATTTTCTTTTATGAAACAGGCTAAATATGTTATATAAAAATTGGTTCAATAATAATAAAATAAAGATAAAAAAATGTGTCTATGAATATTTTAGCAAAATTATAGAAAAAAGGACTTGTGTAAATTTATTTTTATCCTCATATTATTAATTCCAAATAATCTTCTTTTTTTTAATTTAGCTTCAAATAAAGAAATAAAAACAGTTTTGGAAAATAATTTTAATAGCCATAATATGATAATTATCATATTATTACATTTATTACATTATCAAAAATATTATATTACAAAACAAAAAAATCTCAGTCATAAAAAAAAATGCGAAAAATCATAAAATGATTAGCATTTTCCCATTTAAAGCTAATAAAGAATAATTCTTAACAAGAACTTATATAACTGTTATTATGTTACTTATATAATATATCAATAACAACATCCATTATCTATACATTTGTATATCAACTATTTATATGATTATCGAAAAAAACGTCATGATTTTCATTTTTAAGTTAATATAACATATTTTTGTGAGGTATTTTAAAACACTTATATGTGAAATCACAAAGAGTCTTTATATAAAGAATCTTTATGTATTATAAAACTCCAATATTTTGATATTAATAAGCAATATTAAATTTAGTTATTAGAAGTACTATGCTATAGATTTTGCTTTTCAAAACAGACTAACTTATAAATAATAATTTTATGAAAACAAACAGGAGACAGTTTATAAAAATTGCTGGACTAGGAACAGCAGGGATAGCTGTAGCCGGGTCAGTATTAGGATCCGTAGGTAAAGCAGCAGAAAAAAGTCTCTCAACTTCAGATTCAGAGAGTAAACTGACACGAACACCTACATATTGCGAAGTATGTTTTTGGAAATGTGCTGCCTGGGTATATAAAGATGACCAAGGCAATATCAAAAAGCTTATTGGTAACGAAACTGACATGCATGCCAGAGGCAAACTTTGTCCACGGGGTACTGGGGGATTAGGGATGTATCAAGATGAAGACCGTTTAAAAAAACCTTTAATCCGTAGAAACAAAACCGACAACAAATTTGAGGAAGTAAGTTGGGAAGAAGCTTTCGATTTTATTGCCAAGAAAATGAATGGCATAAAGAAAGATTATGGCAAAGAAAACATGGCTTTATTTGTTCATGGTGCTCCTGCCAAACATTTTGAATATTTATTTAAAGCCTTTGGTAATGAAAATCATTCAGAACCAGCTTATGCACAATGTGCAGGTCCTAGAGAAGCTGGCTTCTTTGCCACCTTTGGTTCAGGAGTAGGCTCACCAGAACCTGCAGATATGCAAAATTCAAAATGTATCGTTTTCATTGGTAATCATATTGGAGAAAACATGCATAACTCTTTTGTACAAGAAGTATCAACAGCCATTGATAATGAAGCCAGTATTATTGTTGTTGACCCAAGATTATCAACTATAGCGGCAAAAGCAACTCATTGGTTACCAATAAAACCAGGTACCGATATAGCTTTATTATTAGCTTGGATGCATGTATTGATTTATGATAATATTTATGATAAAGAATATATTGATCAATACGCATTTGGTTTTGAAGAGTTAAAAGCACATGTTGCCAATTATACTCCTGAGTGGGCAGCAGGTATTACTACTATCGATCCCGAATTAATCAGAAAATCAGCACACACTATGGCTGCTGCTGCTCCTGCAGCCGTTATCCACCCAGGTCGTCACACCACTTGGTATGGTGATGATACCCAGAGAGAAAGAGCTATGGCAATAATAAATGCACTATTAGGAGCATACGGTCGTAGAGGCGGAATGTATATGGGAGTAAGAAAAAGGCTTCCTAAATTCCCTGTTAAAGCTGAATTCCCAGAACCAGAATGGTCATGGCAAGATATTACTAAGGATAAATATAAAAATGCAGCAGTTGGTTTAACTAATGTATTAATTGATGCAAGTTTACCAAATTTTCCTAAAAAGCATCAAATTAAAGGTTGGTTTATTGCAGGAACAAGCTTTATAAATACTATTCCTGACAGAAAGAAAATGTTTGAGGCCATGGACAATCAAGATTTGATTGTTGTTGTTGACACCATGCCAATGGAAATGACTGGATATGCAGATGTAGTATTACCTGAATGTACTTACCTTGAACGTCACGATTATGCACGTGCAGGTAAAAACAGAATTCCACAAATTGCATTCCGTATGCCTGCAGTTGAACCAAAATATGATTCCAAACCAGCATGGTGGATAGCTCGTGAACTAGGCATCAAATTAGGGTTAAAAGAATTTTACCCTTGGAAAGATCTAGAAGAAGTGCTTGATTGGCAATTTAAACAAGTTGGAACATCATTAAAAGAAATGAAGAAAATAGGTGTTAAAACCTTTGAAGCTGACGAATCCATTTATTTGTTGCCACACGAAGATTTTGAATTTAATACCAATACCGGAAAAATAGAGCTTTATTCTACAGACTTTGCAGAAAAAGGTTATGACCCACTACCAAAATTTACTCGACATGAATCCCCAGATCCAGGATTTTATCATTTAGTTTACGGTAGAGCTCCAATGCACACTTTTGGTCGTACTCAAAACAATCCCTATTTGTATGACTTAAGAGAAACAAACAATGTATGGATAAACCCCAAAACGGCAAAACTATGGGGAATAGAAAACGGAAATGAAATTTGGCTACAAAATCAAGATGGAGTAGTAAGTGAGTATTCTGCAAAAGCACGACTTACTGAAAGAATCCGACCTGATTCAGTATATATGGTTCATGGATTTGGACATTCAGATTCACGACTATCAAGAGCAAAAGGAAGAGGAATAAACGATCTTCCTCTAATTACAAACATTAAAATTGACCCTGTAATGGGAGGAACAGGGATGCGTAATAACTTTGTTACTTTCTTACTAGAAAAACCAAAAAAAGAAGTCACCGAGACTTCAACAGATAAAGCACCGGCGAACAAAACTACAGTAAAAGACACAATTAAAGAGGAGGTTAAATCATGAGGTATGCAATGGCAATGGACACAAAAAAATGCGTTGGTTGTGGAGACTGCGTAGTAGCGTGTCAAACAGAAAATAATGTACCATTAGGATATTGTAGAGATTGGATAGTAGAATCTGTAAGAGGAACCTATCCTGAAACAGTACAAATGCACTTTAAATCAGAGCGATGCATGCATTGCGCAAACACCCCTTGTGTTAGGACCTGTCCAACAGGAGCAAGTCATGTAATAGAAGGAGGTATTGTTAAAGTAACTCATAATGAGTGTATAGGTTGTGGAGCTTGTATTGAAGCTTGCCCTTACGAAGCAAGATATGTTCACCCTGATGGGTATATCGACAAATGTACTTTTTGCGATCATAGATTAGAGCAAGGTATGAGCACAGCCTGTGTAGAAGTTTGTCCAACCAGTTGCTTGATATTTGGAGATTTAGACGACCCTAAAAGCCCTATATCTAAAGCACTGGAATCAAAAGATTGGTATGTAATTGCTCCTGAAGCAGGAACAAAACCTCAGTTATATTTTTTAAAATAAAATCATAAAATAGAATATATCATGGAAGAAGTATTATACGTCAGTGGAAAAGCTTTACCTCATATTAATCCACATTTGGAGATTTGGGGAGGCACTATTGCAATCTATCTGTTTATTGGTGGTTTAGCTGCTGGTTTATTGTTTTTTGCTAATTTCTTTTATCTAAAAGGAAAGGGAAATTCTATGCCTATGACAATAAAAGTAGCCCCTATATTAACTCCAATTATAATAATCATCGGACTAGGTTTATTAGTTTTTGACTTACACCATAAGCTCTACTTTTGGCAATTACTATTACATATAAGAATGATGTCGCCAATGTCGTGGGGAGCGTGGACTTTAACAGTTATAATGATTCCTGCCATATTATGGCCTATCACTTATTTGGATGACAGCATTAAATATCTACAAGAACGAAACCCAAAATGCAAGATTACAGGTATATTAATATGGGCGAATAACCTAATTAATAAACTTCCTATTTTACCTTGGATAATAAATATCTTTAATAAAAACAAAAAAATAGCTGCTTACTTTACTCTTTTTTTATCAATTGTATTAGGTGTATATACAGGTATTCTACTATCTGCGTTCAATGCACGTCCATTATGGAATTCAGCCATACTAGGACCTCTTTTCCTTACTTCCGGAGTTTCAACAGCTGCCGCCTTATTAATGTGGTTATCAAACAACCCTTTAGAAAGAAAGCTATATAGTAAAATAGATTTGTTCCTTATTGCTGTAGAATTATTCTTTATCATCCATTTATTTATGGGAATGTTATCAAGTGGTATAGCACAAGTTGAAGCTGCTCAATTGTTCTTAGGGGGCCCATTTACAGTTTATTTCTGGGTACTTGTTGTAAGTATGGGCCTTATACTACCAGCAATATTGGAGATTATGGAGCTGTCAGGATTTCACATTCCAATAGCAATACCGGCATTTCTAGTTTTGTTAGGAGGATTATTATTCAGATTCATAATGGTATATTGTGGCCAAGCATCAGGATTTAACATATTATAAAAACACTTAAAACAAAATATTATGGACAGAAGTAAAACATATATGAACTCTTACCTAGCGGGAATATTAATTGGCGTTTTTATGATAGCAGCCTATTATTTCTCAGGAGAAGGACTTGGAGCTAGTGGCGCTATGAAGGCTGTTGTTATAACAGCCGTAAATGATATAAACCATGACTATGCAAAAGAAGCGCACTTTTTCAAAGCAAGAGTAAAAGATGAAGAAAAATCACCTGCAAAAACATGGCTTGTTTTTGAAATAATTGGTGTTATTGCTGGAGCAATTCTTTCCGCAGCAATTTATGGAAGATTAAAATTACAAGTAGTAAAAGCTCCTCATATTACTAATAAAACCAGGCTTATTGCTGCATTAATTGGAGGAATACTCTTTGGAGTAGGATCTCAATTAGGTAGAGGCTGCACCTCTGGAATGGTAATGTCAGGAATGGGAGTATTATCACTCTCAGGATTTATTGGCTTAGTAGCTATTTTTGGAGGAGGCTATGTAATAGCATACTTTTTCAGAAAATTATGGATTTAATAATATTATAAAAAACTAAAGATATGGGACCTTTATATCCACTAGGAATAATAAGTGATGAAATAAATATGCTAATAGGATTTTTTATTGGTATAGGATTCGGTTTTCTTCTCGAAGCTGCTGGATTCACTAATACAAGAAAACTGGCAGGAGTATTTTACGGATATGATTTCGTAGTACTAAAAGTATTTTTCTCTGCTGGAATAACAGCAGCAATAGGATTATTTTTGATGAATCATTATGGATACATAGATATTCAATCAATCTTTTACCCAAAAACATTTTGGATTCCAACACTCATAGGTGGAGGTATAATGGCTTTTGGATTTTTAATTGGGGGATTTTGTCCCGGAACAAGCTTATGTGCAGCAGTTACAGGTAAAATAGATGCGATGGTCTTCGTTCTAGGAATTTTTATCGGAATTTTCTTTTATGCCTTTACTTACGAACCTTTGTGGGAGACTCTCAGGAATAGTGGGAAAATGGGAAAAGTAAATATTGCAGATTGGATGGGAATAAGCGATGGACTATTTATTTTCCTTATGACAGTAATAGCTGCAATAATGTTTTTTGCTGTTACCTTGATACAAAAAAAAGTTACTTCCAAACGTGATTATCAACTTTAAAACAAATACGATGAAGAAATTAGATGCATTATTTGTTGGTTTACTATTAATTGGTTCTTTATGGGCATTTATAGTAAACACTGCTAGTAATACCCCTACCAACAGAATTCAGCCTTGCGATATAATAAATATCATAAGTCAAAGCGACAAATATATTACTACTGACGAACTAGCTAGAAGATTAATGTCTGACGACCCTACTTTAACTCTAATAGACTTAAGAGAAAATAAAGAATTTGTTAGCTACAGTCTTCCCGGTGCCATTAATATTCCTATAGAAAAAATATTGGATAATGAGTATAGAGATATTATAAATCAAGATGTGCAAACAGTAGTGTTTTATTCAAATAGTTCAGACTTGGCAGTAAAAGCATGGATGCTTACTAAAAGACTAGGATATAAAAACAACTTTATCCTAAAAGGAGGACTTAACAATTGGGTTGAAACCATATTAAGACCTACTGAACCTAGCGAAACAGCTAGCCGAGAAGAATTTGAAAGATATAACTTTAGGAAAGCTGCTAGTGCATATTTTGGTGGTGGTTCTGCAACCGGTGAAGTATCAACAAGTGCTCCAAAACCTAAAGTGGCAATTAAACGTAAGAAAAAACAAGCAGCCGGAGGAGGTTGTGACTAAAACTCAGATATTATGAAAAAATACATATTTATTTATTTAATTGGAATCTTAGCTTTTAGCTCCTGTTCTAATAGTAACAAAAAAACATTTGTATTAACACCTCAAGAAGCAGCTAAAAATGCGCAATATGATGCTTATGTAATTTCGCCACAGCTACTAGCTGACATATACTATTCACAAGAGAAATCTTCAAACTATCAATTTGTAGATTTAAGAACCCCAAAGGTTTTTGAGAATGGACATATTGATGGTGCAATAAACATTCCATTTATTACTATAACTAAGAACGATAATTGTAAAACATTCTTAAATCAGGATCGTATTAATATTATATATGGCGAAAATACAGAGCAAACATTATTTGCCGGATATTTTCTACAACAATTGGGGCTAAAGAACTATTTCATTATTTTAGGAGGTTATGATTTTATTAAAAATAATATTATCGACCATTATAATGTTTACTCAGCACATTATAATCCTGAAATAGCACAATATGATTACGCTAAAATTATAGCCGAAACAGCTGGCAATAACAACTATAGCATTAGCACTAGCAAACCAAAGGTGTCTGCTCCTATTAAACGCAAAAAGAAAGCTGCTGCTGGTGGAGGCTGTGATTAATATAAATTATCCATAATTTAAAATTTCAAACTTATGAAAAAATATAATATAATCTTAGGAATCTTATTGATATTAATAAGTATATCCTTTAGTTCATGTACTAATGATGTAGTTGAAAGTACGCATGCAACAATTAATATTCCTCCAATAACAAATCAATCTGAAGCTTTAGCTAATTTTTTTAATAGTAGTGGAGACTATATTAATGCCATTAATTCTCCTTACTTAATTAGCATTGACGATGTTAAAGATAATCTAGATAATTATTTAATAATCGATACACGATATCATGAAGATTATGTGAGTGGACATATTGATGGAGCAATTAATGTAGATAGAGAGCATATTATTAATTTTCTTAAGCCTCTTAATATTTATCAATATCCTAAGATAATTATTGTAGATAATACAGGACAAGGAGCCTCTTATATCGCTAGTATTTTAAGAGCAATGGGCTTTGGAAATGTTTTCCCTATGAAAGATGGTATGGCATCATGGAATAAAAAGTTTGCTTTTCATTGGCAAAACGGAATTGGTGATAAATACAACAACTATATAGATACTAAAATATACAAAAAAGCTAAGAAGGGAAAACTCCCAACTGTAAATACTAAAGGTAAAACATTATCAGAGATACTAGAACTACAAGCTCAAAAGGCTATTAACTTTAACTATTCAGTTACTATTGACAACCTCATTGCAAATATTGACGATTATTATATTATTAATTATTGGCAAAAAGCAAAATATGAAAAAGCTCATTTAAAAGGAGCACACTGGTATGAACCAAAGAATAGTATTAATATCAATAAAGATTTATTGACTATTCCTGCTAATAAAAAAATATTAGTATACTGCTTTACCGGACAAAACAGCTCAGCAATAACTGCATATTTAAGACTCCTTGGATATGATGCATATAGCTTACGATTTGGCAGCAATAGTTTTATGCATTCTTTATCACTAAAAAATGGATGGCATGCATATAATGCAGCTGATAAAATACACGAATATCCAATCGTTACAGGTGTAAATCCTAGTGTTAAGAAAGAATCTAAGGCTAACACTATTAAGAACCCAGACTTAAACTTCAAGCATAGAAATGTTATTCAACCAGATCCTGATGAAGTTTGTGATTAATACTTAACACTGATTATTCACAAATAATACTAACGATTAAGTAAAACTAATAAATCGTGGTTTTCTCGTATTGCACTCGGCTATTCATGCTTATTTATACAATTCGCTTTGCTTTTGCTTGAATAATGCGGATGGAAATTATTTAAAAAGAGGGCTCGTCTCTCTTTTTTTATTTTTATGCCGCCTATACTAACCAAATAATAAAAAAAAATACCACTCTTTTTTATTAGTAAATTATTATAAAATTAGTATTACTTCACTTTTGTATAAATAATATTAGATGAATAAAGGCGTATTATATGCATTAAAATATATTGTAGTAGAACATAAGAATACTATTAAAATGACTAATGTTCTATTTTTTGATGAATAATTATCAATTCCTTTTTACAAAAAATTAACATAAAATGATTTCCTTTGTTTTAGCAAATATGATATATATTATATTTTATTTAGTAACAAAAGTAAGTCGTCATGAAGAAAATAATACAAGTTTTTTTGGTAATAATAATACCAGAAATTGTTATTTTTTCCTTAATAGGAATTATTAATCCCGATAAAATAATAATGCCATTCGACAACACAAAAATACAAAGAGTTGTTGTTGATAGTATGCCAGCAGATCACTCCAAATTTGCGGAGCTCAACAAAGATTTCGCTTCAGGAAAAGAAGTTACTGAAGCATGTCTAAAATGCCATACTAATAGAGGTAAAGAGTTTATGCACACTGAACACTGGAAATGGTTAAAACAAGATTCCCTTATGAATGGGAAAAAAGTAATTCTAGGGAAAGAGAATACTCCTAATAATTTTTGTATAGGTGTTAATTCCAACGAGCATCATTGCTCAGAATGCCATGCAGGATACGGATATGGCGATAAAAATTTCGACTTTACAGATCAAACAAATATAGATTGCCTTGCTTGTCATGACAATACCGGAACATACCGAAAAGGTGAGGATGGCGAGCCTAAAGAAGGTTTAGATTTAGGGAATATAGCACGAAATATAGGCCACCCAAAAAGGGAAAACTGTATAGAATGCCATGGAAAAGGTGGTGGTGGTAACAATGTGAAACATGGTGATTTAGAAACTGCGCAAATAAGTTGCACCAGAGATGTCGATGTGCATATGGCCTCAGATGGAGTTAATATGGAATGCACAGAATGTCATAAAACTCATAACCATAAAATGACAGGGAACGTTTATACATTGACAACTTCAAATGCAAATAGAGGCTCTTGTACACAATGTCACACAGCAGCACCACATAAAAGCAAAATACTAAATCAACACTTTCAACAAATAGCTTGTCAAACATGTCATATCCCTATATACGCTAAAGTAAACCCAACTAAAACATACTGGGATTGGTCCACTGCCGGACAATTTGATAATGGAGAACCATATAAAGAAATTGATAGTATATCTCCAACATCATATAGTAAATATAGTACCGGACATGGTACAGCTATAATGGAAAGTCATTTAACTCCTGAGTATGTTTGGTTTAATGGTAATGCAAAGATTTTTACTTTTAAGGATAAAATAACAGAAACACCTCTAGTTTTTAACAAACTTCAAGGCTCTTATGATGATAATATTCACCCCCGAGATATTAATAATCCATCAAAAATATATCCCGTGAAAGTAATGCGAGGAAAACAAATATATGACTATAACTACAAAACCCTAATACAACCACATACCGTTGGGCCTAAAGGAAGTGGTGCATATTGGGCAGATTTTGACTGGGACGCTTCAGCAAGAACGGGAATGGAATATTTAGGATTACCTTATAGTGGTAAATACGATTTCGTAAATACTGAGAGCTACTGGATATTAAACCATATGGTTTCTCCTAAAGAAGATGCTTTATCTTGCGAAAGCTGCCATAGTCGTGAAAGTAGATTGGCAAACCTCAAAGGATTCTATCTCCCTGGCCGTGACAAAAATGCTGCACTTGAAATAAGTGGTATAGTATTTCTAATACTTGTTGTACTTGGAGTTGCCGGGCATAGTACACTTAGAATTCTTTCTAAAAAGCATTAAGACATAAACAATATTAAGATATAAAGATTATGAAAAAAGTATATATTTATCGTAGATTCGAAAGATTTTGGCATTGGACCCAAACCTTATTAATATTAACACTAGCATTAACAGGTTTTGAAATTCACGGATCATACCATTTAATGGGATTTCAAAAGGCTGTATTGGTTCATGACAATGCTGCATATACTTATATGGGTTTGATATTACTTATTTTCTTTTGGTTATTTCTCACTGGAGAATGGCGTCAGTATATGCCAACAAAAAGGCATATTCTCGATCAAGTACAATATTATTTATACGGTATCTTCCATAATGAAGAACATCCAACAAAGAAAACCATGTACCATAAGTTTAATCCCTTACAACAAGGAGCATATTTTGCATTAGACTTTATTATTCTTCCAACAATGGTTATTACAGGAGCTTTATATTTGTTCTTTGCTGACTCATTAAAATACCATAATGGTTATGCAATAGAGCCAATAGCATATATTCACATTGCCGGAGCCTTTTTTTTAGTCGGATTCGTAATTTTTCACGTTTACTTAACCACAACTGGTTATAAACCTCTTTCTGCTATAAAAGCAATGATAACAGGGTGGGAAGAAATGTCAGATGAAGAAGCTGAAGTTGCTGTAAGAGAGAATATTAGAATGTTAATGAAATTCTCTCAAAGAAGAATAATGAATGCAGAAGGAGAAGAAGATAATTCAATGTTTGATATTTCTCTAAGTGAAGAAATAGATCATTCTAAGGCTATGATGATAGACTTCCAGAAAAAACTTAAAGAATCGAATGTTGGATATTTCAAAATTAACAAGGATGGTATTTATGTTGAAGTAAATGATGTATGGAAAGAGTTATATTCTAAAACAGATATTAAAGATCCTATTGGTAAAGACTACAGACTGAATAGAAAAGCTGAAGATAGAAAAACTGTAGAAAATATATTTTCACAAGTGATGAAAGGCAAAACTATTACTGGAAGTATTGTTGCAAGATATAATACAGATGGAACTAAGAGTTATCACACTATATCTGCTAGCCCTTACTATGAAAATAATAAAATTGCCGGTATGGAAGGATATATTATTGATAAAAGTTAGCAAGATAATTCTTTATAAACATACCAGAGGGTGAATTATTGAATAATTCACCCTCTCTTTTTATTAAAATTAATCCGAATTATTCACAAATAATCCTGACAATTAAGTAAAACTATAAAACTATATATAATTAAATTCTTTAGCTGCTTTTATAAAGTGTTCTTCAAACTCTAACAACCGATTCTCCTCACAGTTAGGAGAATAGATTTTTGCATAATCTTTAACTTTATAATCAGAACCTACAGAATACACCAGGGAAGCTTCAAAGTGCTTAAAATCGCAATTATTGCGAATATAATCAACCATTTTATGAAACTTTAAATATTCAATATCTATAGTAATTGGCAAAAAGAAAACATGATGAGCACTCTTATCGCGATAAACACCTGATTTTATCTCTTCCATATCTACCATTTCCTTAAATTGAATAACTGTTCTTATACTAGAAAATCTCTTTTGCGGTTCAAATTCAATATTCCTTTTGTCGAAGTATGATAACATGCCTAATACTTCTTCTAATTCACTCTGACGAATTCGAATAAAATTGTATTCTTTACCATGCACATTCATGTGGCCCGGATATACGTGCAAAATATTGCCGCTATCTTTTTCATAAAAAGAGATACTTCTAAACACTCTATCCTGGAAACAAGGAATTCCTTTTTTCATAAGAATGAAATAATGATGCGCTATAGATACGTTTCTTTCATTAGGCACATAGTTATAAAAACCAACCATTCTATTAGATTCAAGAATCAAATATGGCAGATCTGTTTCATACTTGCTAATTTCTACTTCCTCGGAAACACAAATAAACTTAGAAATAATATTTTCGCTCATAGTTTTATAATTTTAAATTCGACATAAAGATAACAATAAATTACAATTATCATAATATTCAATAATTAATATTCATTAGTTTACCATTTGACTATAATTTTATCATAAACAATTATTAACAGTAAAGAAACTTTCCACTGTGAATTATTTCAAAAAAACAAAAAAAAGCACATTCCGCTCGGAATGTGCTTTTGAAATATAATTATTAAACTTCTTACTACAACTGTTCAAAGAAATCGTTTCCTTTATCGTCAGTAATAATAAATGCAGGAAAATCTTTAATTTTAATTTTACGAACTGCTTCCATTCCGTACTCAGGAAAATCAACAACCTCAATTGACAAAATATTTTCTTTAGCAAGAATAGCAGCAGGACCACCGATAGAACCTAAATAGAAACCACCATGTTTTTGGCAAGCTTCTTTTACCTGAGGACTACGATTTCCTTTCGCAAGCATTATCATACTACCTCGTAATGCCTGGAATGGCTCAACATAAGGGTCCATTCTATTTGCAGTGGTTGGTCCAAAACTACCAGAAGGCATTCCTTTGGGTGTTTTAGCAGGACCGGCATAATACACAGGGTGGTTTTTAAAATACTCAGGCATAGGCTCTCCATTATCAATCATCTGCTTGATTCTAGCATGTGCCATATCTCTAGCCACAATAAGAGTTCCGGTCAAGCTCAATCTTGTTTTGATAGGATATTTTGTTAATATTGCCAGCACATCATCCATTGGTTGATCAAGGTCTATCTCTACAGCTTTTTCAAGATGTGGAGGTTGTGCAGGTAACAAACGACCAGGATTTTTCTCCATTTGTTCTACAAAAATACCATCAGCATTAATTTTGGCTTTTATGTTTCTGTCAGCACTACAACTAACTCCTAATCCCACAGGATTGGATGCAGCATGGCGAGGCATACGAATTACACGAACATCATGAGCAAAATATTTACCACCAAATTGTGCTCCTACACCCATTTCTTGTGTAATAGCAAGGATTTTCTCTTCCCATTCAATATCCCTAAACGCACGGCCACCCTCATTTCCAGAAGTAGGGAGATTATCTAAATATCCCGTGGATGCTAATTTAACGGTTTTAAGGTTCATCTCAGCTGAAGTTCCTCCAATTACAAATGCTAAATGGTATGGAGGACAAGCAGCAGTTCCCAAATCCCCAAGTTTTTCTCTTACAAAAGCTTCAAGATTTTCTTCTGTCAACAAAGCTTTTGTTTGCTGATATAAATATGTTTTATTAGCAGAACCTCCACCTTTGGCTACAAATAAAAATTTATACTCGTCTCCTTGTGTTGCATATATATCTATTTGCGCCGGAAGATTAGTTCCTGAGTTCTTCTCTTCTAACATAGAAAATGGCACTACTTGAGAAAACCGTAAATTATTCTTTTGGTAAGTATTATAAATACCTTTTGAAAATAATTTTGCATCGTTAGCTCCGGTAAAAACATTTTCTCCTTTCTTTGCCATTACTATTGCTGTTCCTGTATCCTGACAGCTGGGAAGTTTTCCTTCTGCTGCAGTTTCAGCATTTCTCAACAATGTATATGCAACAAATTTATCATTATCGGTAGCCTCAGGGTCATCAAGAATTTTAACTAATTTCTGAAGATGTGCCGGACGTAGAAAAAAGTTTACATCTGTCATCGCTTCCTCAGAGATTATCTCTAATGCCTTTGGATCAATTTTTAAAATTTTACGTCCATCTACTTCAATGGTTGAAACATAATCTTTTGTAACCAAGCGATACTCTGTATCGTCCTTTTCAATTGGAAAAATGTCTTGATATATAAATTCGCTCATTTTATGTGTAATTTAATTGGTTTATATTGTGATGGCTAAATTACAAAAATAACAGCCCCAATCTATCCTTTATAAGTCATTTTGAAATCTAAATGGTCAAGCTAAATTATGATATTTATTTGCTAATCACAAGTTGATTGCTTAGTGAAGGTTGATTTAGTAATAAAACTTTCTCTTTATTCCTCTTGCTGACCAAAAACATCCTTCCTCTTTTTTTTAAGAATATCAAGACTATAATATGTTTATTTTTGCCAATAATAATAATTTTAGAAAATATGAATAGATTAAAAATTTTTACTTCGTTAATAATTTTAGCTTTCTCGCTTAACACAACTGCTCAGAATGTCAAAGCTTACCTAAATTTCAATGAGTTTCTCTCACCAAGTATAGGTAAATATATTGAAAGTTATGTTTCTATTGAAGGAAACAGTCTGACATGGGTTCAACAAGATAACGGCAAATTATTTTCTCAAGTAGAAGTTACCATTATATTTCGCCAAGATAGTCAGATAATAGATTTTGCAAAAAATGTAATAAATAGTCCATTAATTACTGACTCATCTGAAATGAATCAAAACTTCATGCACATAAATAGGTTTAAATTAGACTCAGGAAAATACAATGTGAGTATTAAACTTGATGATATCAATGATACTCTTAAAGCATTTTTTACAACAACATCTATACATATTGAACCTATAATTGATAGTATATCATTTTCTTCCATAGAAGTATTTAGAAATAAGTCAAAGGACACAAATAATATTGATCCTCTTTCAAAGAGTGGCTATTCTTTTATTCCAAACATAAGTAATTATTTATCTATATCAGATACCACTATTAACTTTTACACAGAAATTTACAATACGCAAAAGGTTCTTGGTAAAGAATCTCCTTATCTATTAACATATTCAATTCTAAATGCTGAAAATAAAACTACATTACCAAAATATTATAAATTTAAAAGGCTAAATTCCAAACCCATCCAACCATTTATTGGTAATTTTAATATTAAATCTCTACCTTCCAACAACTATATTTTAAAATTAGAAATTAGAGATAAATACAACAACATAAGAGCTGACAAAGAATACTTTTTCCAGAAACAAAATGTAATAATTCCAATAGACTTGAACGACATATCAAATGTGAACATTGCGCAGACTTTTGCTGAAACTATTACGGGAATTGATACATTAAGTGATATTATAAAAAGTCTAAGCCCAATTTCTAATGCTCAGGAATCTACTTTTGCTGAAAGACTTATCAATGAAAAAAATCAATTTGTTATGCAGCAATATCTATATAGCTTTTGGGAAAAACGTTCTCCTCTTAACCCTGAAAATGCTTTTATCAATTATATGAAAGAAGTAAGAATTGCTGATCAAATTTATGGAGGACGTATCCACAAAGGATATGAAACTGACAGAGGATATATTTATTTAAAATATGGAAAACCAAACTCTATAGCAAAAGATTATAATGACCCGGCAGCCTACCCTTACGAAATTTGGCATTATTACCAAACTAAAACTCAGAGTAATGTTCGCTTTGTGTTTTACAATACAGACCTTGCCAGTAAAGACTTTAGACTATTACACTCTACTGCAATTGGTGAAGTAAGTGATTACCAATGGAGACTACGGTTAAGAAAAAGAGATAGTGGTTTCAATTCTATTGATGATCGTGGCAATCAAATTGACGATTGGGGTAGCAATATTAATCGTTATTATGAAAATCCAAGGTAGATTACATTAACCTTACTTTCACAATTTATTATTGTGTCAAATGAATTTACTAATTAAATTTTGTATTCCATAAACCAAAATGTCACATTTGCTAGTTGAATCTACCATCTTATACTTTTAGACTATTAGGTATAAATCACTATTCAAAAAAGCATATATTTGCCCTCAAATTTATACTTATTGGAAACCGAAACTAAAATCAAAGTAGCAGTAGTAATACTCAACTGGAATGGAAGAGAATTTTTAGAAAAATTTCTACCTTCTGTTGTAAGTAATAGTATAGGTGCAGAGGTAATTATTGCTGATAACAACTCTAGTGATGACTCTATAGAATTCCTCAAAAGTAATTACCCCCAACTTAGACTTATTATTAACACTGAAAACTTTGGATTTGCCGGTGGATATAACAAGGCTTTGGCACAAGTTAACTCAGAATATTATGTACTGTTAAACAGCGATATAGAGGTTACAGAAAATTGGGTAATGCCAATTATTGAAGAAATGGATAAAGATCCAAGCATTGGAGCTGCACAACCTAAATTACTTTCTTATTATCAAAAAAATGAATTTGAATATGCCGGAGCTTCCGGGGGCTTTATAGATAAATACGGATACCCATTTTGTCGTGGCCGTATCTTTGCAAATTTAGAAAAGGATAATGAGCAATATAATAGCATAGAAGAAATATTTTGGGCTACTGGAGCTGCCATGTTTGTGCGTGCCGAAGCTTATCATAAACTTGGAGGCTTAGACAATGATTTCTTTGCTCATATGGAAGAAATTGATTTCTGCTGGAGGTTAAAACTAAATGGGTATAAAGTAATGGCAATACCAAAAACAACAGTTTATCATGTCGGTGGCGGTACATTACCAAAGAATTCTTCACGAAAGACATACTTAAATTTTAGAAATAATTTTTCTTTATTATTTAAAAACTTGCCTAAAAATAGACTTATTAAAACATTTATTGCCCGATTATTTTTAGATGGCGTTGCTGGTATAAGGTTTTTATTGGAAGGTAATTATAAAGATACTTGGGCTGTAATAAGAGCACATTTTTATTTCTATAAACACATGAATAGCCTTCTTAAAAAGCGTAAGGGTAAAGATATTCATTCAGTATCTAAAATTTATAATAAAAATATAGCATTTGAACATTTTCTTAAGCGTAAAAATAAATTTTCAGAATTAAAACAAGACGATTTTTCATAGATAAATAATTAGTACTAAGAATTATATGTATTAAAACTAATTACAAGAATAATTGAATATATTATGGCACAAAAACCAAGCATACCAAAAGGAACAAGAGACTTCTCACCTCAACAAATGGCTAAGAGAAATTATATATTCGACACTATAAAAGAAGTTTATGAGCTCTTTGGTTTTCACCAAATAGAAACTCCAGCAATGGAAAACCTTTCTACATTGATGGGGAAATATGGTGATGAAGGTGACAAACTACTTTTTAAAATACTTAATTCCGGCGATTATCTAAAGAAAACTACTGAAGCAGAATTAGCAGAAGGAGTTAGCCCACAGCTTACAAATAAAATTTCAGAAAAAGGACTTAGGTATGACCTGACAGTTCCTTTTGCTCGCTATGTTGTTCAACATAGAAATGAACTGCAATTTCCATTTAAGCGTTATCAAATTCAACCTGTATGGAGAGCTGACAGACCTCAAAAGGGTAGGTACAGAGAATTTTTTCAATGCGATGCTGATATTATTGGTAGCAACTCGTTGATAAACGAGATGGAGATTGTACTAATGATAGACAATGTATTTAAAAAGCTAAATATTGATGTTGTTATAAAAATTAATAATAGAAAAATATTGGCAGGTATTGCTGAGACAATTGGCTATCCAGATAAATTAATTGATATAACTGTGGCAATGGATAAAATTGATAAAATAGGTACAGAAGCAGTTTATCAAGAATTACGTAGTAAAAATATTAATGAAGATGCCATTAGTCTATTGGAGCCTTTTATGAACTTGCAAGGCAACAGTAATACTACCAAATTAAATTGCTTAAGAGAACTTATTGGAGATTCTGAGATTGGGAATAAAGGGATATTAGAAGTAGAAGAAATTTTCTCTTTTTTAAATGAATATAATTTAAGCAACGAATTAGAATTGGATCTCACACTTGCCAGAGGACTTAGCTATTATACAGGAGCAATCTTTGAAGTGGTTGCCACTGAAGCAAAAATGGGAAGTATATGTGGAGGAGGTCGCTACGATGATTTAACTGGTATTTTTGGACTTCGTGATGTTTCTGGAGTCGGAATTAGCTTTGGTGCAGATAGAATTTATGATGTACTGGAAGAGCTTGAGCGTTTCCCTAAATCTTCAATAAAAGGAACTCAAGTGTTAATTATTAATTTTGGGGGGAAAGAAGAAAAGGAAGCTATAAAAATTCTTCATAAGCTCAGAAACGAAAATATAGCTTCAGAGTTATTTCCAGAGTCTGCAAAAATGAAGAAACAAATGAATTATGCCAACGCAAATGAAATACCATTTGTTATTCTTGCAGGTAGTCAAGAATTAGAAAGTGGATTGCTTACATTGAAAAACATGGAGAGTGGAGAACAAAAGGCATTAAAAATTGAAGATATAATTACAGAAATATTAAATTGATTTTTTGCATTTTTAAATTGCATAATTACCAATTATAAGACTAATTATATTCAAATATTAATATCTACCTTTGAAAAGAATTAAATTTAATATTTTAAAATATAGAATATGAAGATAACAGTTGTAGGTACAGGTTATGTAGGACTTGTAACAGGAGCATGCTTAGCAGAAGTTGGAATAGATGTAACATGTGTTGACATTGACAAAAACAAGATTAACAATCTTAATAAAGGAATTATTCCGATTTGGGAACCTGGTCTGGAGCCAATGGTTAAGCGAAATTACAAATCCAATAGATTACACTTCACAACAGAATTATCAGATGCCATTGAAGGAGTAGATGTTGTTTTTGGCGCAGTAGGTACACCTCCTGATGAAGACGGAAGCGCTGATTTACAATATGTTTTAGAAGTTGCCAGAGAAGTAGGTAGAAAAATGACTAACTATTTGGTTATGGTAACAAAAAGTACTGTACCAGTTGGAACGGCCAAGAAAGTTAAAAATGCTATACAAGAAGAGTTAGACAAAAGAGGAGTAAATATACCTTTCGATGTAGCCTCCAATCCTGAATTTTTGAAAGAAGGTGATGCTGTTAATGACTTCCTTAAACCGGACAGAATTGTAGTTGGTGTGGAATCTGAGAAAGCAAAAGATATAATGGCAAGGTTATACAAGCCTTTTACACTTAACGGACATCCGGTTATTTTTATGGATATTCCATCTGCAGAGATGACAAAGTATGCTGCCAATTCAATGCTTGCAACTAAAATAAGCTTTATGAATGATATAGCTAATCTTTGCGAAATTATGGGTGCAGATGTTAATATGGTTCGCCAAGGTATTGGAACTGATAGCAGAATAGGTAACAAATTTATATATCCCGGTATTGGATATGGAGGTAGTTGTTTTCCAAAAGATGTTAAAGCATTAATAAAGACTGCAGACCAAAATGGTTATAGTATGCGAATATTAAAAGCTGTAGAAGATGTAAATGAAAGTCAGAAATCTAGATTATTTTACAAAGCAATGCAATATTTCAATAGCGACCTTAAAGATAAAACAATTGCTCTTTGGGGACTTTCTTTCAAACCTAAAACCGATGATATGAGAGAGGCTCCTGCTCTAGTTCTTATTGATAAGCTTATTGAACAAGGTGCTAAAGTAAAAGCTTACGACCCGGTAGCTATGGATGAATCTCGTCGTAGAATTGGAAACAAAGTTACCTATACTGAGGATATGTATGGTGCTCTTGTAGATGCCGATGCTTTAATGCTTGTAACCGAATGGCCAGAATTTAGAATACCTAATTTCGAAGTCGTAAAGAAACTTATGACTGGTAAAGTTATTTTTGACGGTAGAAACCTTTACGATAGAGATTTTATTGAAGAAAAAGGCTTCGATTATTTTAATATTGGAACATCAAAATAATCTATTTTTTATATATTCATAACCATTAGTAAACACTAATGGTTATGAAGCATTACTATCCTGAATTATTCTGAGAGATAATAATATTTAATCCCTAAATAAGGTCCAGTCTAGTCATTGATTTTGATAGCTTATGCTTGATTTTGATAGTGCCTTATTTACGTCTAAGTGATTTAGGTTCCTTGTGGCACTCCGCAAACCGTTGCTGATGTCTCGAACTGATTAACTGTTTGCAAATTGCCCGAAAAGCATTGAAATTAAATGTATCCAAGAATTAAAGCCTTTTTGATGTTTGTCTGTCTTTATCTTTTCTATGAGTTTTTTTTTGAAAATAGATTTGTCTAATTTGCTTACTATCTGAGAAAATAAGTTTATATTTGCCATAAGAAAGGGAGTTTTCGTTCAGTCTCAAAGTTAATTATTTTGAGGATAAAATATCCTTTCTTTTTTTGCTTAAAAAAACGTTTAGGACTTTATTGGTTATAAATATTTTTTATAAATTTATTTTTTCAGAAGTCCTTTTATTTCATTCAGCTTCATCAAAGCCTCCACAGGTGTTAATGTATCAATCTCTATATTCAAAATATCTTCCTTTATTTGTTGAAGTAAAGGATCATCGAGCTGTATAAAACTAAGTTGATAATTAACATCCTCTTCATGTTGACGAGCGACCTCTTTTACGCCTTTACTCAAAGCATTATTGCTATGTGTTTTCTCTAACTGCTTTAAAATTGCTTCCGAACGAGTTAATACTTTCTTTGGCATTCCAGCCATTCTTGCCACATGAATACCAAAACTATGTTCCGAACCTCCTTTTACTAATTTTCTAAGAAAAATAATCTTATTTCTAATTTCCTTAACATCAATATGATAATTCTTTATTCTTTTAAATGTTTTTGCCATCTCATTTAACTCGTGATAGTGAGTAGCAAAAAGGACTTTCGCTTTATAAGAAGGATGCTCGTGCAGGAATTCAGAAATAGCCCACGCAATAGAAATACCATCATAAGTACTTGTACCTCTACCAATTTCATCCAAGAGAATTAAAGACCTATTGGAAATATTATTAAGAATACTTGCTGTCTCATTCATCTCAACCATAAAGGTAGATTCTCCGGAGCTAATATTATCAGATGCTCCTACCCTAGTAAATATTTTATCTACAAGTCCAATATCAGCAGCATCAGCAGGCACAAAACTACCCATCTGAGCCATTAATACTATCAATGCCGTTTGTCGCAATAATGCTGATTTACCAGACATATTAGGACCAGTAAGCATCACCATCTGCTGTGTAGTATTATCAAGGTAAACATCATTAGCAACATAAATTTCATCATGAGGAAGATTACGTTCTATTACAGGATGACGCCCATTTTTAATATCAATGGCAAATCCATCATTTATCTTAGGCCGTACATAGTTAGCAGCAAGAGATAAACTGGCAAAGGATGTAAGCACATCAAGTCTTGCTATTAAAGATGCGTTAGTTTGTATCGGCATTATATATTCTAATAAACTAACAACTAGCTCATTATATATCTTAGTTTCAAGCTCAAGGATTTTCTCTTGAGCTCCCAAAATTTTTGTTTCTAAATCTTTAAGTTCCGGAGTGATATATCTCTCATTATTAGTTAGAGTCTGCTTCCTAATCCAATCTTCCGGCACCTTATCTTGATGTACTTTTGTAACCTCCAAGAAATAACCAAATACATTATTAAACCCTATTTTTAAGCTAGGAATACCAGTATTCTCCGATTCTCTTATTCTAATTTGCTCTAGAATATCCTTACTAGAATATGCTATATGGCGTAACTCATCAAGTTCAGAATTCACCCCATTTTTTATAACACCGCCCTTATTCACTAACACAGGAGCTTCCTCTTGAATAAAATCGACAATCTTAGAAGACATGGAAGAGCAAGGATTTAACTGTTCAGATATTCTATTCAAAGCTTCTACATTGCTATGACTTAATAGTTTCTTTATAACAGGTATAGTTTCCAATGCTCTATTTAACTGCAATAATTCACGTGGATTCACTTTAGCAATAGAAACTTTAGAAATCAATCTTTCCAAATCACCTATTGTCTTTATTAAGCTCGATAAATCAGAACTAATATCGCTATTATCATAAAAATATTGAACTATATTCAACCTTTCTTCTATTCGCACTTTATCTTTCAACGGCAAAACCATCCATCTTTTTAACAGTCGGGCACCCATGGGGCTATTTGTATGGTCGACAACATCCAAAAGCGTTGTAGCATCGACATTTCCAGAATTTAACAATTCTAAGTTTCTAATTGTAAATCTATCTAACCACACATAATGATCGGCCTCTATCCTACGAATATTTGTAATATGCTCTAGCTTATCATGTTTTGTTTCTGATAAATAATGTAGAATAGCTCCGGCAGCAATAATAGCTTTGTCAAAATGATCAACTCCAAATCCTTTTAGTGACTTAGTTCCAAAATGTCGATTTAATAAATCGTAAGCAAAATCATGGGTAAAAACCCAGTCTTCGAAAGTTGTTATATAAAATTTCTCGCCAAATTGATTTATAAATTTATCGCGATAATCACGCCTAATAATTACTTCTGCAGGTTTTAAACTCTGAATAAGTTTATCAATATATTCAATACTACCCTGTGCTAAAAAAAATTCTCCTGTTGAAACATCAATAAAAGCTACCCCTCCTTGCTTGCCATCAAAAAATAAACTAGCAAGAAAGTTATTTTCTTTATGCTCTAACACTTTATCATTATAGGCGATTCCGGGAGTTACTAATTCTGTAACTCCACGTTTTACAATCTTCTTAGTAAGCTTTGGGTCTTCCAGTTGATCACAAATTGCAACCTTTTCTCCTGCTCTAACAAGTTTTGGAAGATATGTATCTATGCTATGATGGGGAAAACCGGCAAGTTCAATATGCATTGCTTTTCCATTAGCTCGTTTTGTGAGAACAATTCCAAGAATTTTAGAAGTTTTTATTGCATCTTCACCAAAAGTCTCATAAAAATCTCCTACTCTAAAAAGCAATAAAGCAGTTGGATGCTTTGCTTTAATAGCATTATATTGTTTCATCAGTGGAGTCTCCGCCACTTTTTTAGTTTTCTTCGCCATAAGGAGTCAAAAGTATAAATTTTGATTGGCTGATTTCCTATTTTTTATACCTTTTTTTTAACAAAATATAATAAGCATATTGTCACAATAGACTCTACTATTTAAACTTTATCCTTTAAACTTTATCCTTTAAACTTTAAACTTTAAACTTTAAACTTTACCCCTCCTCTCTCCTTTATTCTCCAAAAATCTGTTCTAACTTTTGTTCCAGTGCAGCGCCACGAAGTCCAACTTCTATCACCTTACCTTCTTTATCTATTAACACAGTGAATGGAATAGAGCCAACACCATACTTCCTAGCTGCAGCAGACTGCCAATAACGCAAATCACTTACATGAATCCAAGTAAGCTTATCATCTTTAATAGCTTTTACCCAATTGGACCTTTGCTTATCAAGGGATACACCATAAATTTCGAATCCTTTACTTTTATATTTATTATAAAGCCTAACATTATTAGGATTCTCACGACGACAAGGACTACACCATGAAGCCCAAAAGTCTATCAACACTACTTTCCCTTTTAGTGATGATAAAGCAATATTATTTCCTTCAGGATCAGGCAAATTAATTTCCGGAGCAAGACTTCCAGGAGCTAATCGCATTTTACTCTCAACTTTGTTATGCAAATCTTTAACAAACGCATTATCAGGATATTTTTGCGACAATACCTTATCAACTTTTATATATAAAGGCAGATTTTTTTCAATATCTATTTTATCTAGAAACAATAAACTAGCAAGACTTGGATTATTATTTATCTCTTGTTTCATATAAGCTATTTTCTGTTGATTAAAAGCCTCATATTGCTGTGACAATACTCTTCCAACAGAATCTTGTTGTGCCGTACCTACATACTTTTGATATTCAGCATTTAGTTGTTGCATAGAAGCATCATAGGCATTTATTTTTTGCAACATGTTATACAACTGTATCGTCATTGGCGAGCCATTCACCTTTGAAGGCTGTAACATTCTTTGAGCATCAATATCTATCTCCACAACCTCATTAGGTTCAAGAATAAGAATTGTATATTGTTTCCCTCCATTACTCAGCTGAAAGAAATTAGCTTTATCAATATTGGTTGATATAAGAAAACTATTATTAGAACTTATTAAAGCCGAATCTACAGGAATCATAGTATTTGAACCAAGTTCTGATAGATAAATATACTTACCATCAGCATTACTAATCGATCCACTAATTGTCATATTATTAAGAAATTGTGCTTGCAACGAAATGCCTATTGCAAAAAACACGATAAGTAAAAAAAGATTTTTCATATAAAATGTTTGTGCTATTTATAAAATAATATTTATGTGTTATTCTCTTTTTGAAAAAGAGGCTTGCAAATATATAATTAATTAAGCTATGGTTTTATATTCAATTATGTTGACCCGTATTATTCTTAAAAAACCAAAGCAAATTGTATGAATAAGCAATGAATAGCCGAGTGCAATACGAAAAAATAACAATTTATTAGTAATCATCAGGATTATTTGTGAATAATCCGGATAAAGGAAATTTAAATTGCAAATGATAAAGAACTATACCCAAAACGCCAGTCTGTCTAATAACTATACAGAGTGGCTTAAAAGTTCAAGTTCAAGGCTTGCTGCTTTTTTGTAAAGCGCAGTATACTAAGGCATATGAGCATTTACAAAAAGTAGCATAACGCAGAAATTGGGCTTTTTAGACAGTCTGATACTACAAATACAAATATATTTTAAGATTAATTCAACTCGTTTTTTGTAAACATATATTATTACAAATATAAATCTATATTAATTTTCAATTATCGTAATTAACATTTAAGATTTTATCTATTTTTATCGCGCAGACATAATATTTTAACAATTTAAAATTACATTCTAAATTCTTAAAGTAAAACAAAACATTTATTTACATATAATATTAATTATCTATAGCTTATGTTTAAAAAAGTTCCACATACATACGTAATAATATTTTTTATTCTAATAATAGCAGCAATAACAACATGGATTATTCCAGGTGGTGAATACGAAAGACAAACTGTAGTTGTAGAAGGCAGCCAAAAATCGGTAATTGTTGAAGGCTCCTTTCATCATGTAAAAAACAATCCTCAAACATGGCAAATATTTGCTGCATTATTTAAAGGTTTTGAGAAACAAGCCGGAATAATTGTCTTTATCCTAATGATAGGAGGAGCATTTTGGATTATGAACAAAAGTAGAGCCATAGATGTAGGGATATATGCATTTCTAAACTTTACAAAAAAAATGGAACACAATAAGATATTAAAATTCCTTGGCGTCAACAACATCATTTTAACACTTATAATGCTTGTTTTCAGTATCTTTGGAGCCATCTTTGGCATGAGTGAAGAAACTATAGCATTCATAATAATACTTGTTCCATTAGCAATAAGTATGGGATATGACAGCATTACCGGTGTTGCAATTGTCTTTGTCGCTGCCGGCTTGGGATTTGCAGGGGCTGTACTTAACCCGTTCACAATTGGTATTGCTCAGGGCTTATCAGACCTTCCTTTATTCTCCGGCTTTGAATATCGTATTTTTTGTTGGATAGTTATTAATATTATTGGTATAACATATATCTTGAGATATGCTAATAAAATAAAACGAACACCCGAAAAATCATTAGTTTATGAAGAAGACAAAGAGTGGAAAAACAGAACAGATGTAAACATTGAAGAAATTAAATATTTCGTTCCTAAATCTGCATGGCTAAGTTTTGCGCTTGTTTCAATAAGTCTAATAGCTTTTTCATATTTCAATTTAGAATCAACTATAAAGATTGGGGAAAAACTTAGTTATACCTTTCCTGCTATTCCAATATCAAGTGGATTATTTATTATTCTATCACTAATAGGAATAAGAAAATCTGTACATTTTTATATACTTACATTATTAGCATTTACTATTGTATTTTTAATTATTGGAGTAATGGGCTATGGTTGGTATGTAATGGAAATTGCCACTTTATTTTTTGCAATGGGATTGGCAGCGGGTATAGCCTTTGGTTTCAGTGCAAACGAAATTGTAAAACATTTCCTCGATGGCGTAAAAGACATTCTTTCTGCAGCTCTTGTTGTAGGCTTAGCAGGTGGCATTATCATTATTTTACAAGATGGAAAAGTAATTGATAGTATTTTATATCATCTAGCTGACAGCATGAAAGAAATGGGGAAACTAGCATCAATAAGTATGATGTATCTAATACAAAATATGATAAATATAATAATTCCATCCGGCTCGGCAAAAGCAGCTCTAACCATGCCAATAATGGCCCCTTTTAGTGATGTTATTGGTGTGTCAAGACAAGCAACAGTGATGGCTTTTCAATTTGGAGACGGCTTTACTAATTTAATTACACCTACATCCGGAGTGTTAATTGGTGTACTCGGCGTTGCTAAAATCCCATATGAAAAATGGGTAAAATGGATATGGCCTCTTATTCTAATAATGATAATTATTGGCTTCCTTCTTCTTATCCCAACTGTTACAATGCCATTAAATGGATTTTAAAACCATTTATAACCAATAGCAATAATTAAATAAAATAATAATATTATAACATAATTGTATAACAGTTTTACAATTACCTTTGCACATCAATTATTTTTTTATAAATGAGTATATCAAAGGATAAAATATTAATAATTCAAACAGCATTTATAGGTGATGTAATACTCGCCACTGTTGTCATTGAATCTTTATTCGATAAATATCCTTCAGCAAAGATTGATATGCTTGTTAGAAAAGGAAATGAAAACCTTTTAACAGATCACCCTAAACTAAATAAGGTTATAATCTGGGATAAGAAAAACAGAAAACTTAAAAATCAATTTGAGATAATAAAAAATCTCAGAAAAGAAAAATATGATATCGTAGTTAATTTACAACGCTTCTTAAGCAGCGGTATCTTTACTCTTTTCTCCGGGGCGAAAATTACTATTGGCTTTGATAAAAATCCATTATCATTTGCATTCAAATATAGCTTACCTCACAAAATTGAAGATGGAGTACACGAAACAGACCGAAATTTAAGTTTAATGTCTCCACTATTTAAAGTCCAAGATACGAGAATGAAACTTTATCCTAGTGATAATGATTACCAAAATGTAACAAAATATAAAGAAAAGCCATATATCGTAATTGCGCCAACATCAGTTTGGTACACAAAACAATTCCCTGAAAATAAGTGGATAGAATTTATTGATAATATTACACTTGACTATAATATTTACTTGATAGGAGGGCCTGATGATTATTCTAAAATAGAAGTAATAATTTCTAAAAGTAGAAATATAAATTGTATAAATTTGTCAGGTAAACTAAACTTCTTGGAATCCACAGCATTGATGAGAGATGCAAAGATGAATTATGTTAATGATTCAGCTCCTATGCACATGGCTTCAGCAGTAAATGCACCAACAACTGCAATTTATTGCTCAACGGTACCAGAATTTGGTTTTGGGCCAAAAGCCGATAATTCTTTTATTGTTGAAGTCCAGGAAAAACTAGAATGCAGGTCTTGTGGTCTTCATGGCCACAATAAATGCAAAGAAGGTCATTTCGATTGTGCCAATAAAATTAAAGTAGAACAATTAATTAGTACATTATTATAATGGAAAAAGAAATAGATAAAGCGATTGAAACACTAAAAAAAGGCGGGATAATAATATATCCAACAGATACAATTTGGGGAATTGGTTGCGATGCTACTAATGAGAAAGCTGTAAATAAAATCTATAAACTTAAAAAGCGTCTTGAAAAAAAGACTATGATAGTCCTTATTTGCAAAAGTAATAACATTAATAATTTTGTCAAAAAAGTCCCCCCTATAGCCTACGACCTAATAGATAGTTGGGAAAAACCTTTAACTATAATTTATAATGGCGCTCAAAATTTGGCGAAAAATTTAATCAGAGATGACAAAACCGTTGCTATTAGAGTTTCTAAAGATGAATTTAGTCAAAAACTAATCGCTAAATTCGGTAAACCCATAGTATCAACCTCAGCTAATGAATCTGGTGAACCAGCTCCTCTATTTTTTAAAGATATTGAACAAAGCATTCTTGATGGAGTTGATTACATAGTAGATTTATATCACAATTCAATGAATGATCTTAAACCTTCAACAATTATCAAACTCGAAAGAGACGGTAACTTCAAAATAATTAGGAGCTAAATAGATATGCAAGGCAAAATAGAAATAAAAAATAAAAGAGCTAGATACGAATATTTCCTAAGTGATGAACTTACTGCCGGAATTGTTCTAAGTGGAACTGAAATAAAGTCTATAAGACTCGGCAAAGCAAATATTACTGATGCATATTGCATATTTATAAATGGAGAATTATATGTAAAAAATATGCATATTTCCGATTATGTTTATGGGTCATACAATAGACATGAACCCAATACTGAAAGGAAATTACTCCTAAACCGAAGAGAATTACACAAATACGAAATTAAGACTAAAGAAAGAGGATTTACAATTATCCCACTGCGATTATTTATTAATGAAAAAGGCTTAGCAAAACTAGATATTGCTTTAGCAAGAGGTAAAAAACTTTACGACAAAAGAGACACAATTAAAAAGAAAGATATCCAAAGAGATATTGAAAGAGGAAATATTTAAAACAAAAGAATGCACAACTTACTTATTTTAAGCATATTACTTCCTACTATTATTATTTCAATATTAGCATTTCGAAGCCCTGAGTTATTCGATAAACTAAAATTTAATCCAGCACATATAAATAATTCAAAAGAATGGTATCGATTCTTCAGCTATGGTATTATCCATGCTGATTTTCTTCATCTTACTGTTAATATGTATGTACTATGGAGTTTTGGAAGACTGATAATCTATGATTTTAGAGAAATATTTGATAATCTTGGGAATTTATACTTTCTATTATTATATATACCTGCTTTAGGAGTAAGTGTCATACCCACTTACTTCAAAAATAGAGGAGACTACTCATATAATGCTGTTGGTGCATCTGGAGCAATATCAGCATTAGTTTATGTTTCAATAATTCTAAATCCAAATATGTCGATGGGATTAATATTTATTCCGATTCCAATGCCTGCTTGGTTTTTTGGAGGCTTATATCTTGCTTATACAATTATAATGAGTAAGAAAGAAAACACTAAAATTGGTCACAGTGCACACCTTTGGGGTGCTATTTATGGTATGATCTATTTATTATTAATTGAGCCTCGTCTATATCTTTGGTTTTTGTCCCAAGTATTCTAATGCCATAAAGAATCTACCAGCGATGCCTTTTAAACCTTTTCCTTCCATACCTTTTTCGTCGTTTTAAAGCTTTCTTATTAGCTTTTGTTTTCATCACAACATGCTTGCGTTTATTAAAAGCTCGAATAGCAGGGTCGGGAGACTTACCATTATATCGTGGAGTTCGATATATTTGCCAATGTGATGGTAGAGCAAAATTATAACTTAACCCAATATTTAACAATCCTAAACTTTCTATTGCAGTCCCTTCTACAGGATATGCATCAAGCTTATTAGTATTAACGAAATGTCTTGTAACTTCTACAAAAACATAAGCTATTTTAGAAAACTTATAAGACGCTCCAAGGCCGACAGGAACAACAACCTCTGTCATCCTTAAAAAGCGATTCCCATCATTTGACTTCTTATAACCCGTAGAACCAACCACAGCACCGGTAGTCATACTATAAGCTGTTGAACGTGTCTCAGAATATCCAATACCCAAAAATACATAAACATCCCAATTGCGTCTTCTACTGTAACCAAAAAATAAATTAGACAAATTTGAATATGCGGCAATCGAATATTCAAATGTATTGCCGGTAAAATATATTTTATCACTTTCTTTGGAGCTTTTCATATCTGAAAACATCAAAACTCCCCTAACTCCCATGACATTTCCAAACATCTTATCAACATATATTCCTCCGCCCATTTTCCTATCTTGATAGAAATACTTGCTAAAAGGTGTGTTATTAATAAAACTATTTGTATTATCCGTTATATCACCATGAAAATTAGAAGTCCCTATAAAACCACTGATTTTCCAACTATCTGAGATACCAATATAATGTTGCGAGTAAATTTTTATGGGCATAAAAAACACCATAAATACTATAATATATGTATATAAGTAAATTCGCATATTCAAACTATGAAAAGTATTATCCATTTAATTTAAGCATACAAAATTAATAAAATAATAAATGGACATTCGATATAATTAATGACAATACTATAATTTATAATTAATGTTACATTATTTAAAGAATTTAATATAATATCCTCATCAAATACTTAGTAAATTTAATTTATAAGACGATTTTCAATGTCAAAAAATAATTTAATCCGGATTATTCCAGGACAAACTAATATTTAAAACCTTCATCCGGTATTTTTCAAATACCCAAATTTGAGTTTTTCTAAATCAAGCTGTCCCGAACTTATTTCAAGAGGATTTTTCCACATTGTCCACTACTTTTCATTGTTTATTTATACAATTTGCTTTGGCTTTTTAAGAATAATACGGGTTAACACAATCAAAATAAAAATAATCAACTTAAACACACAATATTACAAGCTGATTATCAGAGTACTAAAATAAAAAGCAAAATAAATGTTAAAATATTTATTCATAATTATAATTATTATATATTTGCAATCATTACAAATTTATAAAAAATCATGTTTAAGAGACCAGAAAATGCAGTAAATTTTTTAAAGGATGCAGGGATAAAACCGAGTGTTCAAAGACTACGCATTTATGAATTTCTATCAAAAAGCATTGAGCATCCGACAGTTGAAACTATTTTCAATGCATTATCACCGGAAATACCCACTCTATCAAAAACTACAGTTTACAACACTCTGAAGTTATTTCAAGAGCATGGAATTATTATGGTAGTAAATATAGAAGATAATGAAACTCGTTATGATGCAGACACTAGCTTTCATGGCCATTTTAAATGTACAAAATGTGGTAGAGTATATGATTTTCCCCTTTCATTAGAGCATACAAATACTATTGGAGGATTAGAAAATTATACAATAACAGAATCACATTATTATTTAAAAGGAATTTGTTCAAACTGTAAATAATTAACAAATATATAAATCAATAAACATTATTTTAAATATGGAAAATTTAATAGGAAAAAAAGCTCCAAAATTTGAAGCAACAGCAGTAGTTAACGGTGGTGAATTTCAAGAAGGATTCTCTCTTGAGCAATACATAGGAAAGAAACATGTAGTATTCTTTTTCTACCCACTGGATTTTACTTTTGTTTGCCCAACTGAAATACTTGCTTTCCAAGAAAAAATGGAAGAATTTGACAAAAGAGATGTTGCAGTTGTAGGCTGTTCTATCGATTCAGAATTCTCACATTGGGCATGGTTAAACACTGAATTAAAAGATGGCGGTATTAAAGGAGTTAAATATCCATTAGTATCAGATTTAAGCAAAACTATTGCTGAAAACTACGGTGTATTAGCCGGTGAATATGATTATGACGATGAAGGAAACGCTACTTTCAATGGTGCTCCAGTAGCATATAGAGGTTTGTTCTTAATTGACAAAGAAGGTATTGTTCGTCACAATGTTATTAATGATTTACCACTGGGTCGTAGCATTGATGAAGCTATCAGGATGGTTGATGCTTTACAGTATTTCGAAAAGCATGGTGAAGTTTGTCCTGCAAACTGGAAGCCAGGTGAAGAAGCTATGCAAGCAACTCACGAAGGAGTAGCTGAATACCTTGGGAAAAAGGCCTAATTTTATTAAATTAGCAAGATAAGATATAATTAATAATCTTATCTTGCTAATAATTACACTTAACTAATAAACTTATTATCATGAAAATTAACAGATATCAAGACATTTCAGAGATCGAAAGAGAATCAAAAAAAGATTATATCGATCGTCACTCAGCATTTATACATTGCGAAAAAACTGCTACTGCCGGTGAAAAATTCAAAGTAAAAGTACAAGTTGGAGACGAGTACAAGCACCCTGATGATTTTGATCATTACATTCAATGGATTCAATTGTGGGACGGAGAACGTTTCTTAGCTGAAGCTAGCTTTAGCGCTGGTGCTATGGGCAACGCTCCTGCAAATTTAGAAGTTGACTTCTACATTGTACCAAATAAAAAACTTAAATTAACAGCTCATGCATATTGCACTAAGCACGGCTTATGGCAAAGCGACGAAGTTGTTGTAGAGGTTGGAGCATAAATCCATCTTTTTATGCAAAATACCAAACCGCAAGACTTGTAAGTCTTGCGGTTTTTTATGTAAATTAAATATTATAAGTAGCGAAAAAAAGCATTAATTTTGTAATCCAATAAATATATCGGGGTGTGGCGCAGTTGGTAGCGCACTTGACTGGGGGTCAAGGGGTCGCAAGTTCAAGTCTTGTCACTCCGACTTAACAAAAAAGCTTTTACAAAATATCTTTGTATAAGCTTTTTTATTATTCATATCTTATTTTTTTTTGCATCTTTGCCAATAATTAAACCTATTCCGCATGAATCTATTACATTATTTTTTTGGTAGTAATAAACAAAGAGCAAAGTTTATTTTTGATTTAATTGCTCCATTATATGGTAGTATAGACAAATCTGTCCAAAAAGGATATGCTGAAATTGCTAAAAAACTTAACAGTCAGATTCCATTAGAGAACTTTTCCATATTAGATATTGGCACCGGCACCGGTGGATGGCTGGCAAGTATAGCGAAATACAGCAAAATGAAAAAACAAGGTGTTGATTTCTCAGACAAGATGATACATCAAGCAAAGAAAAATCATCCTAATTTAAACTTTATAAAAATGGATGCTGATGATATGAAACACTTTGAAGATAATTCCTTTGATATTGTTACTGCTTCATTTGTTTTGCATGGAATGAAAGCTAAAGAAAGAGGAGTCGTATTAAAAGAAATGGCTAGAATAGCAAATAAATATGTTATGATTCAAGACTTTAGAAATAAAACTGCGCCCTTTGTAAAAGTTCTTGAATTTTTAGAAAGGAGTGATTATAAAAATTTTAAAAGAAATTTTGAAGAAGAAATGCAAAATTTCTTTAACTCCATTAAAATTATAGAATGTGATAATGGAAATGCTGTTTATGTGGGTAAAATTGACACAAAATAAAATTTATAAATCTCTATCTCTCAAATTTATTAATTCAGAAATATAAAAACTGTCAGAATAAAACAAATATACCTTATTTTTGAAATATGAGATTTCAAGAAATAGTAGGCCACAACAAACTAAAAAACAGATTAATAAATAGTGTACTAAATAACAGAATTAGTCATGCACAATTGTTTTTAGGAGCTGATGGAAGTGAAAAACTAGCCTTAGCCATTGCCTATGCGCAATATATTTCTTGTATCAACAAGCAAGTCTATCCTGAGAATAGTGAAATTATTGGTGACTCTTGTGGAAGTTGTCCCAGCTGTGTAAAATATCAAAAACTAGCTCATCCGGATTTGCATTTTATTTTTCCTGTTGCTAACACTAAAACTGTCACTAACAAGCCAACAAGCAACCAATTCCTTAATGAATGGCGCGAAGCATTAATAAATAGTAATTATTATCTCTCCTTAAACGAATGGTATCAGGAAATAAATATTGAAAACAAACAAGGTAAAATAGGTACTGATGATGCTAATCAAATCGTCAAAACTTTAGCACTAAAATCTTATGAGGGAGAATATAAAGTTATGATAATATGGATGATAGAAAAGCTTTATCATAGTGCTGCTCCTAAACTTCTAAAAATACTTGAAGAACCTCCACCAAAAACTCTTTTTATTCTTATCACAGAGGATACCAACGATATACTTAAAACAATACTATCCAGAACGCAACTTGTTAAAGTACCACCATTAGAAAATGAAGAGATAAGAGAATACCTTTATCACAATTTCCAATTTAATAATGATAAAGTTGAAACTATTGTCAATCTAGCTGAAGGTAATTTTAAGAATGCTACAAAATATCTTTTAGATAATTTCGATGACCATCCATATTTTTCAACATTTAGAGAAATGATGCTGCTAGCCTACAATCACGATTTTGGTAAAATAAAATCAAAATCAGACCAACTTTCTAAGATAGGACGTGAAAATATTAAACAACTACTTCAATATGGATTAAGAATTGTGAGACTTTGTTTGTATCATGATTTGGGGAATACAGAAATGGTAAAATCTAACGGTAATGAATTGGCTTTTATCCAAAAGTTTAGCAGGTTCGTAAATAGAACAAATGCTGAAGACATCACAAATTTACTTAATGAAGCAAATTTCCACATTAGTAGGAATGTAAATCCAAAGATTGTTATAATGGATATGTTATTAAAAATATCACAAATATTTGGCAAAAAAATAATCGTAATCTGATATTTCCTAAGAGTTCAACACTATCAAAATATGATTAATAATAAGAAAATTGCAGTAGTTCTACCAGCTTTCAATGCCGAAAAGACATTAGAAAAGACCTATCGTGAAATTCCTTTTAATATTGTTGACTTTGTTATTCTCACTGACGATAAAAGTAGTGACGCTACTGTTAAGGAAGCTGAAAGAATTGGTATAAACCACATTATACAACATGATATTAATAGTGGTTATGGTGCTAATCAAAAATCCTGCTATAATAAAGCTTTAGACTTAGGTGCTGACATTGTTGTTATGCTACATCCTGATTACCAATATACTCCAAAACTTATAGAGCCAATATGCTATATCATCGCCAATGCTGTTTATCCTGTTGTGATTGGGTCCAGAATATTAGGAAAGGGAGCTATTAAAGGCGGTATGCCAAAATACAAATACATTGCAAATAGATTTCTGACATTATTCCAGAATATTTTAATGAATCAAAAACTTTCAGAATATCATAGTGGATACCGAGCTTTTTCAAAAGAAGTATTAGAGACTGTAAATTATAATGCAAATTCTAATGATTTCTTATTCGATAATCAGATACTTGCACAAATATTATACTCAGGCTATGAGATTGGTGAACTAACCTGCCCTACAAAATATTTTAAAGAAGCTTCTTCAATAAATTTCAAAAGAAGTTTTAAATATGGTATTGGTGTAATTTTTACATCAATAGAATATGCTTTGAATAAAATTGGAATACTAAAGTCAAAAAAATTCAACAATTAACACCTCATTCCAACACACACATACTCTATTTCCAATTCTTTCTTTCTACTATTCTTTTTATCTGAGTCTCCGACACCCCAAATTTCCGAGCAAGCGGAGCATATAAAGCACCGCCTTCGCGCTTTAAACGCACTACACGCTTTCTTATATAGTCAACATCAGATTGACTTAGTTTTGTATTATATCTAATATTCTTAATATGTGGATTCCCCAACTTATGCTCAATAACTTCTTCCTTATTAGCCCACTGTAAATTGTTAACAAAATTATTTCTTAAATCATAATCTCTATGAATAACATATTTTTTATCTTCGTCTGATTTAGGTATAAAAAACTCAGCAACTAACTTATGAACAAAAAGAGTTTTCCTTTTACCATTCTTTAACTCAACAAAAATTACATTATAGTTAGAAATATAAGCACCTTTAAGAATAACTCCTCCAATCTTTTTGGTTCGATAACTCTTTATTCGACCTTGATTAGATATCCATAAATTAACCTTTGAGCTAAAATCAGGATATAATACTTTATTCCATATTTCTTTCATAGAATCATTTATCTTTCTATTGCGAAAATAATGAAAATATGTATAAAATCAGTATGCAATACTATATATCGTCACCTCCTTCGTTGCTTCTATCATCCATGTTTGGCTTTCTCTCTTGGCGATAATTATTTATTTTATAATTTACTGTAAGCTGAAAATAAGGATTTTGACGATAAAATGTATTATTGCTTGTAAAAGTATTTGTATTGGTTTCAAATTGGTGTCTCATAGTATTAAAAATATCCCGCACTTTAAAAGTAACAGCCATCTTGCGCTTAAAGAAGTCATATCTAAGAGCAGAGTTTACCATGTAAAATTCGCTCATAGTTCCTTGTGCAGTAGCAGAAGGACCTCTATAAAAACTATTTATCTGAAATCTCATTAAGGGAGTAATCATAAAATTAACCTCACCTCTTATATCAAAATTTATACTACTTTGATCAACAGCTCCAGAAGTAATATTTCCTTCTAACTTATAATAGTAGTAATTCCCACTTAGATTTAATCTAAACCACTTATTGAACTGCAAATTAGCCATAAGCTCCATCCCAGCAGAGTGATCTCTATCTAAGTTTTCGTAAGTCATATAAATTATATTAGAATCATTCATTTCTTGTAAACGAGAAATCTTATTTTTTGTAGTTCTATAATAAGCCTCTGCAGAAATAAATGATTTCTTAATAATCTTTTGATAGCTTAATTCATAATTATCAGAATATTCAGGTTCCAAATCAGGATTTCCAATTCTAATAAAATTACTAGAGATAAAAATAGGATTTGGACCCAACTCCCACCCTCCTGGTCTATCAATCCTACGACTATAACTCATCATTACGGAGTTTGTCTCCAAAAACTTCTGCGATAAATGTACTGTTGGGAAAATATCAAATCTGTTAATCTCAGATGGTAAATTATCACTTGTCGTAATTTTTCTATTTGTATATTCTCCCCTTAATCCAAGTTGATATCCAAAATCTTTATAAGTACCTCCATAAGTAGAGTAAACCGACAGAATATCACGATTAAAAGTCATATTATTACCATATTCTGGTAATACAACCCAATCTCCACAAGCACTATCATATTGATTATAAACAAATTCAGATCTCTCCCTATAGTTTCTTGACTGCAATCCTGCTTCATACTTTCTATCGCCTTTCAATTTTAATGTATAATCTAACTTGGCTCTAAAATCCTTCTTAAAAGAATTATCAGTAGTATTATACCAATCTTTTAGGCCTCCATTTTCACTCCACAAATAATCAGAATATAGCTCTTTTTGTTTTTCATCTTTTATTTCCTCACTATTATTAAAAAACATATACGCTTCAAGCTTCTCCCCTTCACGTTTAAACTTATGTTGCCAATTAATACTTGTTTTTAAAAAGTCACTTTTTCTTCCTCCGGTATTATGGCTAACAGTATATAACTCATAGGATGATGGGATAGTTCTCTCGTAAATATCACTTATATAATCCTTTCCAAAATCATTTATTCCATAGGCAATATCAAATCCAAAAGTATTATTATCATTTAAATAATAATCCATACCACCCTTTAAGGTATAATTATTTCTTTTCCTCATCCTGTCTATTTCTGTATCTCTATACATATTAGTATCTCCACCAATGTTTTGCAAATTAGAAATACCACCACCAGGCATATTCCTCAAACGCATATTAGCTCCTACAAAATAATTAATTTTATTTTTTCTATAATTAAAAATTGTATTCAAACTATAAGAATCAAAAGATGCAACCGAAGCTTCAACAAAGCCATTTAGCCCCTGTTTTACATCCTCTTTAAGCACTACGTTAATAATTCCTGTCATACCATCTGGATCATACTTAGCAGAAGGATTAGTAATTATTTCTATGTTTTTAATTACAGAAGTCGGAATCTGTTCTAAAGCTTCACTTCCACCTAAAGGCGAAGGTTTTCCATTTATTAGTACCGTAAAACTGGCACTCCCTCTAAGTTCAACATTTCCATCAATATCGACATTCACAGAAGGAACATTTTCCAATGCCTCAACAGCTGTTCCTCCGGCAGAACCAACATCTCGGCCAACATTTACTACTTTTCTATCAATCTTATAATCCACATAAGCTTGTTGCCCTACTATTTCAACTCCTTTAAGCTCTGATGATGTTCGTTGCAGCTTTATCAATCCAACTTTCATCATTCTTTCACCGGTATTCATTTCAAGGTTTGAAACGACGTATTTATCATACCCCATAAACTTTGCTACTAAATAATACTTCCCCGCTTCACAAGGTATATAAAATCCACCATTTTCCTTTGTTATTGTACCATCAACCATGGAAGAATCGCTCTGTTTATACAGAACAACAGTAGCATAAGGAACCGGATGTTTCGTCTTTGAATCTATAATTTTACCAATAGCTCCGGGTTTATTTTGCGAATGAGAAGGTCCACCAATATTTGGACGTTGAGCACTAATAATTTGTGCTAATAAAAGGATAATTACAGTTAGAAATATTTTCATTGTATTCGTATAATAAATGTGTATTAACAAAAACTTCAGACACAAGACAAAAAATAAACTTGCGCATTATTTAAATAAACTCCAAAAAAAAAACTGCCAAGCTAATAACTTGGCAGTTTATATTTATATAATAAGATTACTTCTTATTTTTTCTTCTTAGATTTTCTAGCAGCTAATTTAACAGCTTCATTTTTCTTCATTGTTTCGTAT
>JAMOQI010000035.1 GCA_027064095.1 Bacteroidales bacterium | reverse complement strand
TACTTACCCGATGTGCAAATAGGATTAAATTTTAGTAAATCAGATAAGTTAAAACGATTAGTATATCATGAGGTTGCTCATTCATCGCATTATACCAAAGTTGGTATTGCATATTGGACAGTTCTTGCTACTAACGAGATACTAGCCAATGGACATGGTAATGAGAATAGCCCTGGTGCAGGCAGAATTGCCCTTTGCGAGTCTTGGGCTGAGCATATTGCTAGAACAATTGCGCATGAGACTTATGGCTTGAATAACAGTCTAAATAGTCACCCTGATTATTTAATATACTTAGAAAAACAGCGAAATGAAGAGTTGAATCATATTCCTACAGGGTATTATCAAGATCTAATTGATCCAATAAAAATTGGAGAAATAGCTCATGATGGATATTGGGCAAATGGAACTATAGGAAGTATCAATGATAATGTCTCAGGTCTATCTAATAATCAATTATTCTCTTTATTAAATTCTAACATTAAGTCTCCTTCTGATTTCAATACTGCTTTAATAAATTCAGGGTTTATTCAGGCTCCTAATACTCAGGTAGATATTACTAACTTATTTAACTCTTACTAATTATGAAATTAGTTTTACTACTTTTGTTATTGACTAGTATAATAACGTTATCTTGTAATAAGCAAGAAAATTGCCCTTCTGAATTTATAGTTTATGGAGAAGTTAATCCTTATGATGTGCAATATAGGATTGGCGATACGATAAGTTTATCATTTGCTTTTAGTGAGATGATTTATAGTAAGGATAAGGAGAAAGTTTATGATATGACAGCTTTGAAACTGGAATATGGCTTTCTTATTTATAAAATTGATAGTAATGAAACAGATATTTATTTTAGTGCTACAGATTATTGTAATATTTTGGAACCAGAAAAATTAGATGCGCAAATTGATGTCTTTAGCAACGGAACATCCATGTTATCAGGAACTATGTATGTTTCAAAGCAACTAAATTCTTTTTCACTTAGCTTTATTCCCAATAAAAGTGGAGACTATATGCTAACGTTTGGTGCTTTTGCTAATGGTTCTAATAATGTAATTAATGATTGTGAAGCCTTTGATATTAACCTATGTACAAGATTAAACAAAGGTTTAGATAATAATATTAACCTTCTAAAAGAATCACCAAATGAGCATTTTAATACTTGGATGGTTGCTAAGCCAGAAAGGTTTTATGAAACAAAATCAGGATTTGCATACAGAGTTATAGAATAACATCACAAAACCTCATAAAGAAACATACAATATATGGTGAGGTTTTTATTATTTTTGTAGCAAATGAAAGAAGAATATATATATATGTGTAATGCAGGCAGAATTGCCCTCTGCGAATCTTGGGCTGAGCATATTGGCAAAACAATTGCTCATGAGACTTACCCTACAAACAACCTTACTTCTATTATCGAAACATATATTGAACGATTAGATAAAACGTGGAATGAAGTACCAAATCACATCCCTATTGGCTTGTATCACGATTTAATAGATGGAGGCACTGAACCAATTTCATGGAATAGAGATTGGAGTAGTAGCACTACTGTTTTGGATAATGTTTCTGGATTTTCAAACCATCAAATGTTTCAATGCTTAAATTCAAATACTGTAGATATTGATGACTTTAAACAATTACTTATTAGTGATTATTTAAATACAACATCTAATACTACCAATGAAGTGGATTTATTATTTAATAGTTATTAAAAAGAAGCATATTATGAAAAATATTCTTAAACTTAGTTTGCTATTTATGGTGTTTGCTATTTCTACATTATCGTCATGCGATAAGGATTGTGATAGACCAGATGTAGGTATTTATGAATTTGTACTTCCTTTTGAACTTTCCCCTGCTCAAGATGTATTTCATATTGGCGATACTATTACTATTTCTTGTTTTTTGGAGAACCCTATATATGAAAGAAAAACCAAGAATGAATATCAGCTTGATGATTTCAAATTTTACCTTACAACATCTATTTATGATATGGATACTAGTATTATAGACTTTAAATATTTTGAGCATTTCGAATTACTCATTGATAATAATTATTGGCATAATATTTTTCGTTTTTCTAATGGTGAAAGTGATTTGCTAAGTCAATTTATTTTTAAAGACAACGAATATTCAATAAACTACAAGCTTATTCCAAAAAAGAAAGGACATTTCCTTTTATTTCAAGGGTCTGATATAAATTACAGAGGAGGTAAACAAGTATTTGCTCTACAATGTAGGAACACTGAAATTGATGCCAAAGTATACATGAATAAACGAGGAGATAATAATTTCCAATTAATAAATGAAGCAAAAAATAGTTATTATAAAGATTGGTCGCCTCACAAAGAAAGATACCTTGATACAGGAGGCTATTGTTTTAAAGTTGTTGATTAATTTATGATTTTGAAATTTATTTTATGAAAGAAAATTAC
>JAMOQI010000034.1 GCA_027064095.1 Bacteroidales bacterium | reverse complement strand
ATTTCTAGATGACCAGTATTTTTCGTTGGGAAAAAGTATAGGCTCTGAGAAATCGTCTATCATAGGTAGTCTTATTTCATTATTCAAATTCCCCTTTATACTATTATTATGGTTTTTAATGCTTTTTGAAGCATTAATAATTTCTGGATTTTTAGTTAGTCCGGTTAAAACTTCCTGAGCAATAATGCTCTGAAACCCAGTTAATAATATTGATATAATGATGTATTTAATAGAGTTCATCTTATAATTGTATTAGAATTCTTCTGTTGATATGCTGTCATTAACAGAATTGATATTACCATCAGCAGACTTTATAGATTCAAGATATTGTTCAAAGTCGAAATTAGCATCAGATTTATACCATAATTCTATAAATTGACCCATTTTAACATTTTGTTTTTTACTATAATTAGGACTTTGTCTATATATTCTTACAGTTGTAGTATCATCACCTTCTTCAAAATGCTCGGGGCCAAGGTTCAGTGATGCTAAATGAAGCTCTTTAATTGCTTGTTTTCTTGTTAGACCTATTAGAAGTGGAACTTTGATATAATCAGTTTCAGTTCCAAGGCCCAAAACGAGTTCAATACCGGATCCTTTTGCTATTAGAGTTCCAGGTTCAATAAATTCACCTCTATATTTTTGATCTACTACTGCATTTTTAGCAATATCAGGCACATAGCTTAGTTTATTTATTTTTAATCCGTATGTTTCTATAATACTACTGGCATTACGCAAACTTAAGTCTACCAAGTTAGGCATTTCAATAGTTTCAGGATTTAAAGCTACTATAGTTAGATATATATGTCTGTTTTCTTTGACTTTAGAGTCTGCTTTTGGGTCTTGACTAACAATACTTCCTTTTTCTTTGCTGGCATCATATATGGAATCAATTATCTCAAATCTAAATTTTGAGAATTCAGGCTGACTTTTTAGTTCTTTATAATAATAGCCTGTAAAATCAGGAACACTTATTGTCTTACCATGGCGTGTAAAACTATTTAATGAATATACTGCACCTACTAAAATGGATATACCTAGTATGCCCATTATTAGTATATTAATGTATAACTTCTTGTTTTTGAGAGCTTCCAACATTTAATTATAGAATATTTATATTTTATTATACCTAAAACCCATTTTGTAAAATTAACTTCAAAAGTAAGATATTATTGTTTATGTTCTTTAAATATTTTAGACCGTATATTATATCAGTAGAACTAATTTATTGTATATAATGAATACAATAAAACTAATAATTATATAAGAGTATTGGAAAAAGTTATTGATAAATATGATGGATAAACTGCATTATTCATGGTTATAGCTTTGTGTAAATATAGTACGTTAAAAAATTGCAGATAATATATGTTTATATTTTAAAGTTTTCACAGTTATTTCAGTGTGGAATAGTTTTTCTAATGCATATTTGGTGTTATAATTTCAAAATGTATTTCTACTTAAATATTATTTTAGTACTTTAGCCAAAGATAAATATATGTACAATCAATAGAAAGCTCAATTTAGATTAAAATATAAAAGAGATGTTAAAAAAAATTGCTGTTGTATGTGGTGGATTTTCTGGAGAAAGTGTTATTTCATTTCGATCAGCTGACTTTGTTTTAAACAATATTAATAAGAACAAATATATTGCATATAAAGTTGTTGTTTTAGACAATGATTGGTATTGTGAGATAGAAAATGAGAAATTTGATATTGATAAAAATGACTTTAGTTTTATTTACCAAAACAAGAAGATTTGTTTTGATGGTGTTTACAATATAATTCATGGCAATCCTGGTGAGAATGGTAGATTACAAGCGTATTTTGAAATGTTGGAGATTCCATATACATCTAGTAATTCCACTGTATCAGCTTTAACATTTAATAAAGCTTATTGCAACTATGCAGTAAAGGCATTGAAGGTAAATGTTTCTGAATCAGTACATTTGTTAGAAGGCGACATATATCATGTTGACCAAATTATAAATAAAGTAGGACTTCCTTGTTTTGTAAAACCCAATTCCGGAGGGTCGTCTATTGGTATGTCGAAGGTGAAAGAAGCAAATAAATTAAATCAAGCAATAGAAAAAGCATTTAAAGAAGATACGGAAGTGCTTGTAGAGTCTTATTTTGCAGGCAGAGAGATTACTTGCGGGTTGATGGAAACATCCGGTAAAATGATAGTTTTTCCAATCTGCGAAATAGTTAGTAAAACCGAATTTTTCGACTATGAAGCTAAATATAATGAGAAATTGGTCGAAGAAATTATTCCTGCTCCAATTTCAGAAGAAATATCAGAGGTAATTAATTCAACATCTGTTTATTTATACAATAAATTGAATTTGAAGGGAGTTGTTCGTATGGACTATATTTTTAATGAAGATAATGAATATATTTTTCTTGAGGCGAATACTATTCCCGGAATGTCTGCACAGAGTATTATACCTCAAATGGCAAGGGCGTATGGTTGGACCAATAC
>JAMOQI010000033.1 GCA_027064095.1 Bacteroidales bacterium | reverse complement strand
TATCACAGTATGCAATAATTCAGAAGCATTTTCTACCAATTGCTCTTTTGAGAATGAAACTTTACCAATAGCAGCGTGTATAATACCATATTTGTCAACCTTAAAGTCAATTTTACCAGCTTTTACATCGTTTACTGCACCAGCAATATCCATTGTAACTGTACCGGTTTTAGGGTTAGGCATAAGACCTCTAGGTCCCAAAATCCTTCCCAAAGCACCAACTTTAGGCATAACACTTGGCATGGTAATAACGACATCTACATCAGTCCAACCGCCTTTTATTTTTTGGATGTACTCATCTAATCCAACATAATCAGCTCCTGCGGCCTTAGCTTCTTCTTCTTTGTCAGGGGTACATAGTACTAGAACACTTTTTGTTTTACCAGTTCCGTGAGGTAATGTAATAGATCCTCTAACCATTTGATTAGCTTTTCTTGGATCCACTCCCAAACGGATATCTAGATCAACAGAAGCATCAAATTTGGTAGTAGTAATACTTTTTACCAAATCCATTGCTGCGTCTAGTGCATAGGCCTCGTCAAAGTTTACTTTATCTAAGACACTTTTACGCTTTTTCGTTAATTTAGCCATTTCACTAATTTAATTGTTTTTAAAATTTAATTTTATGCATCAGGGAATTTACCTTTAATAGTAATACCCATACTCCGTGCAGTACCTGCAACCATACGCATTGCTGACTCAACTTCAAAAGCATTAAGGTCTACCATTTTGCCTTCGGCAATTTGGCGTACTTGATCCCAAGTAATAGCAGCCACTTTGACTCTATTAGGCTCTGCAGAACCAGACTTTAATTTAGCAGCTTCTAAAAGTTGAACAGCTACAGGAGGAGTTTTTATGATAAAATCGAAAGATTTATCAGCATAAACACTAATAATAACAGGTAACACTTTTCCGGCTTGGTCTTGTGTACGCGCATTAAACTGTTTACAAAACTCCATAATGTTAACACCTTTGGCACCTAAAGCAGGTCCCACTGGTGGCGATGGATTTGCTGCTCCTCCACGGATTTGCAACTTAATTAATCCACTAATTTCCTTTGCCATTTCAATAAATGTTAAATTATGTAATACAATTTATTTACATCCGCAAAATACGGAGGCAAATGGTTTATTCTTTTTCAACTTGCATAAAGCCTAACTCTAGTGGAGTTTTACGGCCAAAGATTTTAACCATCACTTTTAATTTTTTCTTTTCCTCATTAATTTCTTCAATGATTCCAGAAAAACTATTAAAAGGACCATCAATAACTTTAACTGTTTCTCCAACAATGTATGGCACATTAACGTACTCGCCTTGTTCAGCTAATTCGTCAACTTTACCAAGCAATCGACTTACTTCAGCAGCTCTAAGAGGAAGTGGCTCACCACCTTTCTCAGCTCCTAAAAAGCCAATAACATTAGGAACATTCTTAATCATGTGTGTAACTTCGCCAACAAGTGCAGCTTCGACTAGTACATAACCTGGTAGATAATTCCTTTCCTTACTGATTTTTTTACCATTACGGATCTGGAATACTCTTTCTGTTGGAATTAGGATATTGGAAATAAATTTATCAAAGCCAAGTCTACTGACTTCACTTTGAAGATATTCTTTAACTTTAGTTTCCTTACCACTAATTGCACGTACTACGTACCATTTTTTTTCGATACTGCTCATAATTTAACTTTATTCACCTGATTAAGGAATGAATTGAAAAAGCACTTAGATATGATTAAAATAAGCGATAGAATTGTTCTAGGCCATTTTTAAACATCAAATCCATCAAGAATACCACTATAGCGATAATCAGGGAAGCAATGGATACGACAATAGCACTATTTTGCAACTCAGCCCATGAAGGCCAAGAAACTTTATTCATAAGCTCATCATAACTTTCCTTAATATAATCTACGACTTTTGCCATTATTAAAATTGTTTGCAGGGGTGGTAGGACTCGAACCCACGACTCCTGGTTTTGGAGACCAGAGCTCTACCAACTGAGCTACACCCCTATAAAGTTATTAGCTTGAAAAAGGCACCTCCTCAAAGAAGGCACCTTCAAGCTATTTTAACTTAAATAAAATATTGTATTAGTCAACTAGTTCAGTTACTTGACCTGCACCAACAGTTCTACCACCTTCACGGATAGCAAAACGTAGTCCTTTACTCATAGCAATCTCACTATGTAAAACAACGTTGATAGTCAAGTTATCACCAGGCATAACCATTTCTACACCTTCTGGTAGAGTGATTTCTCCAGTAACATCAGTTGTTCTGAAATAGAACTGAGGACGGTATTTATTATGAAATGGAGTATGACGTCCACCTTCTTCTTTCTTAAGAATATAAACTTCACCTTTAAATTTAGCGTGAGGTTTAACAGAACCAGGAACAGCTATTACCATACCACGACGAATCTCTTTCTTATCGATACCACGAAGCAATAAACCAACATTATCACCAGCTTCACCACGATCCAAAATCTTACGGAACATTTCAACACCAGTAACAACTGATTTAAGTTTCTCAGCTCCCATACCGATAATATCAACAGCATCACCTGAATTGATTACACCAGTTTCGATTCTACCAGTAGCAACAGTACCACGACCAGTAATAGAGAATACATCTTCAACAGGCATCAAGAATGGTTTATCAACATCACGTGGAGGAAGTTCAATCCAAGAATCAACTGCATCCATTAGCTCCATAATTTTCTCAACCCATTTTGGCTCATTATTTAATCCACCTAAGGCAGATCCCTGAATGATAGGAGTATTATCACCATCGAACTCGTAGAAATCTAATAACTCTCTTATTTCCATTTCTACTAATTCAAGTAATTCCTCATCATCAACCATATCCACTTTATTCATGAATACAACCATACGAGGTACACCAACCTGACGACCTAAAAGTATATGCTCACGAGTCTGAGGCATAGGACCATCAGTAGCAGCAACAACTAAGATAGCACCGTCCATTTGAGCAGCACCAGTAACCATGTTCTTAACGTAGTCAGCGTGACCAGGACAGTCAACGTGAGCGTAGTGGCGGTTTTTAGTAGTATATTCTACGTGTGCAGTATTAATAGTAATACCTCTTTCTTTTTCCTCTGGTGCATTATCAATTGCATCAAAATCTTTTACTTCTGATAAACCTTGTGCTGCTAATACAACAGTAATTGCAGCAGTTAAAGTAGTTTTACCGTGGTCAACATGACCAATAGTACCGATATTAACGTGTGGTTTGGACCGGTCAAAATGTTCTTTAGCCATTTTATAATATATTTAAGTTAAATAAAAAATTAGTTCAAAAAATTAATTTAATCTGAGCTATTGATGAGATTTGAACTCATGACCTCTTCCTTACCAAGGAAGTGCTCTACCCCTGAGCTACAATAGCAAAAAAAAAGAGCGGGAAACCGGGCTCGAACCGGCCACCTACAGCTTGGAAGGCTGTCGCTCTACCAAATGAGCTACTCCCGCTTACATAAAAAAAATAAATAAAAAGCTCAGATCAATTCAGAACTAAACTAAAACTTATTTTTTAGTGGGGGGAGGAGGATTCGAACCTCCGAAGTCTAAGACAACAGATTTACAGTCTGCCCCGGTTGGCCACTTCGGTATCCCCCCTAAAAAATCAATCCTTGAGCCGATGGACGGATTCGAACCGCCGACCGGCTGATTACAAATCAGCTGCTCTGGCCAACTGAGCTACATCGGCTTGACTCAAGTGCCTTAAAGAACAAAAGCAGACCCTTGAAAAAGGTCTGCAAATGTAATAAAGATTATTTAACTACCAAACGTTAAACCACATTATTTTAAGTTTTTTTTACCCAACTCTATCACAACATTGAAATTCAGCAATTTAAAAAATTATTTTAATTTCTCTTTATGTTTAATTAGTTGTTTTTTTAATGCATCTATAGCCAAATCTGTGGCTTCTTCAAATGATTTTGATTGTTTTTTTGCGTAAAAATCACCGCCGGGTACGTCTAAACGTATTTCTGCCACTTTATTTTCATGGTTAGTATCCTTATCCAACTTAAGAACTACATTACCATTTACTATTTCGTTTTGAAATTGTTTTAATTTTTTAACCTTATTAGTAATAAAGTCATCTAATTTTTTATCAGTTTTAAAATGAAGCGAACTAATATTAACTTTCATAAATTACCTCCTTGTTTTAAGCTCTTGGATGAGCATGTTTATAAACATTCTTTAGCTTTTCTATCGAGTTGTGCGTATAAACTTGTGTCGCTGCTAGACTTGCATGTCCTAATATTTCTTTAATAGCATTCAAGTCAGCCCCTTTATTTAAAAGGTGTGTAGCGAAAGTGTGCCTTAATACGTGTGGACTCTTTTTGCTAATTGTTGTGACGAGACTAAGATATAACTTTATTTTACGATACACAAGTTTATTATATATTTTTTTGTTTTTTTCTGTTAAAAAAAAGTAAGGATTCTTATCACTTCTATCTAAAATATTGATTTTATGACTATTGTATTTTTTCAACTGTTCAAGCATTGGTATTGTTAAGGGTATAATCCTTTCTTTGTTACGTTTACCTAATACTTTAAGTTGACTTGTTTCCCATTCTATTTGATTATTTTTAAGATTTACCAGCTCAGATAACCTAATACCAGTAGTATAAAATAACTCTATTATTGTTTTGTCAAGAATCCCAACATATGTATCCGGAAAATCTATATTATCTAATAAATTTTCCATTCCTTCTTCCTCCACAAATACTGGCAACTTCTTGTCTGTTTTTAAAAGACTAATTTTAGATGCAGGATTAGAATCTATATTTGCTCTGCTAATATGATATTTATAAAATGAGCGCAAAGATGTTATCTTTCTATTTATACTACGCTTGGAAATATCCTGAGAGTTTAGGTTTACAATCCACGTTCTAAGCATAGAAAAATCTGCTTTAAGAATGTCAATTGAATAAATCAGTTCCAAATAATTGGAAAATTGAAACAAATCATTAGAATAAGCCTCGACAGTATGTACAGAATATCTTCTTTCTAATTTTATATAATCGATATATTCTCCTATTGCTACTTCGCTATTCATTTATCTTAATATAAAATATGTAATCATATTTATCAATCCCTCAATAAAACAAAAGTACTAAATTATGGGCACAAAAAAAGCTTTTTCCTAAAATCATTAAATAAAAATGATTGTATCAAGGAAAAAGCTTCTCGAATAATTACGTTAAATCTTACCTCTTAGATTTCAGAATTTTGACGCAATTGTTGAACATAAATAGCTTTAAGCTTTTGCTCTCTATTTGCAACTGATTTCTTAATGTAATTCTTGCGAGCACGCAATTCTTTGGCAGTTCCTGTTTTTTCAAACTTACGTTTGTACTTCTTTAAGGCTCTGTCAATGTTCTCGCCTTCTTTTACTGGTACGATAATCATAATAATACGATCCTTTCTTTAAATTAATAAAATAAATATAACTCGCCTTGAGTTATAGGGCGGCAAAGATATATATTTTTTTCTTTCAAATACTTTGTTAACACTTTAACTGAAAAAAATAATATAAAATATTCATTCCTTTAAATATTTTTTATACTTTCGTTTAAAATCATTTAATCATGAAATTTAAACTTACACCTTTAAAATCAACTGTTATCATTAGCATAATGCTAATCATATTTAATTTGGTTCCTACTTTTGGAAATGCACAAACAGATGTTTCTGATGATAATGAACCTTCTAATAAGGAAAAAATAAACAAATGGAATATAACTATTAATGGTGGTGCAACCTTATTATGGGGAGATTTAAGCGATGAGCCTGACAATCCTTTTTCTAAATATTTTACGGATCAACAAGGATGGGGTTACGGACTTATTATTAGTAGAAGAATAGGTAATACATTTACTGCTAATCTACAATACATAGGAGGAAACCTACAAGGATTCAGAAGTACATGGAGTAATGGAGATTCTGCAAATTTAAGCTTTAACAGTGCTATAAATGAAGTTAATCTAAATATAGAGGTAGATTTACTTAATCTGTTTTTTGCTTCAAAAGAGCAAAGGTTGTTCTCAGCTTATCTAAAAGGTGGAATTGGATACCTTTTTTATAAACCTGTTGTTACTCACACCTCTGATGGATCTCCAGTATTTTCTGGAAGTGGTTCTTCTTTAGTTATTCCATGGGGATGGGGAATTAAATCTGATATATCAAAGCATCTAACAATTAGATTCGAAAACACTTTTCATCATACAATGAAAGATGATGTTGATGGCCATGGTACAATTTATTCCCATGCTAACGATATCTATAATTACACATCACTGGGTGTAACATATAGAATTTACCAAAAACCTAAGCAACCTAAAATGCCTAAGGAAGAAGAGATTATTCCCAGGGATACTGCTATTGCTGTTGTTGAGGAAGAAGAGACCCCATTTGAACTTAGTGTTGCTGCAAACTTCCCTTCGGAAATGCATCCTTATGACACCAGTGATGTTACTCTAAGAATAAGCAAAGGTGATATTAGTGGATCTGCAAAGTTACAACAAACCATTCCTGATGGATTTACAGTAGAACAATTGCTTTCAGATGGTGCTAAGTTTGATTTTAAGAATCAAATTATGACATACTCATGGGAAAAGTTACCACAAAAGGAAACTATTGATATAACATATAGACTTATTAGTAAAAATGCTAATATGGGAACAAATACCATTCCTGGAATTCTTTTTTATTCTCAAAATGATATTGACCAAATACGCCAATTTAAAAAGAATATTGAAATTATTGCTGAACCTGTTATTGCCCATAATAATACTGCTGAAAATGCAAATCAAGAAAACGTAAGCACAAATGAAAGCAATTCAAATAAATCAGTAGTTGGTACAGGCAAAAAAAGTACAGAAGCGAAAAGCTTAGTTTATAGAGTTCAAGTTTACGCCGTTTATGGTGGCACTACAAGCTCTAAGTTATTAGAAAAGAGATTAAACTTAGATTATCCTGTTCAACAAGACTACCAGGGAAATTATGCAAAATATACTTCCGGAGAATTTGCAACTTATGAGGAAGCTGCTGCTTACAAGAAAAAGTTAAGAGGTAGCACTGTTCCCGGTGCTTTTGTAGTTGGTTTCTACGAAGGAAAACGTACAAAAAACATTCAAGAAGCTATAACCATAGAAAATGGAGGCAAAGCTTCTGATTCTAAAGCAAATATTCCAATGGGAATTGTATATAGAGTTCAAATATTAGCTTCTACCAGAAATTTAAGTATTGCTCAAGTAAAAGAACAAACCGGTTGCACTGAATCATTTGAGCAAGTTACTCATAATGGACTTTACAAATACGAGGTAGGAACTTATAAGTCTTACTCTGAAGCAAAAAACGCATTACAAAAAATTAGAAATGAAGTAAATGACGCATTTATTGTTAAATATAAAGATGGTAAAAGAATATAAAAACACTAATAACTAACCCCTAACGATTAAGTAAAACTAATAACCTCAGTTCGGCATAAGATTTCACTCATAGAAAGCTTATATCTAACTGAGGTTAATAAATTTAGATATCTTTCAAACGCCCAAATTTGTTTTTTCTAATTCAACCTGTCCAGAACTTGTTTCAGGAAAGGTTCTCTGCATTTACACCCCGCTATTCGTTGCTTAATCTTACAATTCGCTTTGCTTTTGTATGAATAATACGGGTTAATAATAAAAATGCTGAATAAATATAAAACTTACTCAGCATTTTTTATTTTAAAATTAAAAAACCAAGAAAAAACTAACTACTCCATAGCGGCAGCTAAAGCAATAGACATTAATTTACTTTGATCTGTATCACTTCTACTTGTAAGCACAACGGGAACTGTAGCGCCCATAATAACAGCAGCAGATGTAGCTCCACCCATAAAGTTTAATGTTTTATACATAATATTTGCAGAGTAAATATCAGGACATAGTATAAAATCAACATCGCCGGCTACAGGACTTTCAATTCCTTTGTGCTTAGCAGCATCTGCTGAAACAGCATTATCAAGAGCTAAAGGCCCATCTATAATACAGTTAGTAATCTGATTACGTTTATTCATCATTGTCAAAAGAGATGCATCTACTGATGGTTGCATTTTGGAATTTACAGATTCTACAGCACCAATTACTGCAACTTTTGGTTCTTTTATTCCCAATTTATTAAATGCTTCTACCCCATTTTTAAGTATAGCTACTTTATCATTAAACTCAGGTTCAACGTTCAAAGCAGCATCTGATAATCCTATTAGTTTATGATAATAAGGTGATTCAAAAAAGGCAACATGAGAAAGAGTCCCACTTTTTCTAAGCCCATTTTCCTTATTTAAAATAGCTTTAAGAAAAGCGCCAGAGCTAACCAATCCTTTCATAAGAATATCGGCATTTCCATTACGAATCTCTGCGACAGCTTTAACAGCTGCTTTTTTTGGATTAGCTTCATCAATAATTTTAATTTTATCAAGGTTTAATTCAATTTCTTTTGAGATATTTATTATTACTTCACTATTTCCTACAAGTACCGGAATCACAATATTACTCTTCATAGCTTCTTTTAATGCTAAAAGCACTGGTTTATCCGCTGCTGCAGCCACAGCAATTCTCCTAATAGATTTAGTCTTTGCTGCTTCTAGTATATCTGATAATTTTGTATACATAATTTAAAATTTTAGGTTCAATTAGTAATATAATATGACAAAAATAAAAAAATTAATAATTATGAATAATTTGCTATACAGACTTTTTCTGTTTTTGAATTGATATTATTACAACATTCTTTATCAACCCTGATTATTCACAAATAATCCTGACGATTAAGTAAAATTAACAAATTTGTGTATTTTTCAAATACCAAAATTTATTTCTTATAAATTGAGGTTTTCTTTATAAATCGAGATAGGCTACGCATTACAACCCGCAATTCATCGCTCATTCATACAATTCACTTTGCTTTTGTATTTATAACACGAATTAACATGAATTCCACTTAAGATTTATCTCACAGAAAACCAATAGCATAACGGTTTTATTGCTAAAAAATCACGAAACTGTAAGCAAAACTAATGTCAAGTTAAGGTTATTAGGAATTTCGACTATGGATTTAGCAGGCTTTCCAATTTTTCAACTATAATTTGCCAATCATATGTTTGTCTGACAAAACTATTTCCATTTTTAGCAATATTAATTGCTCTACTCCTATCTTTTAATAATAATATAACTTTTTCTGCAAATATTGGAGCTGAATTTTTCGGTGATATAAGAATCTGCTCACCATCTATAGCGCCAAGTGCCTTATTGGCTAAGTCAGATGTAACACATGGAATTCCACTAGCCATAGCTTCTAAAAGTTTATTTTGCAACCCTGTGCCTATTTGCATTGGTGCAACAAATACCTTAGCACTTTGATATGCAAATCTAATATCATCCATCCATCCACTAACTTCTACCAGATTAGATTTAAGTGCTTTTACAATAGTATTTGGTGAAGAACCTGCAATTAAAACCTTTGATGATGGAAATTCTTCCCAAACTAAAGGCATAATTTCTTTTACCAAAAATTGAGCAGCATAGACATTAGGTGGATAATTCATATTACCCGTAAATACAATATCAAATTCTTTTCCTGAAAGATTTATCTTCTCAGAAAAGAAATCATAATCTACTCCATTGGGAATTATCTCAACTTTTGAACGAATGGTTTTAGGCAAAAGCTCTCTATCTGCTTCAGTTATAATTGTCAATACATTAAAGTAATGATAAATATGGTCTTCATAATTAAGCATTCTGCTGTATTCAAGCTTTAATAAAAGTTTTTTAAAGAATCCGGATTTATCAATTCTTCTTTCAAGACCGGCAGAAAGAGCATCTTGATAATCTAAGCATTTTGGATAATTACTCTTATAAATATATTCTGAAACTCTAACCAGTTGACCGTAAATAAAATCCGGATTAATATTATCAATAATCTTATTTGCTTTTTTCGATATTTTTTTTGAATAGAAATACCCTACCTGAAGGGGGTGAGATTGAAAAAATGCTCTAATTACCCCCATTAAGATCACAGGTTTTGATATATAAAAGACATATACTTCTTGACAATACTTTAATAGTTCATTTTTATCTTTTTCAGGAATTTTTCTTTCGCTAATTGATAATAGATAAATATCATTTGCTTTGGACAGATGCTTTATTTGATGAAATATCCGTAGCTTATCACCTTTATCCAAAGGCCATGGAAACCGAGATGTCATAACTACTAATTTCATCATTGATAATTTAAAATAATTAGCAAAGATAGAATAATATCTATTCTAGAAAGAGTAAAAGCTATTTTGATTTATATAGAAATGATTAAGAAAAGAAGAAACAAAAAAAGCCGAACCATAAAACAGATTCAGCTTTTCATAAAATAGTCCTTTGTTTACTTCTGTTGTGCCATTGCGGTAGGTTCGTCAACAGGATTAACAGCATCTTTATTAAGTTTAAGTCTTCCTTGACCTTCAACTTCAATAATAATAGTAGTATCCTTAATTTCTAATACTTTACCGTGGATTCCTCCAATTGTAACAATTTTATCACCCTTTTTAAGAGCTTCACGAAACTTTTTAGTTTCTTTTGCTTTCTTTTGTTGAGGTCTAATAAAGAAGAAATAAAATACTCCAATAAGTAATACCATCATTATCATTCCAGAATATGGATTGCTTTCTCCTCCAGCTTGTGGAGTCATTAATAAAACATTTAATACGTTCATTATCTATAATTTAAAAATTAATATTCATTATAATTCATCAGCAGAAATAACCATTGCTTTTATCTGAAGGTTTACAACATTTGGTTGAGTATTTGCTACTACTGAAGCAGATTTATGGTTAAAGCCCTTTCTTCTGCTACTATCAAATGTCAGCTCTATAAAAGAAGACTCTCCGGGTTTGATAGGATTGTGAGGAAAGCGAGTTGCAGTACAACCACATGTTGGTTTCACCTGACTTATTATCAAATCAGAACCTCCAACATTCGTAAACTTAAACTTATAAGCCACCTTCACTCCATCCACTATTTTACCGAAATCATGTTCAAGAGTTTTAAACTTGAACTTTGGTAAAATATTTAAAGAAGTGTCACCATCAGCAGAAATCGGATTATTAATCAAATCAGTGGAAAGAGTATTTTCTTTCTCATTCTGACAAGCAACAAGACTCATCACAGTCACAATAAATATAAAGAAAAATTTTACTTTCATACTCAATAATATTTTAAGGCTACAAATATAAAACAAATAAGCAGAGGATAAATACCATACAAGATTTATCATTAATAAATTTAGGAAAATTAACTTTTTTCTGAAACAATTCCAAAATAAACAGACTAACAATTCAATAAATAAAATACTAAAGAATCCATTAAACTACAATTTCTCCTTTTAAAGTAGCAGCAGTACAAGAAGTACATTTAACCATCACGTAATCACCAAGTTTACAATCTTTTCTATCAAAGACCATAACTTTATTCTGATCTGTTCTTCCAGACATTTGCTCTTTTGATCTTTTAGATACATTATCTACAAGTACTCTAAAAGTCTTACCTACATCCTTTAAATTATTGTTATGAGAAGATACTTGCTGAACATTGATAATCTCTTGAAGTCTTCTGCTTTTTACATCCTCAGGTACATCATCCGGATATTTTTTTGCAGCTAAAGTATCTGGACGCTCTGAATACTTAAACATAAAAGCATAATCATAATTCACCATTCTCATAAGCGAAAGAGTTTCCTGATGTTCTTCTTCTGTTTCACCACAGTAACCGGCAATAATATCAGTAGAAAGTCCACAGTCTGGAATCATCGATTTTATTTTATCAATTCTATTTAGATACCACTCCCGTGTATAAAACCTCTTCATTCTTTTAAGGTTTGATGAACTCCCAGACTGAACAGGCAAATGTATTGAATTACAAATATTATCAGTCTTAGCTATTGTTTCTATCAATTCATCAGAAATATCCTTTGGATGAGAAGTAGAAAATCTAATACGAATATCAGAGTCAATGGCTGCTACCCTTCGCATTAGTTCAGCAAAATTAACTTCGCCATAGCTATCTTTATAATTATATGAATTAACATTTTGGCCCAATAATGTAATTTCCTTATAGCCTTTTTTCTTAAGGTCTATTGCTTCTTTCAATATAGATTGTGGATCTCTACTACGCTCATGCCCTCTGGTAAAAGGCACTACACAATAAGCACAATAATTATCACAGCCACGCATTATTGAAATAAATGCAGAGACTCCATTCTTATCCAGCCTCACAGGTTCAATATCTGCATAAGTTTCTTCAAGTGATAAAACAACATTAGCCATTTGTCTCCCATCTCCCGTTTCTTCAATCAACTTAGGCAAGTCTCTATAAGAATCAGGACCGGCTACAATATCTACGAATTTCTCTTCAACAAGTAATTTTTCACTAATTCTCTCAGCCATACATCCTAAAATCCCAATTTTAAGACCAGGCTTTCTATTTTTTAATGATTTAAACTCTTGTATTCTATTTCTAACTCTTCTTTCTGCATTATCACGAATAGAACATGTATTCACAAAAATAACATCAGCAGACTTAATGTCATCAGTTAATACATATCCATCCTTTTCGAGAATAGACGCAACTACCTCACTATCAGAGAAATTCATCTGACAACCATAAGTTTCAATATATAAGTTTTTAGTATTCATATAATAATGTATAAAATAATAAAGATATTTTTAAGGAAGAAAATTTCACCTATATAACATCAATTGTAAAAATAGTCGACAAAAATAAAGTAAAATATCAAGCAATAATAAATTTCATACTAATACTTAATACAAAAACACCACTATATATATCACTAATTAGCATTTACTTATAAAATATTTATATTTTAAAACTGATAAGAAAATAAAATATATACCTTTGCCGCGTTTTTTATTTAAATAAATTCTTAAAAAGAATTCATTGCAACAACATCATAAAATATGCTATTGAATACTGTAACTAAATTTTATTCATAACAGTAAAGCAGAAAAATATTTTTCACAAATAATTGAATCATAATTTTAAACAAATGGCTAAAAACCTTCTAATAGTAGAGTCTCCGGCAAAAGCAAAAACCATTAATAATTATCTCGGAAAAGATTTCATTGTCAAGTCAAGTTTTGGACATATTCGTGACTTATCCAAGAAAAATCTCGGAGTAGATGTGGAAGGAGACTTCAAACCTAAATACGAAATATCTGCGGATAAAAAGAAAATAGTTGCTGAGTTAAAAAAACTCAGTAAAAATGCAGAAACGGTTTGGTTAGCGTCTGATGAGGACCGTGAAGGAGAAGCTATTGCATGGCACTTGGCAGAGACTCTAAAATTAAACTCTGATAATACTAAGAGAATTGTTTTTCATGAAATTACCAAATCAGCTATTACTAAAGCCATTGAAAACCCAAGGCAAATAGACTACAATCTAGTAAATGCACAACAAGCTAGACGAGTTCTTGACAGACTTGTAGGATTTGAGTTATCTCCATTATTATGGAAAAAAGTAAAACCTTCACTCTCAGCTGGTAGAGTACAGTCAGTTGCAGTAAGATTAATTGTTGAAAGAGAACAAGAAATTGCCAACTTCAAACCTACTTTTAGCTTTCGTGTTGTAGGGGAGTTTAAAAACAATAGTGGAATAAAATTCAGTTCTACATTATCAAAAAAATTCGACAATAAAGAAGAGGCTGTTAAGTTTCTAGAAAGCTGCAAGAACTATAAATTTAGCATTAACAATATAAATAAAACTCCTGTAAAAAGAAGCCCTTCCGCTCCATTTACTACATCTTCATTACAACAAGAAGCCAATAGAAAACTCGGATTCTCTGTTTCTAAAACAATGATGTTAGCACAACGGCTCTATGAAGCTGGACATATTACTTATATGAGAACAGACTCACTAAATCTTTCAGGTTTAGCCATCAATATTGCTAAAGAAGAGATCATTTCTTCCTATGGAAAAGAATATTCAAAGACTAGAAATTTTGTCACTAAAACAAAAGGAGCACAAGAAGCTCACGAAGCAATTCGGCCTACAAACATGTCAGTAAGATCTGCTGGCAGCGATGCTCAGCAAAAAAAATTATATGACCTTATTCTTAAGCGAACACTTGCTTCTCAAATGAGTGATGCTAAGTTAGAAAAAACTACAATTACAATAAAAACTCCAAAAAAAGATTACAACTTTGTAACTCAAGGTGAAGTAATTATATTTGATGGCTTCTTAAAAGTATATGAGGTCTCTAATGACGATGAAGATGAAACACATGCATTTAGTGGAAGCCTTCCAAAGGTTAATATTGGTGAGCAAATAACTCCCAATAAATTAGTTGCAAATCAAGTCTTCACTAAACATCCTCCAAGATACTCAGAAGCTGCTTTAGTTAAAAAGATGGAAGAACTAGGTATAGGCCGGCCCTCAACATACGCTCCCACAATCTCTACTATTATTAACAGAGAATATGTCGTAAAAGATGAGATTGAAGGCAAAGTTAGAAAAGTATTAGAAATCAGTTTAAGTGAAAACGAAATAAAAGAAACCCAAAAATCAGAAAGAACTGGAGCATCAAAAGGCCGTTTAAGTCCTACTGACATTGGTAAACTTGTAAATGATTTTCTTATAAAATATTTCGAGGAAATTATTGCTTATGACTTTACTGCAGGAGTTGAAAAAGAATTCGACCTGATTGCTGAAGGAAAACTAGAATGGAATAAAATCATTAAAGAATTTTACCACGACTTTCATAAAAAAGTAGAAGAAGTTACTGAAACTGCTGAACGATTTAGCGGAGAAAGACTATTGGGGGTTGATCCTAAAACAGGCCAAAACCTTTATGTAAGAATTGGAAGATTCGGCCCTATAGCTCAAATTGGTGAAGCAAGTGGTGACGAAAAACCTCGATTTGCCGGCTTACAAAAAGGTCAAAACATTGCAGATATTACCTTTGAAGAAGCTCTTGCATTATTCAAATTTCCTCGTCAACTAGGAGAATACGAAGGAAAAGTTATAACTGTTGCAATTGGTAGATTTGGACCATACATTAGGCATAATAATAAATTCTTTTCTTTAGGAAAAGATCTACCAGGCTCTATAGAATATGACCGAGCCATCGAAATTATCGAAGCTAAAAGGAAGAAAGACAAAGAAAACACAATTAAAACTTTTGAAGAACAACCTGAGTTAATAATAATGAATGGTCGTTTTGGCCCTTATATATCTTATGAAAAGAAAAATTATAAAATCGCCAAAGGAACCGACCCTACTAGTTTAAGCTTAGAAGATTGTATGGAAATTATTGACAAGGCTCCTGCTAAGAAAAAATCTACTAAAAAGAAAGCCCCTACAAAAAAGAAAACTACTACTAAGAAAAAATCTACTGCTAAAAAGAAGACTGTATCAAAAAACTAATAAAATTAATATGGACTTTTCAATATATCTTAGCCCGATCAATATACCAGATTACAACATCCATGGTAGTAATTACGAAAAACGTATTGGTGATCTTTTAAGAATTCACACATCGGAAAGTGGTTTCCCTGACTTAGAAGATATTCATATCGCCATTTTTGGAGTTAATGAAAGTAGATTATCCGTTAATAATAAAGGGACAGAAAAAGCTGCTGATGCAGTTAGAAATTACTTTTACCAATTATACCCGATAAACTCCAAAATAAAAGTTGCAGATCTCGGTAATATTAAATGTGGTAACGATATAGAAGATACTTATTTTGCAGTAAAGACTATTGCAGAAAACCTAATGAAACAAAAAATTATTCCTGTAATTATTGGTGGTTCTCAAGATATTACATATGCCAATTATTTAGCATACGAAAATATGGGCCAAATAATTAATATTACTTCTATTGATTCTTCATTTGACCTTGGCAATGCAGAAGAAAACTTCAATTCACAATCATATCTAAGTAAGATAATACTACATCAACCCAATTTTCTCTTTAATTTTACTAATATCGGATATCAAACCTATTTTGTGAACCAAGAAGCAATACAATTAATGCGAAGCTTATATTTTGACGTATATCGACTAGGACATATTCGAAGTAATATGGAAGATGTAGAACCTCTTGTAAGAAATGCTGATTTAGTAAGCTTTGATATTAGTTCAATACGACAATCAGAAGCTCCTGGAAATGCAAACGCATCTCCCAATGGCTTTGACGGAGAAGAAGCATGCAAAATAGCTCGTTACGCCGGACTAAGTGATAAATTGACATCATTTGGAATCTATGAAATAAATCCGGAATTTGATCAAAATGGTCATACTGCTCATCTGGCAGCACAGATAATCTGGTATTTTATAGATGGGGTCTATCAAAGAAAAGGAGATTTTCCACATAAACAAAAGAAGGATTACTTAAAATATATTGTTGGAATGGAAGATAACGAACATGAAATAGTTTTTTATAAAAGCAAGCGTAGTGGCAGATGGTGGATGCAAGTTCCTCTTAATAATCCAATGCAAGGGAAATATGAAAGACATTTTATGGTTCCTTGTTCATTTAAAGACTATGAAACAGCCAACAATAATGAGATTCCTGATAGATGGTGGCAGGTTTATCAAAAATTGATGTAAAAAAAATAATACATTATATAACAAACTAATTTACTGTATTTTATTTATTAAATATAAAAAAATATTTAATATACATCGAACCTTTTCACCAAATAGATTGTCGGTAAGCTTAGTAGAATATTAATTTTTGTTGTTAATAGAAATGAATTTGTTTTTCACAATTTAACTTTTTTTTGTGAACAAAGCAATGAATTGGTCTGTTATATAATTATTTTTTATATTTTAGCCCACTGTTATTAGGACAAGCACTAATCAAAGGTTTATGAAGCATTTAATACTCTTAATTTCTATAGTGATTTTCAGCAAATTAGCTGTTGCCCAGCAGGAAATACAATACACTAATTTTATGTTTTCAACATTAAATTACAACCCTGGATATGCAGGTATGGGTGATGGAATATGCATTAATGCACTTGCTCGACAACAGTGGATGGGATACAAAGGAACAGATGATGAAGGTGGAGCTCCAAACACTTATTCTTTCACCGCATGTTCTCCTGTTGATTTATTAATGGGAGGCGTTGGCTTACAGGTTACAAAAGACGAAATAGGTTTTGAGAACACTACTACCCTTAGATTGGCATATTCTTTTCATTTGAATATTGGCAATGGAGTCTTAGGTTTAGGTTTACAAGGGGGATTTATTAATAAAAAAATTGATTTTTCTAAATTTAGACCAACAGACCAAACTGACCCGTTATTACAAAGTAGTGCAACAGAAACAGCAATGAATTTTGACTTAGCATTTGGAGCTTATTATAAATCTGATGATTTTTATGCTGGAATATCTTCAACACAAATGCAAGGATTCTGGGGAAGTACAGCTGAATTTAGCAGTAAAATTGCAAGTCCAGAATATAAAGGCCATTATTTTATTACCGGTGGTTATATGTATCAATTACCAATGGCACCTGCAATAAGCATTAATCCAAACGTGTTAATAAAAACTGACTTTGCATCTGCACAATATGACATTAATGTATTAGCATGGTACAATAATCAGATATGGGCCGGCGTTACATATAGGCCTACAGATGCGGTTTCTGTTTTGGCAGGTTATAAAATGCAATCCGGATTTTTATCTGGATTAACTGCAGGAATTTCTTATGATGTTACTACCTCAGCAATGAGCGCAGGAACAGCAGGATCTTTTGAGATATTTTTAAATTATTGTTTTAAAATTGTCATTCCAGAACATCCTACTAAACATGGAACAGTTCTATATTTATAGTTTTTTTTATATATAAACATTGTTCTTTTAAAGTTAAAAATAGATAATTGCAAATTTTGCACGTTATCATATAATATGAAACAAAATTGAAAAGGCTGCGTAGAAGCTTTTTCATTACAAACGAATAACCAAGTTATGTTGTTAAAATTGAAAAGAAGAATTACTGACGTACTACTTTTATTGATAGTTGGCTTTTTAGTTTCCAGCTGTGGTAGAGGAAATGGTGAACTTATTGGAGTTCAAGATCGTGATGATTGGTACCAAGATGATCCTTTTGGCATGTTATTCATTCCAATGGGTTCATATAATATGGGTGAATCTGACCAAGATGTACCTTATGGTCTAGCTAATCCTTCAAAAACAGTTTCTGTGCAAGCATTTTATATGGATGAAACAGAAATCACAAATAATGAATACCGACAATTTGTTTATTGGGTACGAGATTCAATTGCACACGAGATATTAGGTGAATTTGGTGATGAAGAAATTGTTGGAGAGCACAAACTTAAGAACAGAGATGGAGATGAGTTAGAAGTAATGGAACAAGGACAAGTCCACTATCCAATTAATTGGCGTACTCCTATCGAGTGGGATGATTATGAAGAAGGAGGAACAGTACAAGTACTTGAAGAAGATGGATTATTTATTCCAGATGAATTACCTGGAAGTAATAGAAGTCCAAGATACTATCATGTTCGTCAGATTGATGTAACCAGACTTATGTTTTCTTATTATTGGATAGATTTTAAACAAGCTGCAAAACGAAGTAGCCGTACTAATGGCCATTTTAGTAGAATGGAAGAAAGAGTAAACTTTATTAAATATAGAAAAGATAATGTTTATCCTGATACATTATGTTGGGTTCATGACTTTACATATTCATTTAATGACCCTATGACACAAAATTACTTCTGGCATCCTGCATACGACCATTACCCAGTAGTTGGTGTAAGCTGGATACAAGCACGAGCTTTCTCTATCTGGAGAACAGGAATTAAAAGAAGTTATCATGAAAGATACGGAGCCACATTCTGGAATGACTTCCGCTTACCAACAGAATCTGAGTGGGAATATGCTGCACGTGGGGGGTTAGATTTAAACCCGTACCCTTGGGGAGGACCATACATAAGAAATTCAAATGGATGTTTCTTAGCTAACTTTAAACCTCTCAGAGGAAATTATGTTGATGATGGCGGATTTCATACTTTAATAGTTGCACATTTTGCACCAAACGACTATGGACTATATGATATGGCCGGAAATGTATCGGAATGGTGTGATGATTCTTATGAAGAATCAGCATATAGATGGGCTCATGATTTGAATATGCAATTTTCTAGGTCTGTCATGGAAAATGGCCTTGATGATGATGTCCAACCAGGATTAAAAAGACGATTAATTCGTGGAGGTTCATGGAAAGATGTAGCATATTACACAAAAACATCTACTCGTTCATATGAATACCAAGATACTGCAAAAGCGTATATTGGTTTCAGAAATGTTCAAACTTATTTAGGTAGAGCAAAAGGTGATGGCCCTGAATCATCAGCAGTTTATAAATAATAAATTCTAATAAGCACACACAATAATTAAATTAACTATAACACAAATCATTTAAATTTTATTTATCATGGGAATAAGTAGTATTGTAAGAAGTAAAGGATTTAAAAATGTAATGGCCAAACTATATGGTATTGGAGCCTCAGTAGTTATCTTAGGAGCATTATTTAAGATTAACCACTATCCAGGTGCAGATGTTATGCTTATAGTTGGTCTATTAACAGAGGCTGTAATCTTTTTCTTCTCTGCATTTGAACCACCTCACGTAGAACCAGATTGGAGTCTTGTATATCCTGAATTAGCAGGAATGTATGAAGGTTATTCAGACCCAGCATTAGATGCAATGATGGGAGATAATAATAAAAGTCTGTCTCCAACAGAAGAATTAGATAATATGCTTGAAGAAGCTAAAATCGGTCCGGAATTAATTGAAAGTTTAGGAGAAGGCTTACGTAATCTAAGCGAAAATGCAACTAAATTGAGTGATATCACCGAAGCAAGTGTTGCTACAAATGAATATACTACTAATATGCGTAAAGTTTCTTCTGAAATTGAAACGCTATCTGAAAGCTATAGTCAAAGTTCTTCTTTATTAAATGAAACTTCAGAAAAAATCGCCAAATCAGCTGAAAAAATTGATTTCTCTGAAATTGATGGTAGTGCATTTAACAAAGAGTTAAACAAAGTATCAAAAAATCTTTCAGCCCTCAATTCAGTATATGAATTACAATTGCAAAATTCAACAGAACAAACTCAAACATTTGAAAAAATGGGTACTACTATGGAAGCCTTCTTAAGTAACCTTCAGCAAAGTGTTGAGAATACCGAAAAATATAAAGTTCAAGCTGATGAATTAGCTAAGAATGTAGCTTCATTGAATCAAGTTTATGGTAATATGTTAAATGCAATGAACGTACAACGTTAAGCAGTAAACATATTTATTTTATAACCATTAAAACTAGAAATCAATGAGTGGAGCAAAAGAAACCCCAAGGCAGAAAATGATAGGTATGATGTACCTATTTTATACTGCACTACTAGCACTAAATATTTCATCAGATATCCTTAACGCGTTCATTTTGGTAAATAATAGTATGGTTCAAACCAATAAAAATTTTGGTTCTAAAAATGAACTTATCTTAAATGCTTTTGAAAAGCAGTATATGATGAATCAAAAGAAGGTAAAACCTTACTATGATAAAGCTATTTTAGCTAAAAAATACTCTGATGAATTAGTAGAATATTTAAATTGGTTAAATGACACATTAATTTATGCAACAGAAGGCTATGAAAAATTTTCGGATATAGAAATTCCTTATAAAGATATCAATGGAAATGATTCTATAGTTACGTATGCTAGACCGCATGAAATACCTGTAATAAAGCTCAAAAACAAAGACAAATACAATGTTCCTCAACAAATTTTAATTCCTGAGATACCAGGTGTTACTAAGCAAGCTGATGTTATGAAAGAGAGGTTTGCTGAGTATAATGAAAATATTCTTAGCTTACTAAGTAAAAAAGATCGTAAAGATATTAAACTTGGTCTTCAAACTAAGAAAGCTTGGAATGCACAAGAGAAAAAGTGGGAAGAATGGGACCATAATACTTTCCACCATGGCGTTTTAGTTGCTGATGTAGTTATTATTAATAAATATATTTCGGAAGTATTAAATACAGAAGCCGAAGTATTAAATAAATTATACAGTTATATTGATGCTCAAACTATTAAGTTTGATGCTGTTAGAGCAGCTGTTATTCCTAAATCTAATGTGGTTATTCAAGGATCAGAATATTCTGCTGATATATTTGTTGCTGCTTATTCTAAAACAGAAGTTCCTACTGTTGTAATTAAGCCGGGTGCTGATACATTAACGTGGGAAGAAGTAGAAAAAGCAGGGAAAAATAATCCTGATTTTGTTTACATCGATAGTGCAGATGAAGGTATTGTAAAGTACAATCTTAAAACATCAGCTGCAAATGAGTATAAATATGCAGGATTGATTAATATTAAAGGTCCTGATGGTAAATACCAACACCATTCATTTAACTCTTCTTATCAGGTTATTAAACCAACAGCTACAGTTTCAGCAGATAAAATGAATGTTGTATATAGAGGTCTTGATAATCCTATGTCTGTTTCAGCTCCAGGTTTTACTAACGAGCATACTAAAGTTACGGTAAGTGGAGGAGGAAGACTATCGGCAAAAGGTGGTGGAAAATTTATCTACAATCCTCCTAAAGGAAATGTTAGAAGAGTTAAATTCAATGTTTCCGGTGTTAAGGATGATGGAACAACTGTTGCAATGGGTAGTCAGGAATTTCGTGTCTTAGGAGTCCCCTCAGCAATTATAAAAGTAGCAGGAAGAAATGATGGTAAAATAAGTGGAGCGGCTATAGCTAGTCAACCTGTACTTACTGCCACAATGGAAAAGTTTGCTTTTGACTTAAAATATAGAGTTTCAAGCTATGATATTATGGTTTTCTCTAACAGGGGTAATGCACTTGTTAACGAATCTGTAAAATCAAACAGAATTCCTAACTCAGCTCTTAGAAAAATAAAGAAAGCACCAAGAGGTTCAATCTTAACAATTTCTAATGTAAAGATTAAGGGACCAGATGGAACTAAAAGGGCTTTAGGATTTACATTAAAAATTCAATAAATTTGTTATTATGAAAAAGATAATTGTTGTTATATTTCTTTTCGCATTCTTGGGTAGTTCGGCACAAGTATTGGACCCTGAGTATGGTCCAAGAGCATGGAAAAAAGAAAATGCAAAGCAGGAAGTTGCAGTAACTCTAACTCATATTAGAGAAGCTGATGTAATGTGGTCAAAAAGAATTTGGCGTACAATTGATCTTCGTCAAAAAGAAAATTTACCATTATACTATCCCTTAGAAGAAGTAACACTAGGAAAAAGGTCTTTTGTTCAAATCGTTTATGATTTATTAAAGGATCCAAACTCCAGTTTACAAGCATATTCTACTTATGAGTTAATGAGTCCAATTCCTAAAGATGAAGCACTAGGTATGTTTGCTACAGCTAAAGAATTTGACAGTCTATATTTTGATGCAGATGGAATTTGTCAGGGTAAAATGAGTAACATTTATAAATTAGACTTCCAGAAAGTTAAACCTCAAATAATTAAGATTAAACTTATGGAAGATTGGTTTTTTGATAAACAAAGATCAGTTATGGATGTTAGAGTTTTAGCTCTTGCTATTGAAATTCCTATTTTTAGCATTAAAGAAAATCAGGTTTACTGTGATGGCTCAGGACAAGATGAAATTGTTTTTGGAGATTGGGAACAATCAAAAGGAAAACAAGACATATGGTTCTTTTTCCCTGATTTAAGAGATGCTATGGCTTCAAATGAATGTTATAAAAGACATAATGATGCTGCAAGAATTACATTTGATGATATTTTCTTAAAAAGAACATTCCAAAGTTATATAACTAGAGAAGAAAATGTTTATGATAGATTTATTGATCAATACAAATCTAATTTAGAAGCACTACTAGAAGCTGAGAAAATCAAAGAAGATATGAGAAATCTTGAAATGAATCTATGGCAATATTAATTTAGATTAATATAAAGTATATCCCTTAATATAAAAGCTCGAGTATTCGAGCTTTTTTTATAAAACAAATATTATATTTGCATTAACAATTATAATATTTGTTTATTTATTTAAAAACTATGTTAGAAATCATTATATTATTCTTAAGTGTTATATTATCTGCCATATTAGTTGACCGATTTAGACTTAATGAAAAATTATTACAATTACTATTAGCATTTAGTGGTGCTTACTTACTAACAGTTGCATTTACTCATATAATTCCAAATATCTTTAAAGGTAATACAATAAATTATTTAGGCTATTTTGTTCTATTGGGATTTTTAATTCAGCTATTTATTGAATATCTCTCAGGAGGAGCAGAACATGGTCATGGACATTGCGATGATGATCATGATAAACATAATCCAGAACATTCATCAGTAAGAATTTCACCATATGCATTATTAATAGGCATCAGTATCCATGCCTTCTTTGAAGGCATTCCTTTTGCCAATCAATTTCATAACCATGCACATCTTAGCCACACACTTTTAGTAGGAATAGTAATTCACAAAATTCCTATTGCAGTAATTTTAATGAGTTTATTTCTCAATACTAACTCAAATAAAGTTAAAAACTACTTTTTAATTACTCTATTTGCTTTAGCTGCACCTTTAGGTGCGTTACTAGGTGGTTATATTGGAGTTATTCTTAATGTGGATATAGAAAACTTTTATAAAATAATTATGGCAATTTTAGTTGGAATATTCCTACATGTTTCTACTACTATTTTATTTGAATCAAACACAACACACAAATTCAATTTACTAAAATTAATTATAATATTCATCGGTATTCTTGTTGCAATATTAACAAATCTATTATAAATTACACATTTAAACAACTAATAATAAATTATTTATATTTATACAACATTTTATTTAAGCAATTAAATACTTAATTAATTAAATTTTATATAACTTTGCATTGGATTTAGTAAACAAATAGAGTAATGTTAGCTTCTTCCACCTGGAAAAGTTGACATATCAAAATGCAGTACACTGCTTTTGATGAATAGTTTTTCATTTTGTTAGGGGATATACCCGCTGGTAACAGCGGGTATTTTTTTTGGATATTTATTAATTATAACTAGTCCAAAGGATAATAGAATGATAAACCAGTAAAATTACTACTAATAATAGGTTTTGTAGTTAATCTACAATGGTTTCTATAAACAACAAATGTTCCAATTGCATAACCCAAGGCTGCACCAATCACTACATCTGAACTCCAATGTTTATCATCATACATTCGTGCCAATCCTTCAAGACTTGCAATTATAGGAACCCAAATTTTATCTTTATAGTGCGTTGAAACAACTGCCGCAAAAGTAAATGTCATGATTGTATGCCCTGAAGGAAAACTTGTATGATTCCAATCATCTGTAATTGGGCCATCCCATAAGAGGGCTAATATGAAAAAGGCGATGTCGATGTGCTAAGTGCTTTATAACGGTAACAATAACACCAGAGTACAGACTTACTTGAACAAAATCTATAGCCACCCATTTAGGTTTATTCTCACCCTTTGCTGCGCCATATAAATAGAAAGCTACCATTAAAGGAATGGTATAATACATCTTGCCTAGGGGATCAAAAAAATATTCATTAGCTTTATCAAGTCCTTCAGTGCGCTGCCTTTGCCAAAAATCGACAATTTGCTTATCTTGTGAATACAGCACCACTGATGTACCTATAACTGCTCCTGTTCCAATCCATTCTTTCTTAGACCAATTTACTGCTGAAGTAAATAAAGAAGATCAGTAGCTAAACTCTTAAAATGAGCCTTATCAAGCTTACAAGTAGTGCTATCATAAGACGTCTGTGCAAATAATAATTGTAGAGTCAGAATAAAAGTAAGAGTAAATAATATTCTAGGCATAAAAATAAATTAATCAAATTGTTTTGAAATTTCCCAAAATTCATTCATCTCATCAAGTTTCATATCACTAATACGTTTCCCTAATTTATCAGCCTCTTTTTCTAGAAATTGGAATCTTTTGATAAACTTTCGGTTTGTTTTTTCTAAAGCTTCATCAGGATTAATATTAATAAACCTAGCATAATTAACCAAAGCAAACAATAAATCACCAAACTCTGATTCCACTTTATTTATATCATCTCCTTGCTTAATTTCAAACTGCATTTCTGAAATTTCCTCCTCAACTTTTTCCCACACCTGCTGAGGATTTTCCCAATCGAAACCAACACCTCTGACTTTCTCTTGTATTCGAATTGCTTTAATAAGAGGCGCCATTGATTTCGGCACTCCACCTAAAACAGATTTTTTCTTTCCTTCGCCAAGCTTAATCTTTTCCCAATTCCTGCTTACTTCAGCTGCATCGACAACATTTACATCACCATAGATATGAGGATGCCTTCGTATCAACTTATCGCTTATTCCATTTAAAACATCAGTAATATTAAATGACTGCTTCTCCTCCCCTATTTTAGCATAAAAAACCAAATGGAGCATCAAATCCCCTAACTCTTCTCTAACTCCCTGAATGTCACCTTGAAGTATTGCATCAGAAAGCTCATAGGTCTCTTCTATAGTAAGATACCTAAGGCTTTCTATCGTTTGTTTTCTATCCCAAGGACAAGATTCACGAAGATCATCCATAATATTAAGTAAGCGCTCAAAAGCCTTCAATCTTGGATCGTTAGTCATAATATTCTAATAAGACTTAGCAAATACAACTCTACCTTTTGATGGCTTACCAGAATATACACAAACACCCTCTTCAGAATTATCATAATCCAGTGGTATACTACGTATTGTAGCTTTAGTTTCAGCTTTTATTTGCTCTTCAGTTTCACTGGTACCATCCCAATGAGCCATAATAAAACCACCCTTATTCTCCAAAACGTCCTTAAATTCATCCCAGCTATTTACAACTGTAGTATGTGTATTCCGAAAGTCTAATGCTTTTGCAAAGAGGTTATTTTGAATCTCATCCAACAAATCAAGAACTTGCTCTCTAAGTCCTTCCATATCGGTAACAGACTTTGTTAGTGTATCCCTACGAGCTAATTCAACAGTATTATTGGTAATATCTCTAGGCCCAATGGCAATTCTAAGAGGAACCCCTTTGAACTCCCATTCTGCAAATTTAAAACCTGGTTTTTGAGTATCTCTATCATCAAGCTTAACACGAATACCAACTCTTTCAAGCTCTGCTTTAATTTGTTTTCCTTTTTCAATAACCGTAATTTTTTCTTCTTCTTTACGATAAATAGGAACAATAACAACTTGAAATGGAGCTAATTTTGGAGGCAATACAAGACCACTATCATCTGAATGTGTCATAATAAGTGCACCCATTAATCGAGTAGAAACGCCCCAAGAAGTTGCCCAAACATACTCTAATTTATTTTCCTTGCTTAAAAATTTAACATCAAAAGCCTTGGCAAAATTTTGACCTAGGAAATGTGAAGTACCTGCCTGAAGAGCTTTACCATCTTGCATAAGTGCCTCAATGCAATATGTTTCAAGTGCACCAGCAAATCTTTCATTTTCAGTCTTTATACCTTGCAGAACAGGCATAGCCATAAAGTTCTCCGCAAAATCGGTATAAACACCTAACATCTTTTTCGCTTCTTCTTCTGCCTCTAATCTTGTAGCATGAGCCGTATGTCCTTCTTGCCAGAGAAACTCAGAAGTCCTTAAAAATAATCTTGTTCTCATTTCCCAACGAACTACATTAGCCCACTGATTAACTAAAATAGGTAAATCTCTCCATGATTGCACCCATTTTTTATATGTATCCCAGATAATGGTTTCACTAGTTGGTCTAACAATTAACTCTTCCTCGAGCTTTGCATCAGGGTCAACTACAACTCCGGTTTCATCATTCTTCAATCTATAATGAGTTACAACAGCACATTCTTTAGCAAAACCTTCCACATGTTTCGCTTCTTTACTAAAAAATGACTTAGGAATAAATAATGGGAAATATGCATTTACATGTCCAGTATCTTTAAATTTTTTATCTAATGCAGCTTGCATCATCTCCCAAATAGCATATCCATAAGGTTTTATAACCATGCTACCTCTAACAGCAGAGTAATCAGCAAGGTCTGCTTTAATCACAATTTCGTTATACCATTGTGAATAATCTTCTTTTCTACTCGTAAAATTCTTTGCCATACGTTTTTGGTATAGTATTTGTTTAATATCCAATAATTATATTATGCAAAAGTAAATAATATTGAATAGCCAATTAAGGTGAATTCAAAATAAATATAGGAGGAAAGCTTTATGAAAACTTGGACAAAATTAATCGGATTATTTTTAATCACAATTTTAATGGCTTCGTGCAGTGCTTCATATGATGCAGCAGCTTATGAAGATGACGCTTTTTACAACCCTTATCGTGAAAAAAGAATTACAAAGAAAGAGCAAAACAAACAAGAAACAAATCATAACGAAAACAATATTACCGAGAATCAAGAGCAAACAGCTTTAAATCAAACATATACTGATAATAATGACGATACGTATATTATTGAAAATGATAATTTAGAAGATGACTACTATGATTATCAATATTCTAAAAGAATAAAAAGATTTCATAGTGGATACATTATTGATAGAACCTATTATGATGATTACTACATAGATGATTACTTCTATGGTGGTTATTCCCCTATATATGTAACAAGCTATTACAATCCTTATCCATACTATAGAAGTTCATGGAGTTTTGGATGGTCATTTGGATGGGGTTATCCATATTATGGATATTCATCATATTATTATAATCCTTACTTTGGTTATGGAGGATATTATGGAGGATACTATGGTAGTGGATATTGGAATGGATATAATCATGGTTACTATGATGGTTACTATGATGGCTACTATGATGGAGGAGGTTACTGGTACGGAAATGGCGATGACTATGGTAATAATATAGGTAGTAATTCTTATTATGGTCATAGAGGAAGTACTAGCACTAGTGGTGGTAGTGGAAATAGAGCTTCGAATATTAACTCTGATATGACTCCTGGAAGAAATTCTGATTTAATAAAAAGCAATAGAGCTATTAAGGAAAATCCCGTTGCAAACAGTGGTGCTACTACCAATGGAAGTCGTGCTACAGATGCTATTGAAGGTAGAAAAACGATAAATGCAAGTAGTAGAGCAACCGTGGTTGGAGCTAACAGTATTAAAACAGAAAGAAGCTCAAATAGTGCGAATGCCAAAAACAATACAAGTAGTGCAAACTTAAATGCAAATAGTTCTAATAGGAGTAGTAATACCCATAAATCTCCTGCGGGTACTAGAACAAATAGAACTTCATCTGCTGTAAAATCAACAAACTCGGCAAGCACACTCAACAATAGTCGTTCTTATTCTAGTGGTTCCAGATCAAATTCATCTTACAGAAAGTCTTATTCTAAGCCTGTAAATAAGAATTATTCTAGATCAAATACTAGTACACCTGCAAAATCAAGGCAAAATAGTTATTCTAGATCGACTACAACAAGAAACTATAATTCATATAGGCCCACTAACACAAGAACTACAACAAGAAATAGTAATTCACGATATTATAGCAACCCAAAACGGACTAACACAACTAGAAACACTTCAACAAAAAGGTCTAGTTCATATAGCAATACCAGGTCTTACACTCCTGCCAGAAGCAGCAATAGAAGTAGTTCTCCTTCAAGAAGCAGTTATTCTCCTTCCAGGTCTTCAAGTAGTTATAGTGGAAGTAGTTACTCTCCAAGTAGAAGCAGTTCTTCAAGCAGAAGCAGTTCTCCTTCAAGAAGCAGTTCATCATCTTCAAGAAGCAGTTCGTCATCTTCAAGCCCCAGAAGAAGATAATTACTATAAAACAAACAATTATTACTAAATTATAAATATAGTAATAATTGCTATTTCTGAAATTACAATAATATAAAAGCTATATCCAATGAAAAAGTTAAGTATACTATTAAGCATAATGCTAATATCAGCATGGTCTTATTCCCAAAATGACGATGATGTATTAAGATATTCAAGGTATCAAATTGGAGGAACAGCACGTTCCATTGGTCTAGGAGGCGCAATTGGATCTATGGGAGCAGATTTTGCTTCGCTAGCAGTAAATCCTGCCGGTATCGGGCTATACAAAAAGTCTGAAATTAGTATCAGCCCTACTTTTTATTATTCAAATTTAAACTCAGATATAAATAGCAATAAGGACAATGGAATAAAAGATAATTTCAACCTAAACAGCTATGGTTTAGTACTGGTAAATGATATGCAAACTAGTAAAGGCTGGAAAGCATTTCAATTTGCAATTGGTGTTAATAGGCTTAATAATTACAACCATAACATTAAGATTAATAATGAAAACAGAGATAATTCATTAATGAATGATTATCAATTACAAGCTTATGGAAATCATCCTGAAGATCTCGATCCTTTCAGTACAGACTTAGCCTGGTATAACTATTTGTTAGAAGATACAATAAGAACTGGAGACGGAATATTAGCATATACAAGTCCTTTATCAAATGGAGGAGTACAACAAGTACTAAAAAACACCAAATGGGGCTCTTCAAATGAACTGGAATTAACATTTGGATCATCATTTAACGATATTTTCTACATCGGTGGAGGTATAGGTTTTCCATTTGTAAGATACTTTGAACAATATGAATATTCCGAAACTGATGTTGCTGATACTATAAATAGTTTTCACAGTTTTTATTTAGACAAAAAACTAGAAACATATGGCAATGGTGTAAACTTCAAATTAGGATTTATTATACGTCCAACGGGATTTCTAAGAATTGGAGTATCATACCAATCCCCTACTTGGTTAAATTTAACAGATGAATACAATTCAAAAATGACTCGTTATGATGATAATGGTACGAAGTCTTCAAAAAGTTCACCAAACGGAATATTTGACTACAAAATAACTACTCCCATGAAAGTGACAGCTAGTACAACATTAACTTTAGCAAGTTTTTTAATGATAAACGCCGATATTGATTACCTTAATTATTCCAATGGAAGATTAAGCGCAGGTAAAGCTTATGACTTTTATGATGAAAATGCATTATTAAGAGATAAATATAAATCTGCAATAAACATTAGAGCTGGAGCTGAAGTAAGATTAAGACCTATGTCGTTAAGAGTTGGATTATCAAGATATGGCAATCCATATATTGATAATATTAATGATGGACACTATTGGGTAGCTGGAGCAGGATTAGGTTATAGAAACAGAAATTTTTTCTTTGATATTGGTGCTTCCTACTCACTAAGAAATGAAGATTATTATATGTATAATTCACAAATAATAGACCCTACAGCACTAACATACAATGACTACAGAGTCACTATTTCTGCTGGTTTTAAATTCTAAGTCTCATAAATCATCCTATTATTAAATTTTATTTGATAAGTCAAGGATACAATAAAAAAAGCCTCACTAAAAAACATCAATATTTAGTGAGGCTTCTATTTATATCAAATTGGTTTTACCCTAAATTAGTCCATTTAACTAAACGCTAACATACTCATAATTCTTCAGTAGCGATTTTTTAATTTTATATGAAATAATCTCACCATTATATTTATAGTTTTTTTGCTATACTATTAGATTAAATATTTATTCCTACTTTTTATATAGTTCTATAATGCGAGTTTAAAACACCAATTTATCTACCATGACAATGCTTATACTTTTTACCACTACCACAAGGACAAGGATCGTTTCTACCAACCTTCTTCTCTTTTACAATAGGTTGAGTAACTTGTTGTTGCTGTGTTTGATGTCCAAACTTATTTGGGTTACCAGCACCATTATTACTACCAATTTCTGTTCTACCAGTTTGTAGTTTACTTGCATCAAAACTAGCAGGTTTGAAATCAGACTCTATCTGAACCTCTTTATTGGCTGTCAAGTCACATTTAATAAGGAAAGAAACAATTTCTCTATTAATTCTATTAAGCATCTGATTAAACAATTCAAACGATTCAAATTTATAAATTAACAGAGGGTCTTTCTGTTCGTAAGATGCATTTTGTACTGATTGCTTAAGGTCATCCATTTCACGGAGATGCTCTTTCCAAGCGTTATCAATAACTTTTAAGCTTACCATCTTCTCAATAGCAACAATTACTTCCTGACCACCAGTTTCTACAGACTTTTCTAAATTAGCTACAATATCCATTGTTTTGATTCCATCAGTAATAGGGATGGCAATATTTCTGTATCTATGGCCTTCATTTTTATAAACATTTTCAATTACAGGAAATGTTTCTTTAGCAATCCTTTCTGATTTAAGTTTATAATTTGTATAAGCAAGTTCAAAAATCTCTTGAATCATTTTATCAGCCTTAAGCTGCATAAATTGTTTCTCATCAAAAGGAGCTTCAATACCTAAGTTACGAACCAAATCAATCTCAAAACCTTCAAAATCTCTATTTTCCTGATTTTGTATAACAACAGATTCAGAAAGATCATAAATCATATTTGAGATATCAAGAGCAAGTCTCTCTCCATTAAGGGCATGGAATCTCTTTTTATAAATCACTGTACGCTGAGAGTTCATAACATCATCGTACTCAAGTAATCTTTTTCTGATACCAAAGTTATTTTCTTCAACTTTCTTTTGAGCTCTTTCTATAGATTTAGAAATCATTGAATGCTGTATCACTTCGCCTTCTTCAAGCCCCATTTTATCCATTACGGAAGCAATTCTTTCAGAGCCAAAAAGGCGCATTAGATTATCCTCGAGAGAAACATAAAACTGAGAAGAACCAGGGTCACCTTGACGACCAGCTCGACCTCTCAACTGACGGTCAACACGACGAGACTCATGTCTTTCTGTACCAATAATAGCAAGACCACCAGCTTCTTTAACCCCTGTTCCCAATTTAATATCAGTACCACGACCAGCCATATTAGTGGCAATAGTAACATTACCAGCAAGTCCGGCCTCAGCTACAATATCGGCTTCTTTCTGGTGTAACTTAGCATTCAGAACATTATGCTTAATATTTTGTCTGTTAAGCATACGGCTCAACAATTCTGATATCTCCACTGAAGTTGTACCAATAAGCACTGGCCGACCAGATTTAACTAGGGCATTTGTTTCTTTAATTACTGCAGCATATTTTTCTCTAACAGTTTTATAAACTAAGTCTTCGTGGTCTAATCTAGCAATTGGTCTATTTGTAGGTATTACAGTAACATCAAGTTTATAAATATCCCAAAGTTCACCAGCCTCCGTCTCGGCAGTACCAGTCATACCCGCTAATTTATTATACATGCGAAAATAGTTCTGCAATGTAATTGTGGCATAAGTTTGAGTAGCAGCTTCAACTTTCACATTTTCTTTAGCTTCAATTGCTTGATGAAGTCCATCGGAATATCTACGGCCTTCCATTATACGACCAGTCTGTTCATCAACAATTTTAATTTTATTATCAATAATAACGTATTCAACATTAAGTTCAAATAAAGCATAAGCCTTAAATAATTGATTCATAGTATGAACACGCTCAGTTTTGATACTATATTCTTGTAATATTTTACTTTTTTGTTCTGCTTTTTCTTTATCTGATATATCGCTGTTATCAATTTCGTTTAGGCTAACAGCAATGTCCGGAAGAATATAGAAATTAGGATCACCGGTCATTTCTGTAATCATATCAATACCCTTATCAGTAAGGTCGATAGAATTTTGTTTTTCCTCTATAACAAAATAAAGTTCATCATCAATGATGTGCATATTTTTATTTTGTTCAGCCATATAAAAGTTTTCTGTCTTTTGCATACCAGTTCTAATTCCCGGTTCAGATAAAAACTTAATCAAAGGTTTGTTTTTTGGCAAACCTCTATAAGCCCTAAAAAGCTTTATAAAGCCTTCTTTTTGCTTATCGCCATCATCAGAGTTAATAAGTTTCTTTGCTTCTGCGAGAATCCTGGTAACCATTTGTTTTTGTACAGAATACAACTTACTAACCAATGGCTTTAGTTCATCAAATTCTTGATGATCACCACGAGGTGTAGGACCTGAAATAATAAGTGGAGTACGAGCATCATCAATTAAAACGGAGTCAACCTCATCCACTATAGAATAATTTGGTTTACGCTGTACCAGTTCAGACATTTCTGTTGCCATATTATCTCTAAGGTAATCGAAACCAAATTCATTATTAGTACCGTAGGTTACATCTGCTAGATAAGCATCACGACGAGCTTGAGTATTTGGTTGATGATTATCGATACAGTCAACACTTAATCCATGAAACTCTAATAACATCCCCATCCATTCTGAGTCCCTTTTGGCAAGGTAATCATTTACGGTAACCACATGAACTCCCTTTCCAGAAAGGGCATTTAAATAAAGAGGAAGAGTTGCCACTAATGTTTTACCTTCACCTGTAGCCATCTCTGCAATCTTACCCTGATGCAAAACAACACCACCAATGATTTGTACATCATAGTGAATCATATCCCATTTTACCTTCACACCACCGGCAGTCCATGAATTACCATAGAAAGCTTTATCTCCATCAATATTTATATTATCAAATTTTGTAGCTAAAGCTCTATCATGTTCTGTAACCGTAACTTCTAATAATTCATTTTCTGTAAATCTACGTGCTGTTTCTTTAACTACAGCAAAAGCTTGAGGTAATATTTCATCTAAAACAACTTCTATTTTAGATGTTATTATCTCTTCAATAGAATCTACTTTTTGCCACAATTCATCTTTTTCAACTATATTCATTGTAGGATTTGCGGCAATCTTATTTTTTATACTTTCAATTTCAGCTTGCTCTGCAGCAACAGCATCAGAAATAATTTTCTTAAAATCTAGTGTTTTGGCTCTAAGCTCATCATTACTTAAATGAGCTAATTCTTTTTCGGCTTTTAAAACTGCATTTACAATTGGCATAATAGCCTTAATATCTTTGTCAGATTTAGTACCGAACATTTTACTTATGAAACTTAACATCAATTCTTGGTATTTATATAAAATATGCTAACTAGCAAAAATAAGACAAAATGAGTTATTAATTCAATTTTTAATTAATAGCAATAAAATCAAACTAATAGCTAATGCCATTAAGTCAGAGTCAAAAAAATAAAGGGACATAAGTCCCTTAAATCTTTTATAAAAAAATGAATATTAATACTCATCTTCATGAAAAAAGAAGTCCTCTTTAGTAGGATAATCAGGCCAAAGGTCTTCAATACTATCATATTGCTCACCTTCATCTTCTACTTCTCTCAAATTCTCTATTACCTCCATAGGTGCACCAGAACGTAGTGCAAAATCAATAAGTTCGTCCTTGGTAGCTGGCCAAGGAGCATCTTCCAATTTAGAAGCCAATTCAAGTGTCCAATACATAAGCTATATTTTTATAGTTATTTATAATTTCTGCAAAAGTAGTATTATATTTGAATTAAACAAGAAAAAAATAATTACATATACATCTGATTATCTGTCTATTAACCCTTATCGTTTATTTGGCAGCCATAAAATTTCATCTATTTTTAATAATACAGCAGTGTATCTTGCTAAAGTAAAGTAATAATCGCTAAGTCTATTAAGGTAATGTTGAACTATAGGAATTACTTCGGCATTTTCAGCATATCTTAAATAAGCGCGTTCCGCTCTTCTACAAATTGACCTACAAATATGAATCTGAGAAATTAATGGATGTCCACCAGGTAAAATAAAAGCATTGAGTGGTTGTAAATCCTTTGTCATTCTATCAATATCCCTTTCAAGAAATTCCACATCATTCTCATAAAGCTGAGGCATCTTTATTTGATCTTCGTATGTATCACAAGCAATAAGGCTTTCAGCAATAAATAATTTTTCAATAATTATTAATAGGTTTTTCTTACTAAGTAAATCATCAGTATAATCATAAACCAAAGCGGTATATGATTTTAATTCATCCACAGTGCCATATGCTTCCACTTGGAGATCATACTTTTGCACTCTTCTACCTCCTATCAAGGAAGTCATTCCTTTATCCCCCCCTTTAGTATAAACTTTAAAATTTTGTTTACTCATAATAAACTAATTAGATTATTAAAATGTCATGCTTGTAATTCCACCAAAGCACTTTTAGGATTTGTGTTTATTTCTTCTTTTTCGATTAATCCATCCTTTAAACGAATTATTCGATGTGTATGCTCTGCAATATCTTCCTCATGAGTAACAACAATAACGGTATTACCAGCATTATGAATTTCTTCAAAAAGTCCCATTATCTCAATAGAAGTCTTAGAGTCTAAGTTTCCTGTTGGTTCATCAGCTAAAATAATAGAAGGCTTATTAACAAGAGCACGAGCTACTGCAACCCTTTGACGTTGTCCACCAGAAAGCTCATTAGGTTTATGGTCCATTCTATCTTCTAGTTGTACTTGTTTTAATACTTCAACGGCACGTTCTATCCTCTCCTCTTTAGACATTCCAGCGTAAACCAAAGGTAATATTACATTCTCAAGTGCAGTTGCGCGTGGCAATAAATTAAAAGTCTGAAAAACGAAACCAATTTCTTTATTCCTTATCTCTGCCAGCTCATTATCTGTCAACTGACTAACGATCTTATTATTGAGCTGATATTTCCCTGATGTAGGAGTATCAAGACATCCAAGAATATTCATTAAAGTAGACTTGCCAGAACCAGAAGTACCCATCAAACCTACATATTCATTTTTATAAATATCCAGTGTAATACCTTTTAAAGCCTTCACAACTTGAGTTCCAACTTTAAAATGCTTTTTGATATCTTGTATTTCAATTATTTTCATTTATTAAGGATGTTATTTAAATATTACTCTTGCACCTTCACTTTTATATTTTTAGATACAAGTCACAAAGATAGTATTAAACCTGAAATATGCATTAGAAAATCTTTTCTATGGTAAACTACTTCATAGCCCACCACTTAACCGGCTTGTAAAACCTCACCACGACGATGTCATACTATCTCTTACTTACTATTATTCATTACAGTTTAATTTCATAACAAAGTTATTTTTCATAATTCAGGTTTTAACAGCTAAACGTTTTTATATTTAATCAAACAACATTATCGATAATATGTTTCTAGAAAAGCTGTAACATTGTTTAAAACTCTGTCTTTTACTTCAAAAGTATCTTCTCTTACAAATTTCTCTCCTACAATAGTTTCATATAGTTCAATATATCTATCAGAAACTGAATTAACAAATTCATCAGTAATATCAGGCATCACATCGCCTTCCCTACCTTGAAAACCATGTTCCATAAGCCACTCTCTGACAAACTCTTTGGAAAGTTGTTTTTGATTTTCACCATTATCAAAACGCTCTTGATATCCATCAGCATAAAAGTATCGGGAGGAATCGGGAGTATGAATTTCATCAATCAGATATATTTCATCACCAATTTTCCCAAACTCATATTTGGTATCAACCAAAATAAGACCTTTCTCTTTTGCCATTTCACTACCTCGTTGAAATAATTTATATGTTATTTCTTCCAATTTTTCATAATCCTCCTCACTAACTAATTTTTGTTTTAATATTTCTTCTTTAGAAATATCCTCGTCATGGAAACCCAATTCAGCCTTAGTGGTTGGAGTAATTATAGGAGTTTCAAAAGCTTGATGTTCCTTCATACCATCAGGAATAGGCACACCGCAAATACTTCTAGAACCATTATTATATGAACGCCATGAGCTACCAGTTAAATATCCGCGAATAATCATTTCAATTGGAAATGGGTCACATTTTTTACCAATAGTAACTGTAGGATCTGGTACGGCAAGTTTCCAATTAGGGACAATATCTGCTGTAGCATCTAAAAATTTTGCTGCAATTTGATTTAAAACCTGTCCTTTGTATGGAATACCCTTAGGCAGTATAACATCAAAAGCAGAAATCCTATCGCTAACTACCATTACTAGTAGTTCGTCATTGATATTATATACATCTCTAACTTTACCTTCATATAGACTTTTTTGCCTCAAGAAATGAAATTTAGTACTTACAATAGATTGTGCCATAATGTTATTATTTATTAGAATTTGGATTGGAATATGCATTAATAATTTTAGTAACAATTCTATGTCTTACAACATCATTACTATCAAGAAAAATAAATTTTAGACCTTTAATATTACTAAGAATAGAATGAGCTTCTGCTAATCCAGATTTTTGATTTTTAGGTAAATCTATTTGAGTTATATCACCCGTTATAATAAATTTTGCATCTCTACCCATCCTTGTCAAAAACATTTTAAGTTGAGAAGAAGTAGTGTTTTGGGCCTCATCAAGAATAACAAAAGCATTATCGAGTGTACGGCCTCTCATAAAGGCTAAAGGTGCAATTTCGATGGTTCCATCTTCAAAATATTTCACAAGTTTTTGTTGTGGTATCATATCTCTAAGAGCATCATAAAGAGGTTGCAGATAGGGATCAAGTTTATCTCTTAAATCACCGGGTAAAAATCCAAGATTTTCTCCGGCTTCAACAGCAGGTCTTGTAAGAACTATTCTTTTAATCTCTTTATTTTTAAGTGCTCTAACAGCGAGAGCCACAGCAGTATACGTTTTTCCGGTTCCGGCTGGACCAATAGCAAAAAGAACGTCATTTTTCTCTATCCCCTGAACCAATAACTTTTGATTTTTTGTTCTAGCTTTAATAATTCTACCAGAGCGTCCATGTACTATAACTTCAGAATCATGTTCCTCTTCTAAAACAAGCTCTCCATCCTCAATATCACTAGCAAAACAGTTTTTTATATCTGACAACTTAATAATACCTTTTCTCTTATACTGGTTTTTAAGATTCTGCATTACAATTTCGAAATCTGCCAATGACTTATCATCACCAATAGCTTTTATTTCATCTCCTCTTGTTATGATTTTCAACTGTGGAAATTCAGCTTCAATAAGCTGAATATTAGTGTGGTTAACCCCAAAAAAGTCAACAGGATTAAGCCCATCAATTAATATTTTTATATCTTTATCCATATTACCCATTAAGCTGTCAAAAATAATAATTAAAGCATAAGAATACACTCAAAAGAAGTAATTATAAAATAAATTTATTTCAAAATATTTTTTTAGTACATTTGAATTCTAAATTATCATAATCAAAATATATGAATACTATCATCCAGAATACACTATTAGTCCTTTTTTACCTAGTAACACCTGCCTTAGTAATACATTATGCAGGGAAATTTTTATTACTTCGTAAAGCTGGTAATGTAGTAGTTGTATATATAATTGGATTAATAATTGGAAATATAGGAATATTAGACGATAGTAATTATGTTGTACAGGAAAACATATCGAATATAAGTATTCTTATTTCATTACCGCTTTTGCTTTCAGCCCTAAATTTTTCTAACTGGACAAGAATGGCACGTAAAAGTGTAATATCCTTAATTCTGGGAATGGTTTCTGTTTTTTTAGTTGTCGTCAGTGGATATTATTTTTTCGAACCATTAATAAAAGACGCATGGAAAATTACTGGATTATTAGTAGGCGTATACACTGGTGGTACTCCAAATTTGGCGTCTATAAAAGAGGCTTTAAATGTTAGTCCAAGTGAATATTTAATGGTACACACTTCTGATTTAATATTCTCAGGAGCTTATTTGCTATTTTTAATGAGTATTGGAAAAGTAATTTTCAAGAAGTGGTTACCATATGGTTATTCGTATCAAGCAAAATTTGGAACTAGAAGTATGGAATTTTCACAGAATGAGGATTACTCATATTTTTTCAAGAAGTATAATTTAATTCCTACGTTAGGCATTCTGGGCGTTTCTGTTTTAGTAGTTTTATTAGGTGTAGGGGCTAGTTTTATAGTACCTGAGAAATATTCCACAATGGTAGCAATATTAGTAATTACTACTTTAGGAATTGGCACTTCATTTATAAATGTATTAAGGCGTTCTCCTAAGTCTTTCGAACTAGGCATGTACTTTATACTCGTTTTCAGTTTGGTTGTTTCTTCTATGGCTGATTTAAAGAAATTTTCCATAGATGCAATGCCAATATTTCTCTATATTTCCTATACAATAACTCTTTCTCTTTTATTGCATTTATTATTATCGAAGATATTTAAAATAGACTCTGACACACTTATTATCACATCAACAGCATTAATTTGTTCTCCACCCTTTGTACCGGTAGTAGCTGGAGCATTGAATAATCGAACAATAATTATCAGTGGTTTAACTGTAGGAATAGTTGGATATGCTATAGGAAATTATTTAGGTATTTTCACTGCATTATTAATGCACCCGTAAAAGGCATATTAACCCTGATTATTCACAAATAATCTTAACGAATAATTAAAACTAATAATCTCAGTTCAACATAATATTTCACTCACAGAAATTAGTTTTTAAATAAAAAATCAACTTAAAAACGTATCTAATAACTTAAGAAAAGATTCTCTTCGAACAGGTTTCTCAACTATTTCATCAAACCCATTATCCTTATATTTTTTAGCATCTTTTGTAGCATTAAGAGCAGTTAAGGCAAGAATAACACCTGGATAATTAATTTCTCTAAGTTTAAGAGCAGCCTCAAACCCATCTAAAACAGGCATTTGAATGTCCATTATTATCAAATCCACATCAAAATTATCCTGTATATAATCTACAACTAACTGTCCATTTTTAAAATGTTCTATCTCAACAGAAGTATTTTTTAACATCAACTTAAGTAATTCAAAATTTATATAATCGTCATCAGCTATTACAATTTTCTTACTTTTCCAAAAATAATTACTCATAAATCTATAATTTAAAAAACATCTATCTTTTGTTTTTTAGAATAAAACAAAAGAATTGCTCCAAAAACAATCAAAGGAATACTAAGCCACTGTCCAATATTGAAGGTCATACTAGCTTCTTTAGCAACCTGATTATTTTTAATTAACTCAATAAAAAACCTAAAACCAAAAATTGTCACCAAAAACCAACCCACAAGCATTCCTCGATGTATTTTACCACCATTTCTCTTATAGAGATAATACAAAAATACAAAAATTATTAAATATGCCAGCGATTCATAAATTTGAGTGGGATGCTTAGGGACTGTCTCACCATTCTGTAAAAAAACAAATCCCCATGGAAGTGAAGTTTCATGTCCATAGATTTCGGAATTCATAAGGTTTCCCAGCCTAATTAAACTTCCGGTAAGTGCTGAAGGCACTACTAATCTATCCAATACCCAAAGATAAGGGCGTTTATATTTTCTAGAATAAAGCCAAGTAGAAATAACTATTCCTATAACACCGCCATGGCTAGCTAATCCACCATGCCATACTTTTAAAATTTCGCTTGGATTTTGAAGGTAATAATCTGATTCATAAAAAAACACATGGCCAAACCTAGCTCCTAATACAGCACCAATAACCGTATAAATTGTTAGTTTATCTACTTCCACAGGATCTAAACCAGCGTCTTTATAAAACTTCTGCACCATATAAAAACTAATCATAAAACCACCAGCAAAAAGTAGCCCATAATAACGTATGCTAAATGGCCCTAAACTAAAAATTTCAGGAGAAACATTCCAATAAATTGCATTTAAAATACCCATGACGCGAAATTAATAATTAATATGTATCATTATAAAATAATAATTTAGTTTTGTCGTTAACAAGCAAACTAAATCTTTTAAAAGGGAATACATTGAATACTATCAGATATAAAGCATTATTAATCATCGCTTTAATTTTAATTACAACTAACAATACTGTTTTAGCACAAGCTGGAGGTAGATACGTATATGAATTTATGAACTTATCTAATTCTGCAAGAGTATCAGCTTTTGGGTCAAATTTTGCCACAATTGATGATAATGATATTGATTTAGCATATTCAAACCCTTCATTAATAACAAACGAAATGCATCATCAGATATCTTTAAATTACTTAGGATATTTTGCCGGAACTAAGGCTGGTTTTATTTCTTTTGGTCATAATATTAAAAAATTAGGAACTTTTGTTGGCAGCTTACAATTTATAAATTATGGTACGTTTGATGCAACAGATAATACGGGACAAGAAACCGGAACATTCAACGCATCAGAATATAATTTTGTAATTGGATGGTCGAAACCACTTTCTGATAATTTACGACTGGGTGTGAATATTAAAAATATTTTATCTAACCTTGAATCATATCACTCCTACGGAATAGCAGCAGATGTAGCATTAAATTATTCTAACGATAATAAATTATTAAGTTCCTCTTTGATATTTAAAAATATGGGGAGACAGATATCCACCTACACTGGAAGTGATAATGAACCACTGCACTTCAATATACAATTTGGCATCGCCAAAAAGTTTGAACATGCTCCTTTTAGGTTACTATTCTTGTTCAACAATTTACAAAAATGGGATTTAAAATATTCTGATCCTAGTCACGAAGGAGAAGTTGATCCATTTACCGGTGAAGTAAAAACCAGTTCAAAAGCATGGGATATTACAGATAATACATTGCGACACATAATATTAGGAGTAGAATTTATACCAGGTAAAGGCAAATTTATGGTCAGATTTGGTTATAACTATCGACGACAACAAGAAATGAAAATCGCTAATAGAAGTGGGCTCGTAGGCTTTTCTTTTGGAGTTGGACTAAAGGTTTACAAATTCAAGATTGGATATTCCAGAACATCATATCATTTATCCGGTGGCACTAACACCATAAGCATTGGAACAAATTTAGATAGCTTTTTTCAAAACAATAACAATAAATAAAAAATAATATTTCATTTTCACTCTCACAGCCTAATCTACTTTGAATTTTATACTATTCTAAAAATCAACTTTATCAACAGCCTTTTACTTAGTAATATCAACCATTAACTATAAATTAACAAAAATTATAGTTTTGGCAACATTCTTGTTTTTCAACATATTATTAACCCATTAAAATATTTACCATGGAAATCAAGAAAACAAAAAATGCAAATTTAGATTTGCATACAAGAACATTTTTTTTACTTGGATTAGCTATTAGTTTAAGCATAATATTTTATGCTTTTGAGTACAAAACTAATACAACCAGAATAGAATTACCCGAGACCACAGCAGTAATAAACTGGGACGAAGCAGTAATTGAAAACACTGAGCGTCCAAAGCCAAAGGAAATTCCTAAAATAGTTTTCAGTACAATAAAAGTCGTTGACAATAACACAAAAATACCTGATGATAAAATTATCGTATATTCAAAAGACATTGATGATTTAGGAGATATAGATTTTGATGAACCAGAACCTGAAGAATATACCGAACCTTTCTATGAGTTTCCTACAGTAAACCCACAATTTCCAGGCGGAGAAGAAGCGATGCAATTATTCCTAAAAAATAATATTAAATACCCACAGATGGCAATAGATTATAATTTAGAGGGTACCATCTATGTACAATTTACAATTGGTGCTAATGGAAAAATTAGAGAAGTGAAAGTTCTAAGACATGTTGATCCTTTATTAGAAGAGGAAGCAATAAGAGTTGTAAAATCTATGCCTCCATGGAAGCCGGCAAAACAAGGAATTTTATCTGTAGCAACATATATGAGAATTCCTATTAAATTCAAATTAAAAAATTAGTAAAATATCCAATTAATATATATTGATGAAAAGGATGCTATGTAATTCTTATAATCATTGGTAACACAAAACAGGCAATTATACAATTGAAAAAGGTAACTATAATTATTTTTAGCTACCTTTTTTAATTTTTATAGGTCAAAAAATTACTTCTGACAGTTGAATCAACAGTGACGCAACATTATACGTTTCCTTACAATAACTAAATAAAAGTTTATTTAGTTCAATATTCACATAAAAAGAAAAACAGATTATATTTGCATCAAATTAATAATGATATGCAAGAGACATTAGAAATAGCAAAGTACACCATTCCTTCAATAGTGGTATTTATCACAGCATACTTTCTACTTAAGTTACACTTGAATGCACAAGAAGAAATTAACAAGAAAGAATTAAAAACACAAATAGAGGAATTGCGATTACAAATAAAACAGGAAGACAAAAAATATTTAACTCCTATACGATTGCAAGCATACGAAAGAATGGTTTTATTTCTTGAACGCATATCCCCCCAAAGTTTAGTTTTCAGAGTACAAAAACCATCACAAAAGGTTTATCAGTTGCAAGCGGCATTACTAAAAGCAATAAGAGATGAATATGAACATAATTTAGCTCAACAATTATATATCTCTAAAGAAAGTTGGACAATGCTTAAGGCTGCGAAAGAAGATTTAGTGAATCTAATTAATAATGCCGCTATAGACTTAAAACCAGATGATAATGGTATTGAATTAAGTAAGAGAATTTTTGAATCTGTAATGGGAAATAAGAAATTGCAAACTGAGCATGCTATAGAATTCTTAAAGAAAGATATTCAAAAGTTATTTTAATTCTCCAATGATTAATTATTTTTCGTAACATTGCACCCCATAACATTATTAAAATTAAACACTTAAAACTATGATTAAAAAATTATTTTTATTTACCGTTGTTGCATTCTCTATTGTAGCATGTAATAATGACGGAGCAAAGAATGCAGAAACAGCAGTTGTTAAAGAATCAGAACAAGCTAATACAGAGGTTTTAACAGTTGACCAATTAGAACTTAAAATAGCTGATTTGGTTGGACAAACAGTTACAGTAGAAGGAGATGTTGATCATGTGTGCAAACACGGAGGAACAAAGATGGTTATTTTGGGTGACAGCACTGATATACATATTAAAGCTACTGACGAATCAGGAAATTTCCGTGCTGACGAGGTAATGGATCACAGAGTAATTGTAAATGGTATTGTTGATGAATTTAGAGTTGATGATAATTATATCATGGAGCAAGAAGCAGAACTTGAAGAGCTAATAGCCAATGGACCTCAAAAAGAAGAAGCTGAAGAAGAACACCATGAAGATGGAGAAAAAGGTATGTTTCCTGATAACGATACCAAACACAAGAAGCAGATTAAAGGATTACAAAATCAAATTGCCGGCCTTAAAAAAATGTTAGAAGAAGCTAAAGCAGAAGGTAAAGATCACGTCTCTTTCTATTCTGTTAAAGCAGAAGATTATAAAATTGACGAAAGCGTTGAAGTAAAAAGTGAAGCAAAACACTTTGACGACAGCGCTGCTGAAATAGCTGATGAGAAAGCTGAACAAAAAGAAAAAGCAGAAGAAAAATCAGAAGATAAATAATAATACTGTTAAAAATATCAAGGTCAGCAATAAAAGCTGACCTTGCTTTTTATTGTTGATATTTATGGGTAAGAAACTGCGCAAATTTAATAGAGCCACACATAGAGATTTAGGTTATTTCTTTGTTGGTATGATTTTAATTTATTCTTTGTCAGGAATAGCTATAAATCATTTAGATGACTGGGATCCAAGTTATATAGTAAAGAAATGGAATGTCAAAACTGAGCAAAAAATTGATAAAAACGACTTTGATAAAAGTAAAGCTATAGCTATTCTCAAAGAAATTGATATCGATAATAAATATCGCAAATTCTACTTTCCCAATAACGAAAGGCTGAAAATATTCTTTAAAGGAGGTAATGCTATCTTTGATACAAAAACGGGCTCAGGGAGAGTAGAGACACTAAGCAAAAGAAAAGTATTTCATACTGTAAACTGGCTTCATTATAACCCTAATTTTTATTGGAAATGGTTTTCAGATATTTTTGCAGTTTCCTTGATAATACTAGCAATATCTGGCATGTTTATCCTAAAAGGCAAAAATGGACTCAAATGGCGAGGAACCATTTTAATAAGCATTGGGATTTTAATTCCTCTCATATTCCTTTTGATATTTTATTTTTAATTAGGCTGATGCTAATTAGAAAAGAATATCTTTTTACATTGTAAATACTCTATCCTCAAGTATAAATATTTAACCCAAAATTTTTCTGTGCTGAAGCTACTGAAAACTAAATTGCTTAGCTAAATCTAAAGCCTCACCAAAACAGCGTCCTACTTTTATTCTATAAACTCTTGTTTTACAACAGCTTCAACACTCACAACAAAGTTTTGAGACATAATTATGCCTTTTCCCCTACAATGTTCACTTTTGATTGTTAACAAATGGCTTAAGGCATTATATGAAAAGCTACTTCATATACTATTTTTGTAATTACAATCTAAGTAATTTCCTTTAGGACAAACTAATTTTCAATATTCGAATTATGATAATGCGTAAAGATAAATATGCAAATCGCAAATATACCATTTACGGTTTTTTTATTTTTGTCGGAATAATATTTCTAATACGCTTATCTATTTTACAATTGTTTAATAATGAATATGTATTTGCTGCAGAAAACAACACTAGAAAGGATATTACTATTTATCCACCTCGAGGTTTAGTTTTTGATAGAAACAATAAACTTATTGTTTATAATGAAGCAATATTTGACCTAATGATAATACCAAAGGAAGCTAAAGATATTAATATTGTCAACTTCTGTAAACTAATAGGTATTGACACTCTGGAATATCAACGCAAATATAAAAAAGCAAAAAAGTATAGCCGCAGGAAGGCAAGTATTTTTGTAAAACAACTATCAAAAACACAAACAGCATTTCTTCAAGAAAAATTATTTCAATTCCCCGGATTCTATGTTCAAGCAAGGACATTGCGTAAGTATCCATATAAAAATGCAGCTCATCTATTAGGCTTTATTGGAGAAGTAAACAGCAAAGAGTTAAAAAACGATACATTCTACTCATCAGGAGATTATATTGGTAAAAGTGGCATTGAGAAATCCTATGAAAAATACCTCAGAGGAGAAAAAGGAGTTGAAAAGCTTATGGTTGATGTATATAATCGAGAGAAAGGTTCGTTTCATAATGGTAAATATGATATTCCTGCCAAAAAGGGATATAATCTACATCTGGGACTTGATGTTGACTTGCAAACTTATGGTGAGGAATTGATGAGAAATAAAATTGGGGCAATAGTAGCAATAGAGCCTAGTAGCGGAGAAATTATCAGCATGGTAAGCGCACCCAGTTACGACCCGAATTTACTCGTAGGTAGAATACGCTCTAATAATTATGATAGCTTATTAAAAGACAAACATAAGCCATTGCTAACACGGGCATTAAACTCATCATACCCACCAGGCTCTACTTTTAAGTTAGTACAAGCACTTATAGCACAACAGGAAGGTGTATTATATCCTTCAACCACCTATACTTGCCATAATGGTTTCAACTACAAGGGTCTACATGTAGGATGTCATTCACATACACCTACAATAAATCTTGAAGAAGCTATAAAAATATCATGTAATGCATATTTCTGTAATGTTTATAGAAGTATCATAAATAATCATGCTTACAAAAATTCAGAAATGGGATTCAGAAAATGGCGTGATTATACATTAAAAATGGGATTTGGGAAAAAACTCGGAATAGATTTACCCTACGAAAGAGGCGGCAATATTCCAAAGGTAGAATATTATGACAAATATTATGGCAAAGGACACTGGAATGCTATTACTACAATTTCTTTAGCAATAGGACAAGGAGAAATATTAGAGACTCCTCTTCAAATGGCAAATGAAGCAGCATTTATAGCAAATAGAGGATATTATTACACCCCACATATTGTAGCTCAGATTGGTGATTCTGCCAAAAATAATCCGTCCTTTACAAAGAAAAATTATGTTGGAATAAATAGTAAATATTTCGATATTGTGGTAAATGGGATGGAAAAGGTTGTGGAAAACGGGACAGCTAAACTAGCAAAAATAGACAGCATAGCTGTTTGTGGTAAAACCGGTACTGCCCAGAACCCTCATGGGGAAAATCATTCTGTTTTTATTGCATTTGCTCCAAAAGACAATCCCCAAATTGCAATTGCAGTCTTTGTAGAGAACTCAGGTTACGGAGGAACATGGGCTGCCCCCATAGCTAGCCTAATGATAGAAAAATATCTGAAGGGATATATCCCTAAAAACAGAAAATGGCTAGAGAAAAGAATGTTAGAAGGTAATTTAATTCCAGAAGATGAGAGATAGAAGATTAGCGTGGAGAGATTTGGATTGGGTAATAATTTCAATTTACCTACTGCTGGTATTCTTTGGCTGGTTAAATATATATTCTGCCGTATATAATCCCAGCAACCATGCTATTTTTGATTTCTCTCAGCGATATGGGAAACAGATGATATGGATAGCGGCATCAATTGTTATTGCTTTGATAATAATTATAATAGCGCCAAAGTTTTTTAGTCAGTTTTCATATGCAATATACGGATTTCATATACTTAGTTTGATTCTCGTATTACTATTCGGGAAAGAAGTTGCAGGTTCAAAATCATGGTTTCAAATAGGAAGTTTTGCAATTCAGCCTGCCGAATTTGTTAAATACGCCACCTCACTGGCTTTAGCACAATACCTTAGCAACCTTGATGTAAAAGTAGGAAATCTAAAAGCAACTATAATAGCAGGTGTAATAATTATATTACCAGCATTCCTTATTCTACTCCAAAATGACACAGGTAGTGCCTTAGTTTATGTGTCATTTATTTTTGTACTGTACCGGCGTGGGCTATCAGGAAACATCTTTGTAATAGGACTTATTTTTGCATTCTTAGCAGTATTAACATTATTATTGCAAAGCTTAACCTACAAATTAATACTCCTTGGGGTAATACTATTAATTATAAGCCTTTCATATTTATTTATGAAAAAGAACTTATCAAATGTATTGAAACTTTTTGGCATTTTTGCTATCATTGTTGCTTTCGTATTCTCGGTAGATTTAGGTTTCAGTAAACTACAACCACACCAACAAGTAAGAATAAAAGTACTCTTAAATCTTAAGCAAGACTTAAGAGGCGCAGGCTATAATGTATACCAATCAAAAATTGCAATAGGCTCAGGAAGTATTTCCGGTAAAGGATTTTTAAATGGCACACAGACAAAATTTAATTTTGTTCCTGAGCAAAGTACAGACTTTATTTTTTGTACTGTCGGAGAAGAATGGGGATTTATAGGAAGTTCATTAGTTGTAATTTTATTTGTAATACTTCTGATTAGGATAATATATGTCGCAGAACGACAAAGGTCCATATTTTCACAAATATATGGATATGGAGTTGCTTCTGTATTATTTTTTCATTTTACGATAAATATAGGAATGGTGCTTGGTATTCTACCTGTCATAGGTATTCCTCTACCCTTCTTTAGCTATGGGGGCTCATCTCTATGGGCATTCACAATACTATTATTTATTTTTATTCGTCAGGATGCAGAGCGTATGAAACTATTATAGGAAGTTCATAACCTAAGTTCGAGAAAACCTTTACTCACAGTTTCAAACAATTAGTTCCTATGTAACACAAGTTTATAAAAGCCTCCTTGCGCTTACCTCAAGACTGGTCGGGATAATACAAATATATTTGAGAAAGAATAGATGCTATTAATCGAAATTTACAGAAGAAAAACCAATAACACCCCATTTATGCACTAAAAAACTAGTAATAGTCATCTATAATTTTGTAATTTTTAGCAACAAATCCGGCATACTATTGACTTTCTGGGAGATAAATCTTATGTCAAGCTCAGTTAGTTAATAGATAATTCAATTGATTTACGACGCTATAATTCTGTACCTTTGCAAATCAATTTCAAGCTGTTATAAATATGAATTTCGTCAATAAATTATACTTTATTTTTTTTATAATTCTTATCTCGTCATGTGCTACGAATAAGCAAACAGCAGCTTTAAAAATAGATAAAAACGATAGCACAATAAATTATACTGTTTCTAATAAATTTATTGAGGCAAAAAAAAATCTATTCCAAGGAAAAACAGCCTTAGCAGAGAAAGGCTTTGAATCATGCATTAATATGAATCCCAATCATGATGCAAGTTATTATGAACTTGCAAGAATGTATGAAAATATGAATCCGAAAAAAGCTATTGAATTAAGTAAAAAAGCTATAAACATTGACAAAAAGAATATCTGGTATCAAGAATTACTGCTAAGAATATATCAACAACAAAAACAATTTGACAATGCCATAAAAGTAAATCAACAACTTATAAAAATAGCTCCGGAACGTAAGGAATATTATTACCAAAAGGCAAATTTACACATTTGGAATAAGGAATATAACAAAGCGATAGATGTGTATAAAGAAATTATAGATAAATTTGGTTACGAAGATGGAGTAATGAGTCAAATAAAACAAATTTATCTAAAAGAAGGCAATTATAAAAAAGCAATAGAGACATTAGAAAAAATGATTAAATATCAACCTAATAACAAAGATTATTATGGAATGATTGCTGAATTATACTCTAAAGAAGGACAAAATGACAAAGCTTTTGAATATTATCAAAAAATACTTGATATTGACCCCCAAGACGGTTTTGTTCATTTTGCTTTAGCTGATTATTACCGATCAATAAATAACATAAATAAGGCCATTGAAGAACTCAAACTAGGTATGGTTTCGTCAAAATTAGATGTCAATAAAAAAATGAATGTATTATTAAGCATGCTGGAGCTAAGCAAATCAGATTCTAGTTTCACTTCTGTTTTTGAAGAACTATTAGACATCGCATACATAAATAATAATGCAGAGCCGAAAA